>JAKSBX010000193.1 GCA_022360905.1 Chromatiales bacterium
TGGATTGCCCCTGGAAAATATCAGCAGCAGGTGGAATATTTGAAGTTTGTCACTAACCTGGCCACACCAACGCTGCCACAACTCGCCGTTGCTGAACTACTGGAGAATGGACAGTACGAACGTCACCTGCGAAAAACCCGGAGCGAGTATGCCCGGGCGGTTGAACGCATGACCAATGCAGTAGAAAGCATATTCCCTGAAGGCACTCGTATCACCAGGCCTCAGGGTGGTTTTGTCATCTGGGTCGAACTACCGGATAACCGGCAGAGTTTTGCCATGGCAAGGGAACTGCTGACCCAAGGTATCAGTATTGCTCCCGGACCGATTTTCTCCGCCACGGAAAAATATCAGAGTTTTATGCGTCTCTCTTGTGCCTGTGAGTGGAATGAGCATATTGAACGGGCGCTGGCTGCCATTGCTGCCTGTAAATAAGCCCTGTGAAGCAGATACTTCCTGAGGGTTGTATCAAAGGAGTTCAATGTATACCGAAACGCAATCGAACGGGTCCATTCTTCTCTTGCATGTCACTGTTAGGCTCCCAGTACATCGCCAGCCGAGCGGATGTTTTCCTTAAAAGGGGAAACTCGGAAGCTTGCGGATGATCTGACAACCAGTTCAAATGCTCATTGATTTCCTGAGACAGATCCTGGTCAGGAAATCTTGACTGGCGTGTAAGCAGATAAAGTAGTGCGCAGAAGAGTTCTTCAATAGTTGATTTGTTTGACATGAACCGATAACTCGCTACTGTATGCTTTAAGGGCAGAGAATCACAGTTTTAATGATCCGGCCGCTTAATAGTCGGTGTGAGCAGCCTGGTCAGAGTGCTTCAGCGTGTTGACGTAGATAATCAGCTACACCTTCAGGTGTGTCCTTCATGCCGGCATTGCCATGATGCCAACCGGCTGGGCAGACTTCGCCATTAATCTCATGGAACTGCAGCGCATCCAACATTCGGATCATCTCATCAATGTTTCGACCCAGCGGGAGATCATTGACCACTTGATGACGCACAATGCCATCGCGATCAATCAGAAATGAGCCCCGTAAGGCTACATCACCACCCATAGCTTCCACATCATATGATTTACAGATCCAATGGGTAAGGTCAGCGACTAACGGATAACGAACAGAACCAATACCACCGTTGTCAATCGGTGTGTTTCGCCAGGCATTGTGGGTATAGTGTGAGTCTACTGAAATACCAATCACTTGTGCATCTCTGGCTTGAAAATCATCAAATCTACGATTGAAGGCGATTAACTCAGACGGACAAACAAAAGTGAAATCCAACGGATAGAAGAATAAAACGACATACTTATTCGCAGTAAAGTCGATAAAATCGAAATCCTCGACAATTGAACCATCACCAAGTACTGCAGGAGCTGTGAATCCCGGTGCCTTATGACCTACCAATACACTCATTGATCTATCCTCATAATAATAAAACGAATTTAGAATCTATTGCCAAAACCGGATGGGCTGCCTATCGGCTCATCAAAAAACTCAAATAAAGCGTCGATTCTTTGAAAAGTATTTCATACTCATGAAACATTGATGCCTCCATTACGCTATATATAGTTATGACTTAGCAGTTAGCTGTCTAATGTAACCAGTACATCGACTATATGTCGCCAACTGCCAATATGGGTATGCCCTTTTGTCATTTGGGGGATTGTAATCGATAACAGATGTTCGCCCCGGGCATTAAAAAACACTACCATGCTAGGAACGTTTGCACCGGGCAACTCAACCAGTCTCCCCTCATCAATCTCCTCTATATTAATACTCAACTTTGACCGTTCCCCTTTAATACAGAGAACATTATCTTTAGGCGCTACCTGGGTTATAGTACCTACCCATTCCAATACGGCACCGTTACTCCGGGAGGTGAGTTTAAAAGGCACTAAATTGTCCATACCCAACTCAAAAAGCACCCAAAAACTACCGTTTGGTATGGGCCTCACCAAAGGCGCGTCCAACATATCCAGCAAGCGTTGATAGTTAACACCATACTGGTCCAGCAACAGCCAAATACCCTCACTGGTACAGAGACTTCTCCAATCATCTCTCAGTTGCTCAATATTGTTGGCAGGCCAACTAGGCTCTGGTAATAATTTGCCCAAGTGTATTACGGGTTGCTCTGGTGACTGGTTAGGATGAAAAAACCGTTTGAGTAGAGACATACAGAGGCTCTGGGATTCTGTCGAAATGACAACTCTCATCACGGGACTTCCGTCCAAGTCAAAAAAACAGATACTGAGCTGTTGGCTGCCGAGAAATGTCTCGTCGATCAGAAAAGCTAACTGTAAGCGGTTGATTTCCAATTTGAGACTAATTTTGTCATCCCTGAAAAGTAGGCGTTTATCCAACACAGACAAAGGATTGGCGAAATCCATAACCACTTCATGCAAAATTTGTCCATTTCTTATTTGCACCTTTAATGGCCCAAGTGCGTTGAGACTGTTCAACAGCTCCCGCCAATCACCCCACAAGCGAGTCACAAATCTACCACAACCGCTGGCGACCACTTCTGCTTCAGTCATCTCATAAGACTCTGCCACCAGATAGCTGGCGGTTTTGATCAGTTCTGATTGCGCTTCCAACCAAGCCTGCTTAATGTCTTTATGGGTGACAGGGGCGACAGGAAAAGCATGTAGATCCATGGCAGACTCCTTCAAGTGTATGGCACATCACTTGTATAGCCACACAGTTCAGCATTCGGGTTATATCCACTTTCATTACCAACAAAACATTGTAAAAAGGGATAAACGGCTAACCGGATTTTGCAGGATCACTGTCTGTCGATACACCTGGCCCCCCTCCTGTCCAGGCATCAAAGAGAGGGCCCAATGACTGACAGGGTGAGAGCAGTTAAATCAAACTGTTATTACCAGACTGCGTTCTATCCGGAATTGCTTGGCTGCCTAGCCTGGGAAGCGTGGGTTGCTGTTACCCTCCATATGATAACGATTATCATTTGTATTGCAAGGCTACTTACCCACGATAATTTTACTGTTTGCAGTACTTGAATCATTTACAGTGCGGAGCGACCAAAGCGTGTCCAGGGGTTGGCCATGATAGACTCTCCTGGCCGTGATCCGGGCCATCCAGAGAAAGCCCAAACCACCGGCCAACGCAGTGATATCCACGGCCAAAGTCGCTGTGGCGGGATGCGACCAAATCCCCAGGGATGGCAGAGTCACACCGAGCATCGAGGTCAGTGGAATCAGCAAGGTGGTTAGGCCGGCCAGCCACAATAGTTCGACAGATGCACGGGCAGCGCCACGTAGCAGAGACCATAGAATACTTGCAAAGAAAATCAGATAGTAGATATATCTGTGCCAATCTGCGAGTAACTCACCATACCCATTCAGCCATTTTGCCGCAGCGATGGTGACAGATATGCCGCTCACACTGCCAAGACAGATACCGACAGTCAGCGCCGCCATAATCAGGGTATCCCGGCGTTGCCCGGGCAAGGGTGACTGACCGTCTCTTTTCTGTTTTCGGCGACGGCTCTCCACCCATAACAGGTTCCCGGTATAAAACAGCCAGGCCCCTGCCAGCGCCAGCAGGAAATAGATCCAGCGCACCGTATCTCCCCCATAGCTGGCGAAGTGCAGTGAGAAGAAACTGCTGAGGGTTGCGGACGCCTCGCTCTGCAGTACCGGCATATACTCCAATGACATCACCTCGCCGGTATAGGGATTGACCGGTGCGAAACCGCCCCATGCCCGGGCTACGATGGTGTGTTCATCACGCCCCCAGACCCTGACTTGAGCACGTGGGGTTGTTACGCCCACATACTGCAGCATATAGGGTTCGAATGTGGGTGAAAGGGCCTGCACCCTGGCAATCATTTCAGTTGCCGGCAACATTTTCACCGGATCGGTGGGTTGGTCCGGCGCGGCACCAGGCAAACCTGACTGGAAGGCCTGTCGCAGACCGCCTTCATGTATCAGTTTGTCCTGTACGATATAGATCGGATCATGAAAGGCAAACACCACCGCGGTGAGCGCCATCAGCAGGTGCATCGGCAGACTGACAATGCCGACCACATTGTGGGCATCGAGCCACATGCGCTTCAGATTTTTACCCAGTCGCAGGGCGAAGAGATCCTTTACCAGAGTTGGCAGCAGGATAATCACACCGGAAACCAGGGCAACCACATAGAGCGAGGCAATCACCCCCATGATCCAGCGATTGGGCTCACTGTCGAAGGGCAGTCCTACCACCCGGTGCAGGGTATCGATAAACTCGCCCAGCTGAGAAGGATGAGCCTCCCTTGTAATCAGCTCCCCGTCTTGATCCAGGGTGGCAGTGAAATGGTGGCTATCATGGCTGCCGTGATCATCACTGCTCTGATCCCGCAGTTGCCAACTGACACGACTGCTCAAATGTTCCGCAGGCTTCAGATGCAGGCGCAGATCCTTGCCGGCCTCAGGATGGGCTGTGAGAGTTTTCACCACTAAGTCTGATGCCTCCTCCAGGGAGACCGCTTCAACCTGCCCTAGCCCAGGCGGTGATGCCCAACGTACCAGGGGTTCTTTGAATACCGTAATCGCGCCGGCATAAAAGGCGATGAACAGCGCCAGCCCCGAGAGGATTCCGGTCCAGGTGTGTACCGACTTATAGACGCGAATGAGATCCGTATTCATAGTTCTAGGGCCGTTAAAGTTTGCTGGCTGCCAAATAGAGGCCGACCAGGATAAGATTGATTCCGCAAAGCCATACCCAGGCCTGCTTACCGGTCTGAAACAGATAGCTACCGCTTGCCACAGCCAGCCAGATCGGCGCCACCATCCACATCGCCAGCTGAACCTTGACGCTAGCAGGCTCCACTTCGGCAAATTGCATGAAAAGCGCACTGCAAACCAGACCGAGGATCAACCCCAACAGCACACCGGCGAGACTCTTCGACCACCAGTCCCGTTGTATCCTGACACTCATACGGTTTTCTTCCGGTTGCGTAACAGGGCACCTAGGTAAGGACTGAGAACAGCCAGCAACATCACCCAGTGCGATAGTGTGAAGATCGCGGCCAACAGGGAGAGCGGTTGTGCCAGCAGGTAGAGGCCACTGCAGATCAAAATGAGTCCAATCAGCGGAGCAGCTCTCAATCCCCAGGGTTTGTTCAGCCATAGTTGATTTGGCGAAGCCAGATAGAGACAGAGAAAACCAGACAGCGATATCAGTAAACCGAGTACCATGAAACTATGCTAATCACCTTCACCGTTGAAGAGTCGATCCGAACCAGCCTCGATCGATGGCTCAGATCGAAATCACCAAGTTACTTAGAAAAACGAATAGGTAGCGGAGACACCGGCATGTCGGCCTTCAACAATATCGGCGAAGCCCAGTGGATAACTGCGCCCAACAGGCTCTTTTACCCGTTCCGCCTGTTTATCGGTAAGGTTATTGATGTAAGCGGATATCAGCCAGGACCCAGTCTCGTAATTGGTTGACATATCCACTAAAGAGTAACCTCCGATCTCCCGCTCATCGGTATTCTCCACATCGCCATAGTAACCGCCCACATATTGCAGACTTCCGCCGATATCGAACCCTTCGGTAATATAGTAGGTAGCGCCAAACGTAGCGGTGGTTCTGGGTGCGTAGTTGAGCTCATTGCCATCGATGCCGGGAAAGTCATCCCCACCATCCTTGACTTCCGTTTTCAATAAACCGATGCCCAGATTCAACAACAGATCACTGGTGGCAAAGGCGGTTGCCTCGATCTCTGCACCATAGGTGACAGCCTGGTCCACGTTGATGATGGTGCGGGAAGAGTTCTGTGCCTGATAACCGTCATAGTCGTTATAGAAAAGGTTAGTTCTCAGCACCACCGCGCCGTTGGACAGATCGCTGTGGGTGCTGAACTCATAGGTGTTGACGGTCTCTTCGTCGTAGTAGTAATACTCGCGTGTGAAGAAATTCAATGCGCCACCGGCGGAGTTGTATCCTTTGCGTGCACTCAGAGCCACTCGGGTTTGATCGGTGACATCATATTGCAGGACCAATTTCGGCAAGAAAATGGAATTCGACTCATCCAAGTAGGAGTAGTCAGGTAAATTTGGCGGAAATCTGAAGCGCCGTTTTTGCGATTCATCCTGATAACGCATACCGCCGGTCAAGGTGAAACGTTCCAGCACCCCGTAGTTGATCTCACCGTATACAGCTTTTGTGTCCGTTTCGTCATTGCCATTATAGGTGAATGCACCGGTACTCAGGATGTCCTGTTCACGGTCATAGTAGGCAAAACCGAGAAAACCATTCAGGGTGGGATTCATTTTACCAAAGTTCAACTTGGCATCGATGGTGTTGTTTCCCTCTTCGATCCGGATGTCCTGCTGCGCCTCGACAGTAGGTTTGTACGTCTCGAAACCATACTCATAGTCCATATTCGCCAGCAGGATATCGAAAGAGAGATTGTCACTCAGATGATAATCCAGTTTTAAACTGGCGATGTCGTGTTCAGTCTTGGTGTCGTTGACAAATATCTTGTTGTATTCGTAGGGCTGTGCCAGTTCATAATAGCGCCTCGCGGTATCCCCTTCCTCTTCATTGACTGAGTATGTGAACAGGGCCTCCAGATTATCCATGGGTAACCAAAGCAGCTTGATCCGTCCCTTGGTAGTCTCAAGTTCGTTCAGATCAAAATCCGCCGGGTTGGTTTCGTACTCTTCGTTATTGGTGGTGGTTTGTGCATTCAGATACTGGCCACTGATACGAATGGCCAGCTTATCCTCGATAATCGGACCGGATAACATTACCGCCTGATCCAAGTAACGGTCCTCATTGCGATAACCCAGGCGGATAGCGCTATCCCAGTCGAAGCTTGGATCCTTGGTCTGGATGTAGATCGCACCACCGATACTGTTTCGTCCGTTGTTGGTGGACTGGGGCCCCCGGTAGACTTCAATCTGTTCGATATCCCACAACCCGGAATCGGCGGTGTACTCTGCCAGGAATGGTATTGCGACACCGTCCACCAGGGTGGACACCCGGGCATTGGCGCCACCGCTGACCCCATTGAAACCACCGGCAGCCCCATTCCCGCTGATTCCCCGGATCGTGGGCACTACACCGGATCCGGTAATCAGATTCGGTACATCGGATATGGCATCGCGCACCGTCTGATATTGGGTCGATCTGAGTTTTTCGTCATTGACCACCGAGACCGAGGAGGTTGTGTTTTTCAGGGATCTATCCTGCTTCTCACCGCTGACCACCACACTCTGCAAATTGAGAGTCGGTTGATCTTCAGCTGATTCCGGTACGGTTTGCCCAGGCTCATCAGCCAGAGTGTTGCTTGCCATACCAATACATACGGCAAGAGTGAATAATCGTTTGCTCATCAACTCGGTCCTCTCTGCATATAACAACCCAAACATGATCCACATCACCTACTCAGTGGTTGCGTGGAGATCATGTTTTTGGATTTTGCACTATTCAATTTATTATCGCAAATGATTATCATTATTATTTATGTTTTGTTCTTTTTTTGTACTCAAGCTTCTCGATGAGTGCAGAGTAAGCGCTTAAATTATTATCCTATTGTTAAAAGATTGGAGCTTAGAATGGTCTTTATCTTATTAATAAGTACTGAGCACTGTAGGATGATGAAGTCGTGAATTTGAAATCAACGAATACCTCTCCCCCACAATGATGCATGTATCATTAGCAGTACCACTGCAGTGAGCGACAGCCAAGAGAGTAAGTCGAGCCAGCCATCGCCAAGCAATGCTGAGACAAGGCCGAGCAAACTGATACAGTTAATCAGCAACGGCCAGAGGAAGATACGCTTGGTAGATTGGCAAAGATTTGTCATTTGCTGAATCATTGAATAGTTAAAAGGTCCAGTTTTACTGTGATACGATCGAATCCTGCACGGCACTTTTGTTACTTCGTTTCAGCCAAAGGTAGAGCCCCGAAGCCAACATAATCATTACTGCGATATCAAGTAATGCCCAAATAAGCTTTAGAGGCAATCCGCCATAATCTCCAAAATGTAAGGGAACTGAAAAATTGATAGCAGTCAAATACCAGGGAGTTTGCTCAACATCAGTAACTCTACCGGTCTGCGCATCGACCATAGCAATGGTGATCATTCTCTCTGTTAACGGAGTATCTCCTCGGATGGCCACTGTATAGTGATATGGGGTGGCATAGGGACTACCAGGAAAGGAGATAAATGCAATTTCTGCTTGGGGAAATTGCTCTAGTACTGAAGCTCTGACAAGATCCACAGATATAGGCTTCTTTGTTGGCGAGACACCTTTATACGGCGCACTAAAGGCTGCCAACTGATCCTGTTGCCAAATTGCAGTGATCGGCGTAACCATGGTAAGTACAACACCGGTTACTCCCACCACACTGATCCAGGTCAGGGTGATGATACCCACCATATTATGCATATCCAGCCACTTGATCCTGGCACTGCGGGTTTTACGTACCACTGCAAATGGTAGCTGCCGCATAAAAGGGGCGTAGAGCACAACGCCGGAGACCAACGAGGCCATAAAGATCACTCCCATGAAACCGAGAAACAGACTACCTGGCAGACCAGACAACAGGCTGGCATGAAGATCCAGTAAAAAATACATTACTCCTTCATTAGGAGGTGGTGCAGCCAGACGTTCACCACTATGCGAGTCGAAGAGTACAAAATGCGCCTCCCCTTCGTTCGCAGCCATACTCGGACCCAGTACTGCATTAATGATGGAACTATCCTGATCCCAGCTCAGAAACATCAAGTACCAGTCAGGTTTTTCCTGTTGCGCTCGAATCACCATGGTATCCAGGCTTGAGCTGTTCTGTAATGCAGCCTCAATCCTTTGCGGAGCCCGTGTCAGTTGGTCTATCTCAGCATGAAAAATCAGTGGCAAACCAGTTATGCAGAGCATCAGTATGAATATCGTACATAACAGACTTGTCCACTTGTGGATGAGATACCAGTACTTAATGGATCTAGCTGACAGGGCCATGAAGTCTCTACCTCATTGACTAATGAATCGATGAAACTGTTTCATTGGTAGTTCAGATAAAAAACATCAATGCAACATTGACTCCAGGCTATTGTGCTCATGCTCCTGTGGCTGCTCGATACTGTTTATACGTTCGATGGCAAGATTGAAACTCTGCGACAGCTGTTCAAACTGATCAAGCGTCAGATGTAAGGTCATGGCGCCAAACATCAGGTTCACACTGCCACACTTGGCGCAGTAGTTGATTTTGCACAGACTGTTCTTCAATAGATCCTGATGCTTGCAGGATTTACTCATGCTCTACTCCTCTAAGACCGGAAGACCAAAGTCATCGGCAATAAGTTTTAGCCGACCTGACAGCCTCTCGTCCGTCTGATTCGACTGGTTATCCTGATCCAATGCCAGTCCGAGAAACTGATCATCGACCGCGGCTTGAGATAGTTCAGGGTCACCGTACCCAGAATCAAGCGTTTGCAAGGACTCTCTATAAGCCGCTAAAAAATCGTCTACATGTGAGAGAGCCAACGTAAGGCCGCCTTTTTGGTTGCTTTATATTTTGTGGCTTTCTCGAGGTTGGTTTTCGCCTGCATCTCTTGACCCATTTCCATATGGGATGAGGCCATCAACATATAGGCGGAACCTGGATTTTTTACGCCTTTGTTGAGTGCTGTTCTGGCATGCTCAAGGGCGTCTTTGAAGCGCTCCTTGTCATAAAAGAGTTGTGCGATGTAGAGATCTTCCTTGCCATCGGATGAATAGTCGGTAACCGTCTTGAAAGCCTGCAGTGCCGAGTCATCCTCACGGGCTTCCACATAGAGGGTGGCGAGTAGCGAGAGGTTTTTGTAGTTTTTCTCCACTGAGCCTTTATCCAAAGCCCTGGAGAGTACCGACGCCGCTTTGTATGGCAGCCCTTTTTCATACAGGGTGTAGACATACTGCAACAGCTCGCTCTGTTTGAGCAGCAGATTCTTGGTGAAAGCCAGCTGCAGGATCTCCAGAGACTTGTCATATTTTTTCAGTTCAAGATAGAGGGAAGCCAGTTGCAGCCAGTAGCGCCCCTCCTCCGGCCAGGCGCTGATAACCTTTTCCATTACAGCGGCGGCTTTCAGTTTACGGCCCAGTTCATAATAGGAGGCGAACAGCATCAGATGAACTGATTTGTCGGGTTTGAATTTCGCCATTGCAGTCTCTAGCGGACTCACCGCCTCGGCATACTCCTTGAGCTGATAATAGGCTGTACCCAGGGCCAGATAGACCTGTTTCGGCGGCGGCTCTTCCGTGAACTTGAGACATACCTTCAAGTAGTCGATGGCCTCCCGATAGTCAGCAAAGTGCATTGCCAGGCTTGCCAGGGTTTGCGCCAATGCTGCGGTGGTCTTTTCACTCATCGCCTGCAGGTTATAGCTTTTCACATAGAAGCTTCGCGCCTGTCTGTACTTCTCCTGATAGAGATACAACGTTCCCTGGGAGTGAAACACATAGGCTTTGTCCGTAGCCCTGGATGGAGGATCCTCAATCAACGCATCGAGTTTCTGCTGGGCCTCATCGAAATCCTGCTCGGCCATCAGCTTTTCCACCTTGGCGAGGCGGTTGAATACGGATTTCGACAGGGTATTGCTATTGTCAGCATCGAGCGTACCGCTGAACAGCAACAACACCAATGTCAGACCCCAGATTCTTCGTCTCATCGGTTATCGGTCCAGTTTAAAATTGATCTGCACCATGGCGCGCTGTTCCAACGCCTGGTTGTTCTCGATCTTTGGCTTGAAACGCCATTTCATCAGGGCGCGGGTGGCGGCACTGTTGAACAGCCTGTCGGGCGCCGACTCCACCACACTGATATCTTTCACACCGCCGAATTCGGTGATGGTGAATTCCAGTTTGACATAGCCCTCTTTCTTCATCATTTTGGCGCGCTTCGGATAGATGGGATCGATCCTCACCAGAGGAATCACATTGCCATTCACTGCCCGCTCACCATAGCCGGACACCAGAGCATCACCCAAGGCACTGCTCGCAGAGAGATCCAAAGGCATATTCAGATCCAGAGGCTTTACCGGTTTTGATGCCACTTTGGGCTGCTTAGGCTTGGGGATCTTGACCTTGGGTTTCGGCGGTTGCTTTTTCGGCTCCGGCTTTTTCGGTTTGACCCGCTCTTTCTTGGTCAACAGATTCTCTTTCTTCAGCCGAACGAAATCGATGACTTTCAGATTGTCATCACTGATATGGCCACTCTGGCGCACTTCGATGGTCGCTTTTAAAACCAGGAAGAAAAGGGTTGTGAACACCATTGCGGCAATGAAACTGGTCACTACTCTCATCATGCGTACAGGTTCCTTTTTCGTTCCTGGCCGACAGTCATGAGGTTTTCTTGAAATACTAACGCCAGTAAATGGTAATGGTTAGATGAACAATGCACAGGATCACCTCGAGTCGACCGATGCGGCGATGGAGATATTCTGAACCCCGGCGAGACGGATCTGATCCATCACTTTGACCAACGTGCCGGTGCGGGCATCCTGGTCGGACTGGATGATCACCGAGCTTTGGGGAAAACGGGCCTTAAGAGATTGGATATTGGCACGTATCGCTCTGATGTCGATGTTACGGTTATCGATCCAGATATCCCCATTGGGTTTGATGGCGATCAGTATGTTGCCTTTCGACTTTTTCTCGGCAGTGGCGGCAGAGGGTCGATTGATATCGACTCCGGTCTCGCGTACGAAGGAGGTTGTGACGATGAAAAATATCAACAGGATAAAGACCACATCCAGCATCGGTGTCAGGTCAATATTGCCGTCTTCAGGGTTTCTGTGAATTCGTTTCATAAACGCCCCCTAAGGCAATTGCTGTTGCATCATGTTACGACGGTGAGCCTCTTTGAGACCGTCGTTGAGTTTAGTCAACTTGCGGTTACCGGAGGACTCCACATAACGCAACATGAATAGACCGATAATTGCCACTGCCATTCCTGTCATAGTGGGCAATGTAGCCATTGAGATTCCGTCAGCCATGGCCCGAGCATCGCCTGTTCCCAATTGCGCAATGACATCAAATATTTCAATCATGCCGGAGACCGTACCAAACAGCCCGAGCAACGGGGTGACCCGTACCAGTGTTTGTATCAATGGCAAGGTGATGTATAACTTGTGGGTATAGGCGTTTTGCAGCGACTCGCGGATTTTGCCGGCATCTTGCTTGTGCAAGTTTTTATGCCAGATCTTCATATACTGATCCAGATCATGAACAGCCCGGAAGTGGATGTAGATCAGTCGTTCGAAGATCAGGAACCAAAGCAGCAGTGCGGCACTGGCAATGGCATACAATACCACCCCGCCCTGATCGAGGAACTCGGTGACGGAATGGATCACTTGAATGCTGTGCATCTTAGGCTTCCCTGGCGATCAGGCCTACACTCTGGTGCTCCACCACATCGATGATCTGCTTCGATTTTGAAGTGATAAAGGTGTAGGCAAACAGCAGTGGGATCGCCACACTCAAACCCAGCACCGTTGTCACCAGCGCGGTGGAGATACCCCCTGCCATGAGTTTCGGATCGCTGGTACCGAACAGTGTGATGGTCTGGAAGGTGATGATCATACCGATTACGGTTCCCAGCAGACCCAGTAGGGGCGCCACCGCCGCCAGCAGTTTGATCAGGCCGTTGTAGCGTTCGATCACCGGCACCTCTTTGAGCATCGCCTCCTCCAGCGCAATCTCCCGCTCCTGCAAGGGCTTGGCCTTGTTCTCCCGATAGACCAAGGCAACCCTGCCCAGAGGATTGTTGGCTACCGGTTCGGCAAGCTTTTTCGTCTGGGCACTGATTTTCGATGAGACCAGACTCAGATAGATGTAGCGCATCAAAGCAATCAGTAAACCAATTGCACCCAGTGAGAGGATGATGTAACCGATGATTCCACCCTGCTGGATACGCTCCCACAAATTGGGTTTGCGAGTCAGCATACTCAGCAACTGTCCCCGGGTGGGATCGATCATGATTTTCACCAGATCATCACCGTTGCCGGTGAACGCCTCAGCCATTTCAAGGAAATGGCTCCCCGGCTGCCGCTGCAGGTTCGACAGGGTGTTGGTTTCAGCGCTGTACTGCAGGTATTCACCACCGGACAGAGCCGCATAGGAGCCGATACGCACCACATCTTTAGCAGCAGTGGTACCATCCCGCTGGGTCACATCTGTGTTAAAAGAGCGAGTCTTGCCCGTCTCTCCCATCTCCTGCAGCATCACATACCAGAGCTGTTCCAGGGTCTTCACATCCGGCAGCTCCTTGCTCTGGGCCAAGCTATCGATAAACTGACTACGATCCGGGTATTGCACCGAGTTGAGCGAGTTGTCAAATTCCGCTTTAAGCTCTCCTGCTACCTGACGCACTGCCCCAAACATCTCACCCAAGTCGCCGATCTTACGCTGCAGGGCCTCCTCTTTCTGTGACAGCAGCAGCTCGTTGCTGTCCAACTCTGTCAGCAGGCGTTGGTTTTCCGCCACCAGGGTATTGAGTCTGCTCTTGGCTTCCGCCAGTAGCACCGCCTGGTTTTGCTTCTCCTGCTTGAAGCGTTTTACCCGCTGCTGAGACTCGACCAACTCCTGCCTGGTCTGCTGTTTGATGCTGTTGAGCAGTTCGTCAAAACTGTCTGCCTGAGCGGTGGAAAAAATCAGCAAGCCAACTATTGCCAACACGATTCTCATTGCATCGCCTCCACTTTACTGGCCATCACGGTGAGCAGTTCCGGCGCATGTTGCTTTCGCGCTATCTTCATGCCCATGGTGATCGACTGTTTGACTTCCCAATCCTCCACGGCTTGCCAGGCGCCCTGGTGCTTGTTCCATACTCCGGCGTTGGATTTGTCGAGGGACTGGTAGAAGAAGGCCACCCGGCCCAGCTTGAGAAAGTTGACTCGCTTCTCGCCGATCATACCTTCATAGGCTTCGAGGGTTTTACCGTATTCGATCTCGATCTGATAGGCCTCGAGTATCTTGCGGAATTTTTGTGCCACACTGATATCCGCTCTGATCATGAGATCCTTCAGATTGGTGAGCCGATGTGCACGCTCCTCGGGCAGGAAGGGCAGATCCTGGGCGATAAAGTTCTCAAGGGTCTCTATCATCTCCCCCATCAACGGCATGATTGAGCGACTGGTGACCTCGATCTCTTCGATCTGTTTGTCCAAGGAGGCCAGTTCCTCTAATTGGGATTTGACTACCTGTGAAAGCTGACCGTTATAGGTTTCGTAGCTGTCCCCCTCCTGAATCGTGGTCTTGTACTGATCCAGCAGGCTCATGGTCTCTTCGTACAAGCCATCGATCTTAGTCTGGGACTGCTTCAACTTGGCGTTGGTCGAGGTAACTGCTTTGCGGCTCTGTTCCAGGGGACCGGCAATCAATGGACCGCAAGAACCTGAAAATAATAGTGATAGCAACAGTATCGAGTTATAAAACAAAGGTCTCATCGAATCACTCTATGTAATAAGTTAATAATGCCCTGACGCCCAAACGCGACAGAGCATTGTTCGGTAATAAAATGGGGTTCAAATTACAGATTTACCATCCATACTGGCGAACCTTCTGTGGTGATTGATGGTGTCTGGTCACCAGCCATCGTGCCATCGCTTGGATTGTGCATGAACATACCGGCTCCATCGTCGGTGGATCGGCCATACATCACTTTCTCCTGGTAGATGACGGAGCTTGCCGACCAGCCAGCAGTGGCAGGCACATCGATTGCCGTTACGGTTTGGTTATAGAGATCTATCTTGTATGCCATGTAGTTCTTGTCGTTGGCATAATCAGGTGGATTGCTGGTCAGGCCAGGAACGAACAGGTTGGAGTAGATGATGCCATCACCAGCGTACACGTCCCGATAGGAGTAGGAGACGGTCTCACCTGGTACTTCAGGCAGCTGCAGATCGGTTATCGAGAAATAGTAGTCAGGATCGAACTCATCGGCACCGTTCCTGATACGCAGATAGCCCGCCTGCAGACCGGGATAGTAACCGTACGATCCATAATTGTTGACATAGATATCACCAAGCTCGTCCATGATGATGCCGGCATTGGGTTCCAAAGTACCGCTAAAACAGGCCCGATCGTCTTGAATATGCTTATCCACCACATCGGTGGCCACATCGATGATAATCAACGAGGCACCGGCCTGGCACCTGAAGGTTTGCAGTGTGTCGATCTGAGCCAGACCCAGGTAGAGCTTGCCGTCGCGAATAACGCCACCGGTTGCGTTGGGATTGGTATCCCCCTCACCCAGGGCGTATTCACTCAAATCGATGGCGCCGGTTACAGTCATGGTCTGGGGATCGAATATCAACAGATCCGAACTGTGATAGGTAACCGCGTAGGCCTTGTTGTCATTGACGAAGATCAGTGAACCAGCTCGAGCACCCTCTCCGGTGCTAAATTCCCCTTCCTTGGTGAACACATTGCCGTTCAGGGAGTATTTGACCACATCGTCCGAATAGAGGGAGCCGACCGTATAAACCATGCCGTTGTGAATTTGGATGCCGGTGGCTGGATTCAGCTCAACCCCGTTGGCATTGTCCACATGACTGGCCGTACCTCCGTTAAAGGCGACCATAAAACCGGTCGCATCATCGATCCGATTCATGATCACCATGTCAGGCTCAGAAGTTGTGGTGTTGGAAGTGTTGTTATCACCACCCCCACCTCCGCCGCCGCATGCGGACAATACCAGCGACAACACGGCGCTGAGGGTTAATGAATGCTGTTTAAGATCTGCCATAGTGAATACCTTGATCAGTTAATGATGACGCTTGGAGATGGGAACAATCCGCTATTGGAACCAGGTGTAACGCAGGTTCAGATTGTAGGTCCGTCCCATCAACGGATAGTTGAAAACGTCTGTGATCTCCTCGTCGGTGAGATTCCTCACCTCGAAACCGAGGATAATTTCGTCGTTCTGGAAGGAGTACTCGAAGCCGGCGGTATGAGAGGTCTGAGCATCGATCTTTCGGTCCTGGAAGCGGCTCAATTTCCAACCGTAGTAGTATTCATCGACCCAGTTGGTTTCCCAGAAAAGTTTCAGCATCGCGTCATCACGCAGCAGTCCGAGCAATTTATATTCGAATCCGAGATTGGCGTATTGATTCGGTACGTTAGGCACATCCAGACCGTAGGTCGGGTTGGGTGTCGAATTGGTACCGATCAGATACTTCTGCTGATCGGTCAGCTCCTGATCCGTAAAGTTGAAATAGAGATACCATTGATCGGTAATGTCGGCTTTGACCTCGAACTCATAGCCCTCCACCTCAATTTCACCCAGGTTGACATACTGGGAGGCGCGATTGCTCGGCACCAGCTTGATCATATTGCTGATGTCACGATGAAAATAGTTGGCCTCCACTTTCAACCAGGGCATACCGAAGAAATCGAATCGGTCGAACAATATGCCAAGATTCAGGTTGTCACCCTCTTCCGGCATGATGTCCGGAGAGGAGATGATGCTGACCCCGTCACCAAAGGCCTCGGTGGTATCAGGCAGACGATAGGCATGCTCATAAGATGCCTTAAGATAGAGATCCGGCATTGGCGAATAACGTGCCGAGACATAATAGCCATTCTCACTGCCGTCATTACTGGTCTGTTGTGGCGTACCCGAGAGGGAACGCTCCTGAGCGGTAATGGAATAATCGTAGTCGTACTGTTTCAGACCGACATCGGTCACCACCGTATCGTCGAGAAAAGAGGATTCCAAGCTCAGGGTGGAGACCTGGTTGGTCTTCTCTGAGGGGAAGTCACCGATGTCATAGCCCAAGGCTGCACTGGCGACATCATCACTGGGTTTGTATTCCGAGAACAGATAGTTCCAGTGGAAATTGACCGCATGATCCCGGTTGATGGTGTAGTTCAGATTCAGATCGTGGCGGTTTTCATTCTGTTCATCCGACGAGTCGTGAGGCACGCCGGTGATCTCCCCTCCCAGACCGGGACAGGGACGTTCCGAGCCATCGAAGTTGTAGCAGGTGGTGGCCTTGTCGACGTAGTGAAGATTCAGCTCCGGTCTGCCGTAGTCGTAATCGAACTGCAGACCGTCGACGAACATATCCGCTTTTTCAAATGAGAGGCCAAGAAAGTTGAAATCGCTCCGGTTCTCAGCCTCTTGAATATTCTGCTGAATGCCCTGGATCTCCTGGGTGGATTCAAAATGCACCAGCTCCCAGCCAATTTCATCGAACCAGCGATCCTCCACTTTACCGGCAAAGGCATAGATGTAGGATTCATACTCATCGTGATCACGACGGATCTTCAGTCCCTCGGTATAGGGTGAGTTCATAATGTAGTCGTTGGCCGCATGGTTGTAGAAACCACCGATACCAACCTCGACCTTTTCCTCTTCCCAATATTTGGTGAGGATGCCGGTGAATCGTTGGGTATCGTACGAACCGGTGGACAGGGTGGCATCGACCCAACTGCCGTGAAAATCCCGGGTCACCACATTGACCGCGCCCCCGAGGGCATCACCGCCGAATCTTGCCGGAACCACACCCTTGTAGATCTCGATCCGTTCCACCAGTTGAATGGGAATATCGTTGATGCCAAGGGTACCGTCCGGCGCATTGAGCGGATTGCCATCGATAAAGATCTTAACTCGCTTGCCTTCAAGCCCGTGTATCGCCAGAGTGGCGCGACTTCCAAGGCCGCCCTCCTGTGACAGCCTCACTCCGGCAACCCGTTTCAGCACCTCGTTGAGGCTGATGTTTCTGCCATGAAACCGTTCCGCATCGATCACAGATACCGGCATGGATGAGTGGAGCAGCTCCATTTCCACACTCCGATCCTCGACAGTCAGATCGCCCAGATTCTGCTTCTCCTCCTGGATCTGCCGGGTGCTTTTTTCTTCACCTTCATCCCTAGGATTTGCTTTGTCAGCTATCGAATGAGCACTGAAGCCTATCAGCGCAACAAAAATAATTCTTTTTAATACAACCACTTGACACCACACAAACAAAGTACCGCTAACCTATATCTAAATAATAATCATTATCATATAATGGCGTTAGTCTATTTGAGTCGTTGCACCGTGCGATAGCCCTATAGGAAGAATTTGTGATCCAAATGGAAGAGTTATGTCATACCAGTTGCAGATGACCGATATTACTGAGGCAATTCGTGAACAGATTGCAGATTTTTATAGTGCATTTCATCAAGTGCACGTCGACCCTGATCCCTTAAATGCTGCCGTGAAACTGAGCTTGCCGAGCCGTTTCGGTAAGGGTCAGTTGAATATCCGCAAATTTGGCGTCACTACCTTCTCTGCCATGAAACTGAGCTTTAATCAGGATATTTCTCTGACAGAGGAAGTATTGGATTCAGGCTTTTTTGTCAGTCTCAACTTGGGTGAGAGTGTCATTTTCGATATGGGCTCTTCCACTTCTACATACCATTTTCCCGCCAGTACGATCTCCCTTGGATATACCAAGGCAGGTGTAAAATTACGCACCATGATGTCTGCAAACCAAGAAGTAAAATCCTTCTCATTTTTTTTATCTGAACAACATTTGGGGCAGTATTTCATAGAACTTGATCGTCCTGATCTAGTCGATCGGCTGGTACAGGTATCTAACGGCATGAGTATATTGGCCAACGCAACTATCTCACCGATGCAATATCACTTGATCAATAAGCTGATTACAAATCCCTATCGCGGCAGCTTGGAACAGCTCTACTTCGATAGTATTGCAGGAGAGTTGCTGATCTCCTTGCTGGAATCAATCTGTGCGAAACATAAGGCGATCACGGTTAACCTATCAGATAGAGACCGGAATCAGTTATTGACTGCTCGCAAACTATTATTAAAGGATCTACGGGAGCCACCAACCATATCTCAGCTGGCTAAAACGGTAGGCATGAACGAAGACAAACTGAAAAAAGGATTCAAAGCCGTTTTCAACAGCACCATTTTCAAAACAGTAACAGAGCAACGTATGCAGCTTGCAGCCCAACAACTTCGCAAAAACGACATGAGTATTGCAGAGATTGCCTACGATGCGGGGTATGAGAATGTCAGCAAATTTATTGCGGCTTTTAAAAAAACCTATGGCATTACACCAGGTATGATGCGCAAAAGTATCAACTACTCTCTGCCTACGAGTTATTCCTGAACCGCTCTATCTCGCATTGAATAACGCTTACTTAGCAGGACTATAATCCCAACAAATTCAGATCTAAGCGTCCATTCTTAACCGGAGGGCACCAATAATAACTGCCACTGACTGGTTGTGAAAAGCGAAATAAGGCATCACAGATCCCATCGTCCTTGCCTGTCATACGATTTAACAATGCTTCGAATGCGTTGAAGGAGTGACCAAAGGCGACAAATACCAAGCCAGCCTGATGCTCGTCAGCCCAGGGCATGGAGCGACGCAGAACAAAGGCTTCCGGTTCAAAATCTTCCTGAGCCGTGCGTTTGACATGCGCGGATGGAGGAGCCTCCTCGATCTCTTCATTGTCGCTGAATCTGCGACCGATGATATTATCCCTTTCCTCTTGTGGAAGTGATTGGAAATGATCCAGATCGTGTACCCATTGCTGTACTGCAACGAAACTGGAGCCGTCCATGCCCTGTTCTGCGCCCTGAACAATCCCCGCTTGCACAGCCTCCTCATCTTGTGGATTCTCGGTGCCATCTACATAACCAGTCAGATCCCTGCTGTCTCGATATTGAAATGCATCGATTACCTTATGTAGCACAAAGGCTTCGCTCAAATCCTGAGCCAACACCCGACTGAGTTGTAAAAGATCACCTCGATCATCACCTCTCAACCATATCCATAGCGCAGATTGCGTTGAGGGTACGGTAAATGATGGACCACATTGCACTGGAAACGGTCTCATGCCTTGCAAACTAATTCCGAGCGCCATGAGTAGTTCGTTACCAAATCCCACAACACAACTATCATGGTTAAGTTTGTCCTGAAGCAGTCTGCTGATAGTGTCTCTATCCACATCAGGTTTCATGGTGAATGAAAGGTAACGGGCAAGTTGAGGTACCTCAGCGAGGATACCGGGTTGACAAGATTTCATCGGACAACCTATGAATTGATTTGTTTGAAAAATTATAACTCATCAGACGAAGGGTTAATAACCTCTCAACAAATCCGTTCAGCGACTTAGTTCGTAACCAATACCCTTTCAAGCTGCAACTCAATATCTATATACAGCATTGATGGCAGTCTCAGGAGAACCCCCTCCAATCAATCAGGCGATATCTCAACCATTGCAAACCGCAGTTAACAGGCGGTCGAACAGAACCAGAATCTCTCAAAAACAAGTTGAAGAGCTAGTTGTTATTGATTATCATTTGCATTACATGGTTTAGCCAGGCTCCCTCCCCAGCGATATGGACAGATCTATTTCATTTACAATGAGGTAAATGGTATGAAACTTTTATTCAACTTGCTCTCTCCGCTGGTAATTCTGATTGTGTTGATCGGCTTGTTTGATCTCTTTCTGCTTAAACAGATCAAATCGCAATACCATTCGTCTGAACAAAGCGTGAATCTTCCTCAGGAATATCTGGTTCGTGTGGCGCCCACTATTGACCGGGCACCCGAGTAGCTTTGATACCGTTGTTATCAGCTTATCGAACCTGGTATCGCAAACAGACTTGTGCTGCGGGATTGTAGCCGGGCTGAATATCAGTCAGCCCGGCAACTACCCATAGCGAAATCAGTCGCAGATAATGCCTTTCTCTTCTATCAGGTGCTTATAACGGGCATCGGTAAGAGAACGCAGAAAACAGACCAAAGCCTCTACTTCATCATCAGTTAGGGCTGGAGCCGCGAGTTCATCATGGTTCACAGTACCCGGGACTTCCGGATCAGCCCAGGCTGTGCCCGTTTCAGGGTTCAGGCTGCGTTCCTCATTGTTGAACTGGTCGTAGAATAAAATCACTGTTTTCAGGTCACGAAACACACCATTGTGCATATAGGGTTCAGTGACTGCCACATTACGTAGCGTTGGCACCTTGAATTTACCCTGATCGGCTGATTCTGTCGTGTTGTCCAATAGTCCATTGTCTACGAAATCTTCTGCAGAATTATTGATCGCACGAACAGCGGTATTCTCCGGTACGCCAATGTTGTGATACTCATAACTGGAGAAAGTCTCTTCAAGATGACTGTTGGGCTGTAACTGATGGCAGGTTGCACAGTTGGTGAATTCCTGAGAGAAGAACAGCGCCTTGCCTAGCGCTGCCTTGGTGAGGATATATTCATCGTACTCACCCTTGATATGGCGATCGTAGTCTGAATCGAACGTGGCAAAAGCTTGAGTCTTTTCAAACTTGGCAATACTCTCGGTCATCGCCTCATAGGCGGCATCGATATCATCAAATATCGTCTCATTGTAGAGTGACTTGAAGGACTGGACATAATCCTCATTCTCCTGCAATCGCTCAACGACACTTGCCTTGTCCGGCATGTTCATCTCAATCGGATTCAACGGAGGCCCACCTGCCTGCCCTTTGAGGTTGGCTTCTCGTCCATCCAGAAACTGCCCCCCCATAAAACCTTCATATGCTCCGGCGTCGCTATTGAGACGATTACGGGTGCCGTGAAAAAACTCAGGACTAAACGAAGCATAAGCTGCGGTAGGCGTATTGCGATCACCCAATGAGGTGCCGTCATCGCCCATGGATACCGCGCCGATCTCACCAAATGCATCGAGCCGGTCATCAACAAAGGCTCGTTCAGGGTTGTGGCATGTTGAACAGGCCTGAGTTCGGTTGCCCGACAAATTCACATCGGAAAACAGGGCTTCACCCAATGCCTCCTTGCTCGCAAAGGCTGGTTCAGGGGTAGTTGAATCGGCACTCCCGCCTCCACCACCACAGGCGGAAAACAACAGGCTGCTGATCAGCCCAACACTCAATTTTGATAAGGCACTTAAAATTTTCATATTAATTAATGATTTACCATCTCAGCTAGCTTCATAAATGCACAATTGCAGTATGGGAATAACCAGTATATACAAATTTTGTTAATAAAAACACTATTGATAATTATTCGTATTTGCATTACGATCCCCCCATCTTTTTCTGGCACGACTAAGTCCAGCCTGAAATCTGGAATCTTGGACGTGTAACCAAAATTAAGACTTGCATAGGAGTACCTAAATGAGATTGCAACCCCTTGCCGCAGCGATACTTAGTGCCAGCCTGATCACGGCCTGCGGAGGTGGCGGCGGTAGTAATGATGATGACAACACTACCCCCACATCACTGATCAATATTGAAAATGTCTCGAAGGTACTTGAGACCAATGCAGATATCGCCTTGGCCGTCTACAATGACGCCATCACTACCGCTCAGGCACTGAAATCTGCCCTGACCGCCCTGCGCGCAGATCCTACAGAAACAACGCTACAAGCGGCCAAGGATGCCTGGCTGGCAGCCCGCGAACCCTATGGTCAAACTGAGGTTTACCGATTCCGTCTCAGCCCTATCGACTCCACCAACTACGCCGACGAAGATGGTCCTGAAGGTGATATCAACGCCTGGCCTCTTGGTGAAGCCCTGATCGACTATGTCAATGTGGATACCGGTAACAGTGCGGATGATTTCGGCGATGATCAGGTGGGTGTCACCACAAATGCCGTAGGCATCAATAACAACGGAGCTCTTACCGAAGCCGATGCCGAGGCAGACAACACCAACAATATCATTGGCGATACCAGCATCACCATCAACGCAGCTCTGTTGGCGAATACGGCAACAGCTGATGACGAACACGATGTTATCGCCGGCTACCACGCCATCGAATTCCTACTTTGGGGCCAAGACCTCAACAACAACGCCACGATTACCGTGCCTGAAGATCGCACCCAGGCAGTTAAAACCCATGACGCCACGAACCTGGCCACAGGAGGTCAACGTCCCCTATCCGACTTCGTGAGTACACAGGCAAACGATGCAGCGGATCGCCGTCATCAGTACATGGAAGTAGCGGTTGACAAACTGATCGCCGACCTTCAACAGGTCCGAGATGGTTGGGTTGAAGGCGCCAGCTATCGCACGGCTTTTACCTCGGTCACTGATGAAACCGAAGCCAAGCAGAAACTCGCCGAGATTCTCACCGGTATGGGTACCCTTTCCGAAGGTGAGCTGGCAGGTGAGCGTATGCAGATCGCATTCAGCGCCAATTCCCAGGAAGATGAGCACTCCTGCTTCTCTGACAATACCCACCGCGACATCTGGCTGAATGCAGAAGGCGTTTCCAACAGCTATTACGGTGACTATGCGGGATATGACAGTGATTTGGATGGGGTTGATGATGTGACGACCAACGCCGTAAATGGCTACGGCATCGATGACTACCTCCAGGACGCGGGACTGACCACCCTGAAGAGTGACATCGAAGCTGCACTGACAGATACCGAGGCCGCCTATGTGGCCATTGACGCCGCCGCCCGTGCTGGGCGTCCGGTAGATGTACTGATCACGGAAGCAAAAACCAGTGACAATCCCATGTATCCGGCGATCATCTCCCTGAATAGCCAATCGTCGTTGATTCAGCAGCTTGCTGATGAACTGGACTTGGGCAATGTGGTCGATGACGACGCTTCAGGGTGTGATACCACCGATCCGTCCACTGAGTGTTGATCAGCCATAGAGCAGAGGCACATCAACCCTTTCGGTTGATGTGTTTGTGGTAGTAACCAAGCAAAGCCGACGTTGCTCGGCTTTGCCTCTTTAATTCTCAATAGCCAATCATGTATGTTCTTCAGAAAAAAATGGTAAGTGCAGCCATCGGCTCATCCATGTTGCTGACAATGGGCGGTTGCAGTAACCCCTCCGCGCCCACCCTATCACCAACAGAAGCTCTGCCTGGCGGTGATACTTCGGTTTCAACCCGGCCATATGCCTCTTTTCAGTTACCTGCCGAGAATCTCCCTCAGGCGTTACATCCAGATTTTCACGCTGGCAAGGCCCTGGCTCATCAGCCCTGGGTTCGTGCCCCCACGATAACGACGGCCCGAGACGGACTGGGTCCTATCTACAACGCGCGTACCTGCCTGTTTTGCCATATCAACGGTGGTCGCAGCCAGATGCCGGATAGCCCGAATCGAGAACTGATTGGACCATTCGTTCGCATCAGTATACCCGGTAGTGACAAAATACAAGGAGTGGTACCTGAACCTGTTTACGGTGACCAGTTACAGACCCAATCGGTAGCGCTCAGCCACCAGCTTAGACAGGTGAGTCAGGTCAGAAAGGTAAGCCTGAAAAGCCAAGAGGTGAAACCTGAGGCCTATATCTACATCGATTGGCAGAAATCTTCCTTCACCTATCCCGATCAGACTGTGGTCAGTCTACGCTGGCCCAAGCCCCGCATCACCAAGCTCGCTTATGGAGAATTGGACTCTAACACCCTTTTCAGCTTGCGCAATTCCCCGCCTATCCATGGCACTGGCCTACTGGAGTTGATACCACAATCCGCCATCGACGCGCTTGCTGATCCACAGGACAAAAACGGCGATGGCATCTCGGGCAGAGTGAATCAGGTTTGGGACTTTGAACAAGCCAAAACAGTACCGGGACGATTCGGATTGAAAGCCAACCGGGCAAATAACCTGCGTATTGTTACCGCAGCAGCCTTTACCGGCGATGTGGGAATCACCAATTCCATTTTTCCTCAGCAGCCCTGTACCGAGGCACAGATCCAATGCTTGAAGACCCCCCACGGTAATGGTGAAGAAGGTGTTGAGATCCCAACAAAGCTACTGGACTTAGTGAGCGATTTCCTACGCAACATCGGTGTACCTAAACGCAGCAATTGGAACAGTGAAACCGTATTGGCAGGTCGGGAACTGTTTTTCCGAACCGGCTGCCAAGCATGTCACCACCCCGATTACACCACTGGCGAATCCTCCCGCATGCCTCACCTCGCGAAACAGAAAATATGGCCGTACACAGATCTGCTGCTACACGATATGGGAGCTGACCTTGCCGATGACCGGCCGGATTATGAGGCCACTGGCAGTGAGTGGCGAACTCCTCCACTGTGGGGTGTCGGACTGCGTGAAGCAGTCAATGGCAGCAACAACCTGTTGCACGATGGCCGTGCCCGAACAGTTGAAGAGGCGATTATCTGGCATGGAGGTGAAGCCCAAAAAGCCAAGCAAAATTTCGTTAACCTCAAGGCGGATCAGCGCGATCTGTTGATCAAATTTGTGGAATCACTTTGAGCGGGATAGAAATGATGAATAGTACGACTGGATTAACTCGCAGAAAATTGATTTCAGGCCTAGCTGCTCTGGCACTTATGCCCTCCTCTCTTATAGCCGGAGGAGGTAGACAGAACCAAGGTAACAGAAATATCTGGCTTTCGGCTCAGGGTGACAGACCCGAAACTTATGGTATCGGGTGGTATAACCAAAGTAGCTCCACCGGTAAACAAAGCCTTTCAGGATTCCGCGGCCACGCGGTGACCCTGCATCCATCAACAAATCGGGTACTGATGTTTGCGCGAAGACCCGGCACACGAGCGATTGAAGTCGACCTGAAGAGTGGAGACCACCGGCAGGCGTTTGAGTGTAAGAGCAACCGACATCTGTTTGGTCATGGCTGCTTTTCACCCGACGGTAAATTTCTCTTCACCACTGAAGCTGAGATCGACACAGGTCGAGGCTTGATTGCCGTACGGGACGCCAACAGCTATGAACTGTTGGCTGAAATGTCAAGCCACGGCATTGGTCCTCATGAACTGAAGCTACTCAAAGATGGAAAGACCTTGGTAGTTGCCAACGGTGGCATACTCACCCACCCTGACACTGGAAGAAAAAAACTCAACCTCGACAGCATGTCCTCGAACCTCTGCTATATTGACGCTTCCTCCGGTAAGAAGTTATCCATTCACCGTGTCACTGAGCCTAAAGCCAGCATTCGTCATCTTGATGTAGCTGACGATGATACAGTTGCTTTTGCAATGCAGTTTCAACGAAGCGCAGCTGCTCACGATCGGCTGGTGCCCTTGGCAGCTAGCCATCGCCTCGGTAACTCACTACATCTGTTTGAAGCACCTGAAGCTGTGACTATGCAGATGCACGATTATATTGGCAGCGTCGCAATCAACAATAGTAACAGAGTGGTTGGATTCACCAGTCCCAAAGGCAGCATTGCTCTGTTCTGGAATCTGAATAACGGTACATTTCTCGGTTATCATCGCCTGCATGATGTCTGCGGAATCGCAGTTACTGCAGATGAGGGTTATTTTGCCCTAACCAGCTCCAACGGCCAGATGAGACTGCTCGACTCCCGGACCCTGAAAGAGAATCGAGCGCTGCGCCAACACCCCGATGTCAGATGGGACAATCATCTGCTCCTCACAACGGGGTAATTCCCGTTCAACCTTACGATGTTTAAACGCTATGCGTAATACAAGCCTAATTTGCCTTTGCCTACTGATTCTCAGTGGTTGTAGCGGCAGTCGTCCTAACGATCCACCGGAATTGACGGCTGAAAACCTGAATCTTGCTCTCGAATATGCGATCGATCAGTCAGTGATTCCAGCAGCCGCCTCATTCGCCAGTCAGGCAGTTGATTTCCAAACCACTGTAGACAACTTCTGTCGTAATTCCGAAGTTACCGAACTGAGCAATCTGCAGATGGCTTGGAACTCCTTGTATGAGAAATGGTTTCACCTGGCCAACTACAACTTCGGCCCTCTGAACGACGATATCGTGTTTGCGAAGTACACGTTTATTGACAGTCTGCGGATTCGCGGCACCAACTATATCAATACTGTCAGGGATGACATCGACAACATGATTAACGGCACTCAGACTTTAAATGAAGCCTTCTTTGAGCAACTCACATTCAACAAAGTAGGATTGCTGACACTGGAAGTACTCTCTTTTGAGGACAATGATCAGAGTAGACTCGCTGATGACATCATCGATGATTACTTGAGCACACCTCGCAAATGCCAGATTCTTGCCGGTATGGCCCAACAGATAGTAATCAACGCCAACTATGTGGTTGAGGGTTGGCAGGTCAAGCATAAAGACTCTGATGAATCCTATCGCTCATTGTTTCTTGATAATCAGCTCGACGATGGCAGCAATAATCTTACCCAACTACTGGTGGCAGTTCAGGAGCATCTTGATTATCTGAACAAGCGCAACGTACTCACCACCAGTGCATCACTCTCAGGTATTGCCTGGAACGGTTTTAGTGAGGCGATCGATGAGATCGAAATATTGCTGGAAGGCAATACTGAAGTGAGCTTTCTCGGATTAATGCAAGCAGGTGGCTTTACTGATTCAGTTGAAGCCGTGCGGGAGACAATTGCTACTGTACGTACCGCTATCAGCACCCGAGATGCCGACTTACTCGAAGAAAATATCGCTAAGTTGGATGGGCACTTCAAACGCGAGATACCCGATGGTTTGGATGTGGAACTGGGGATAAATTTCAGTGACGGAGACTGATCCGTCAGCGACATACTATTTTATTTAGCAGGTTATTGACATGAAACATACCGGAATCTTATTGCTGTTTGCCGCCAGTTTGGTAAGTAATGCAGTCTTCGCCAAAGGCACAATAGATCAAACAGAGATTGATGCACTGCGCGAACGGATCAATCAACTGGAAGAGAATTTGGAGACCATGGCTGACAGCGTGGAAAATCAGCAAATGGAGCAGAGCATCAGCAATCAAGTGCATCTCGGCGGCTATGGTGAGATGCACTACAACTATCTGGATGTGGATGGTGTCGATGAGCGGGAGCTCGACTTTCACCGTTTCGTGATTTTCTTCGGCTACGATTTTTCTGACTCGATTCGTTTTGTCTCCGAACTGGAAGTTGAACATATTATCGCCAGCGCCTCCAAACGAGGTGCAGTAGAGCTTGAACAGGCATTTATTGAATTCGATATCTATGAGGGACTGCAGGCACAGGCTGGCGCGATCCTTATGCCGATTGGCATCATCAACGAAACCCATGAACCACCAACCTTTTATGGTGTGGAACGACCGGTGGTAGAAACCACCATCATTCCCACCACCTGGTGGTCAAATGGTATCAACCTGGTCTATAGAACCGAGAATGCTATACGTTTCGATCTGATGATATCCGAAGGATTGAAAACCAGTGAGAGCGATCCTTTCAATCTCAAAGGCGGTAAACAAAAAGGTTCATTCGCAGATGCTTTTGATATGGCGTTGACCGGACGGGTTGTCTATACAGGTATTGCCGGTCTAGAACTGGCAGGCTATGCACAATACCAGCCTGACCTGGACCAGAGTGCCGAGGCCTCCTACGCAGAAGAAGCAACTCTGGTAGGCGGTCATATTATTTACCAATTGGGAGACTTCACTGCCAAGGGTCTCTATGCCCGATGGGATCTAGGTGGTGATGCTGCCGAACAGGCCGGCAAAGATGTACAGGATGGCGGCTACCTGGAACTCTCCTGGCGCCCAATCGATGCGTGGGGATTTTTTGTCCGCCAGAGTGCATGGTCTCAGGAAGCGGAAGTTGATGCAGCACAGACTGATTTCGGACTTAATTACTATCCACACAGCGACGTAGTTTTAAAGTTTGACTATCAATTACAAAATGACGATGCCGGCAACAGTGACGGCTTCAACCTGGGCCTGGGTTACCAGTTCTAAAAATACCAGCTGGTGTGGAAATATCACACCGGAAGCGGATACAAACAGGCTTCTACTGTCATCATGAATTCGAAACGTTTATTGCTCTTTTTTGCCGGTTGCAGTCTTGTGTTGGTATTCGCATCAACGAATCCCGTATGGGCTCAAGGCACCTACCTGACAAAAGATGAGTTTTTAAAGCAAAGCCTAGGCACCAGCTATCATGGTCATAAACTCTGGCTTAGCAAGCCAATTATGCAGCAACTCAAGAATATTTTTGGTCACAAATACCCTGGACTGCGTATCCGTTACTGGTCAAATAATAACAACGCCAACCAAACAGCCTGGATTCTTAACGAGATCGGTAAAGTCAAGCCGATTACATTTGGTGTTGTAGTGAATAATCGGAAAATCGAGTCAATCTATGTACTGGTGTTTCGTGAAAGCCGAGGCTGGGAAATCAAACAGACCTTTTTCACTGATCAATTTCTTGGTGCTTCACTTAATAATCGGCTTAGGTTGAACCAACATATCGACAGTATCAGTGGTGCAACTCTATCAGTTATCGCCATGAAAAAGGTAGCAAGAGCTGCGCTTTACCTCAGCCAGCAGATCGAGCTGACTGATCCCGTGATAAGTCATCAGCCAGGCGAGGATGAATCGGGCTGATGGCAAGTTTAAAACGAAGATTACGTCTGTTCTTTCTACGCTGGCACCGCCGTATCGGGGTTATGCTGTCGTTATTCGTTATCTTGATTGCATTGACTGGCATCGTGATCAATCATGCTAATAGGTTTTCCCTGGACACTATCCCGGTCACTTCCCCATGGGTTCTGAGCTGGTACGGCATAGCGTTTGACGGAAAGATTACCGGTTTTCCTGCCGGTAAAAATTGGATAAGTGCATTTCAGGGAAAGCTATATTGGAACAGTGAACCTGTGAGCTATTGCCCTGAACCTTTAATAGGTGCTGCAACGATTGCAGGTATCTGGTTTGTAATATGCGGTACATCCCTTACCTTGATCAGTAGCGATGGTGTGCTAATCGAGTCGCTAAGTGATGTGGTGCCTGCTGATGCTAGCGGAATATCAGGGGTTTCGAATGATTGGCTGATCATCGCCACCGATAGTGGCCAGATAAGATTGCACTCAGATACTCTGGAACTTAAAGCAGATACCTCACAACCACTGGCGACCCAGGTAGCAACCCCTTTACCGACAAACCTGCAAGCTGAACTGAACTTCAAAAGTCATAGCATTACCATTGAACGGTTGTTGCTAGATCTGCATAGTGGCCGAATACTGCAATTACCTGGAGCTTTGTTCAACGACCTGGTGGCACTGGTATTGATTCTACTCGCTGTGTCTGGAAGCTGGCTTTGGCTGCAACGTAAAAGATAAGCCTTGTCTAAGGTGAATGGCATTATAACCCGGATTTGAAATTCATCGCATATGTAGGCTGTTTACCAATCAGATAGAACAGATGCTGGCCGATTTTGGTTACCATGGTTAACGTCTTGCTCCATTTCGGATTGACATAGTCGGCATGATACCAAAGTGCACCATAGGTCGGATCCTGAACTTGGCCAAGATAAACCTCAAAGGCCCTGGCCATCGATATCAGCCAAGCCTTGCGATTGATCGGTTTATCGGAACGCCCATCACACCACCAAGAAAATTGGCAACGATTCAGCCTTTTCTCGCCACCTTGCTTGACTACAGCACAGATCGTGTTGGGAAACCTTTGATGAGCCACCCGGTTCATGACCACATGTCCAACAGCATATTGACCTTGAGCCGACTCACTGCGGGCTTCGAAGTAGATATTCAATGCAAGACACTGAAGTTCATTGGAAAGTGCAATACTCTGTTGTGCGGCATCTTGAAACAGCCAACGCCAAAGCGTGGAAGGGTCTTCATCTGAAGACTCTGTGGAACTCTCCTTTTGTAGAGACGCAGCGTGTATGCCGCTTGAGAAAGCGCAAAGCGTCACTAGTAAAAGTTTTACCATATAGGCTATGGTTATCGTGGTCGTTGTTCTTGATTTCATTCTCTGTCATCCTTAACAAGATTGAATTAACACTATCCATACAGTGTTTATTTTTTAGTCGTTGCCAACTGAAAATAACTTAATGCACAACTTGAGCCAGGTTGGTATTTATTTCAGTAGATAAAAACTTTATAAACTTTTCTTGAAGTAAATTATCGAGGTGTGTGTAAAATTTTTCGACAGTTGTGGTGTCAACTGTGTCACAACTCACCATGTGTCAAGCAAAACCCACCGGACGAAGGCGTAGATAGAACGAGCCAGCCTGCCATTACGAAGATCTGTAATGCATCAGAGCTCTTTTTTGACAACAAGACATCATTTCAGAAGTTGTTAGGAGGTTTCTTAGGGTTCTACCACGATCAGGGGTACCAATAACTCATCTTCACTCAAACCGCCGTGAACACCGATGAGTTGATAACGCTGTTCCTGAAGTAACCAATCGTTCAGGGTATAGTCCTCTTTCATGAGCAACAACCGATCACCTATCCGCCGTTTCAGCTGAGGATTGGATTCACCCAAGCCGAACCACTCCCGTTCTATTAACTCATCAGATCGAAAGAGTTCTACCTGCTCTGCAAGATGTTGATTGACATATTGATCGAAATATTCACTTTTATCGGGTCTCAAATAGCAATAGGCCGATCTGGGCTCACCGGTCAAAGGCATGGCAAGACAATCAGCCAATTCCGTATGATCATCCAGTGAAAGCCGTCTTTGCGGATGGCTGTCTATTTGTCCATGATCCGCACAGACAATGAGCAGAGTGCCTGTTTCATGGCACTGTCCTACGATCTCGCTGAAGCAGTGGTCAAGTTCTGACAGGTGGTGCTCTGCAGCTTCACTCCAAATTCCCTGATGGTGCCCTATGGTGTCCAACTCTGGCCAGTAGGCAAACAGGTAGCGCTCTTCTCCCCGCGTCATCGTAGCAACAATATTCTGTTGCAATCCCTCCAGACTGTCATGGGTCAGCAGTTTCGAACTACCGAGAAAATATTGGGTAAAATCTGATTTTGCAATCTTGTCTGGTACCAGGCATGCCGTCGAACCGGGTATTGAATCCGTCAGGGGATTTACGTTGAGCAAAGCCTGTAGATCGATACCAGCCTGGCTCAACGGCACCCCGCCATACCTGGGTCTGCCGGGTAAAATAGCCAGGATCGCTCCCAATTCATGAAAAAAGATGTGCCAGCCCGTGAGGCCATGTTGCCGAGGCGCCATACCGGTGAGAAAACTTGTCACTGCACTCGCCGTGGTTGGCGGGTAGACGGAAGTCATACCACCCAGCAGATTGGCATTAAGATGACTGGCTTTTGGATGAGACCTCAGATAGTTCAGCCCCAAGCCGTCGATAACCCACAGCACTACCTGTTGGTATTGACTTATCTGATCGGCAGGCAGCAAACGGTGTTGTGGGTAGATGTGCGGCGTGCCTCCCAATCCCTGTTGAATCGAGGCCATCAAATTGACGATGCTGCCACCATGATAATCCGGTAAATGCATAGTTTCAGTTTAACCCTAATTGCCAAACCTTACTGCTTGAATCTGTGCACATTCGGGAATAAACGCTTCGACCCAAACAGGCGTAAAGTTGACTTTATGACACCAGATCAGAACTAAATTCATATAAATCGACATTTTTGACATCACTCGGGCTATTAATCCGGTGACGTGCTTCAGAGACTGTTTTTAGGTAACCTTAGTGAGCTTGAAATTTCAGAATCATACGAGCTGGACAGTCATCAGGCACAGCTCACCTGGATTAGGTGTAAATAATTGATAATTAAAAATAATACTCAATCTTTCAACACCATCCATTTACCCGGTGATTCGGTAACTTCCCGGGCCTGCTAATACCATGGTGGATTATGGATACCAAAGATAACCATTCCCTCCCCTCAGATGATACAACCCGTTTGGCAGATACCGATTCGCCAAACACGGCAAATCAGGGTGAAACCACCGGTGCAACCACCGACCCGGCGAGTACCACGTCACCGACCTATACCGGGATAACCGAAGAGTTTAATACAGAAAACATCCAGGCCGTTCAGGTTGGCTCGGTTCTGAAAAACCGCTTTGTTCTCGAAGAGATGCTGGGACGAGGCGGTATGGGAGTGGTCTTTAAAGCACAGGACATGCGTAAGGTCGAAGCCATGGACAGAGACCCTTATATCGCTGTCAAGGTGCTGTCAAAGGATTTCCAGGCCAATCCGGACTCATTCATAGCCCTGCAAAGAGAGACCAAAAAAGCCCAACAACTGGCACATCCCAATATTGTGACTGTCTACGACTTCGATCGGGATGGGCCCAATGTCTTCATGACCATGGAACTCCTGCAGGGGGAACCGCTGGACCACCTGATCAGACGTATACGCCCCTCTGCACTGCCCGCCCAGGAGGCCCTGTCGATCATTGAACAGATGAGTCGGGCGTTGGCCTATGCACACTCGGAAAACATCGTCCACTCCGACTTCAAGCCGGGTAATGTGTTCCTGACATCGAAAAACGTGGTCAAAGTGGTTGATTTCGGTATCGCACGGGCAGCCAAAGGATCAGATCGAGTGGTTGAAGATGCCACCATATTCGATCCCGGTTCATTGGGGGCCCTGACCCCCACCTATGCCAGTTGCGAAATGCTTGAATACGGTACCCCCGATCCCCGGGATGACGTATACGGCCTGGCAGTAGTCGCCTATGAGTTGTTGGCGGGCAGTCACCCCTTCAAGCGCAAGCCGGCAACCTATGCCAGAGATCTGGGGATGAAGCCTGAGCGACCCAAGGAGATCTCAAAAGAGGTTTGGCAGGCGATCTCTCATGGGCTTGAGTTTGAACGGGAGAAGCGAACCATCAATGCCACCCAATTTCTACATGAGATGTCAGGGCCACGCACAGGGCGGGACAGCAGATTCCCCAAATGGGCCTACCCACTCACGGCCGCTGCCGGGCTATTGATGACTGTGGCACTTGTCACACTACTGTTTTTCGGTAATGGAGACGGTCAACCAGAGATCATTCTGGAAGACACATCGACCTTGGCAGAAGAGCAACGAACACGCGTAGAGGATCTACTGGAAGTGGCTGAGGTGCATGGATTGGTGGGGCGTTACATCGAACCCTCCGGTAGTAGTGCCTATGATGCCTATCAACAGGTTCTGCTCTTGCATGAAAACAACAAACAGGCCTGGGAAGGCCTGCAAAACCTGGGTGACCAATTGGTGACTGCGACCAGGAAGCTGCTTGAAGACGGCAAACAGGATCAAGCGGAAATCCTGATCAGCAGAGGCCTGGAAAAACTACCGGATCATGAAGGATTAAAAGCGCTACGCCAAACATTTTAGTCGCCTATCGCTGGACTGAGATTGTTGCCGATCGCTGTTGATTCCATTCACAGGAGTCGGCCAGACACTGCAACATGGATTTCCAGATCTTTTCCCAGCAACAGCCATGGCCGAAATCATCAAAGGTTATGAATTGGCCGTTGGGCTGGTTCTTCACCGCCGCCTCAATCATCCAGGGTGGAATGTTCTCATCCTTTTCTCCAGCCAAATGGAACTGCTGAATGGCGGCATCAAGTGGCGGTTGTGCACTGGGGTTGATCGACCCCTTTAATGCATCATAATCGTGCAGTTTGGTCCATGCCTCAATATCGAGATTGCCTGCCAGAGTGACCACCTGGCGGGTTTGTGGCAGTTTCGGCGCCAACAGCATAGCCAAACCACCTCCCCCGCTGAATCCCACCATGACCAGATCCTGATGGCCCCCGCTAGCCAGTAATTTCTCGATCACCACGGCCATGCTGTCTACCACAGCACTCGAGTAGCGCTGATAGGTCCAGAGTAGCGGTGAACAGGCCGGTGTATTATAGCGTCCATGGTAGCAAGGCCGCCCCAGATAGACGCTCGGATTGTCATCGAGGGCCATCAGGCGCAGGCCTACCGGATCTCTTGGTGTGGGATCCAATGCGATGAATTTACCCCTCAGCCAGGGTGTGCCGTCTCCTCCGAGATAGACATGCAATTCCGATGAATCCTGTAAAAGCGTGTTTTTAAACAATGTATGAGTAAAACCATCTCCGATCCACTCCTGTTTATCGAATCCCAACTCGGCAGCCTGCTGCTCGAATCTTTTGCTTGGCGAAGCACAAGCGGCCATTAGCACTAATGCTGCAACGCAAAATAAACGTGAATATGTCATAGTCGAGAGATTATTCATTTTCAGCATCATGCAATTTGTCTATCCTTAATCGCAGAGAGTATGAAATCCCTGCTGGAAAATGACATGTTACAACTTCCCACTCTGAAACAAACCCCCAAATTCAGCCCACTTACCATAGCTGTTTCTGCGCTGATCAGCGGCTGGCTCGGTCTTGCCGGCTGTCAGTCTCAGGAGACCAAGGCAGAGAGCCAGCAATCCCTGTCGGAACTGGCCGGTAATACGGACAAACTGCTTATCGTAGACTGCCTGCTACCTGGACAGGTACGCAAACTGGGTTCAAATATGACCTATGTTTCGCCCAGAAGGCCGGTCAAAACAACCGCATCCGAGTGTGAAATACGTGGCGGTGAATATGTCGCATTCGATCGGGCCGATTACCGTACCTCGCTTCGGGTTTGGTTGCCCCAGGCTCAGCAGGGTGACGCTGAGGCACAAAACTACGTTGGCGAGATCTATGAAAAGGGCCTGGGCATAGAACCCGACTATCAGACCGCAGCAGCCTGGTACAGAAAAGCAGCGGATCAGGGCAACTCTCGCGCGCGCATCAACCTGGGTTTCCTCTACGAAAAAGGCTTCGGTGTCAAAAAGGATCTGGCACAGGCACTCAACTGGTATCGTAAAGCCTCGGGTTTGGAGAGTGACAATCTGCAGTTCTCCTCCTCGGTTGAGATCTCCAAGGCGGAGCGCAACGAGCTGCGCCTACTGAAACAGGAGCGTCAACAGCAGAAAGCCGAGACCGATCGCTTACGCAAACAGCTGAAGAGCACCAAAGGGCAATTGAGCGCTGAACGTTCAAAGCTGGCAAAATCCGAGCAACGCATGCTAAGTCTCAGAAAAGAGATTGACACCCGCACTGTGTTAACAGCTCCAGTCGCCGCCGTCTCCTCAAACCAGCAGCAGCTGGAACAGCTACGCAATAAGCTGGCACAGCAGGAACAGGCGGTAAAATCCCAGCAGAAAGCCATTCAACTGCTGGAGAGCAACCTCACTGCCCAGCAACAGGAGATGTCGGACGCACTGCGCCTCTCGAGCCAGGAGAAGCAGGCCCTGGAACAGGCACTGAGCGAACAGACCAGTCAGGCGTCAGCACTGAAACAGAAATATGATCAAGCGCAGGCCGAGCTGGCAAAAGCCAACCAGGTGATCGCCAAAAATCAACCCAAACTGGCGGCACA
>JAKSBX010000074.1 GCA_022360905.1 Chromatiales bacterium
CATTTCAGCATGGCCTGCGGCCTATCGTGGTGGTTAATAAGATCGACAAACCCGGCTCCCGTCCGGATTGGGTGATCGATCAGGTGTTTGAGCTTTTCGATCGTCTGGGCGCCAGTGATGATCAGCTCGATTTTCCCATTGTCTACACCTCCGCGGTAGGTGGCTATGCAGGTCTGGAAAGCGACATAACCGAAGGTGACATGACCCCTCTGTTCGAAGCCATTGTCAGTCACTGTCCGGCACCTGAAGTAGATCCTGAGGCACCCTTCCAGATGCAGATCTCCAATCTGGATTACAACAGTTATGTGGGAGCCATCGCGGTCGGCCGGGTAACCCGGGGGAGTATCAAACCCAACCAGCAAGTGATGGTGGTGAAATACGATGGCGAGCAACATCGGGCTAAAATAGGCGTGGTTTACGGCTATCTGGGGCTTGAGCGTTTTGAAGTCGATGAGGCGACAGCCGGAGACATCATCGCCATCAGCGGTATGGAGGCGCCAAATGTCTCAGATACCCTGTGCGATCCTGAGCATGTGGAGAGCATGCCCCCCCTGACGGTGGATGAGCCGACCGTCTCCATGACCTTTCAGGTCAATACCTCGCCTTTTGCCGGTAAGGAGGGTAAATACCTGACCTCGAGACAGCTCAAAGAGCGGCTTGAACGGGAGTTGATCCACAATGTAGCGCTGCGTGTCGAGGAGGGGACGGATCCTGAGAAATTCAAAGTGTCCGGGCGAGGCGAATTGCATCTCTCTGTACTCATCGAGAGTATGCGGCGAGAGGGATTCGAATTGGCCGTGTCCCGTCCCGAGGTAATTTTCCGCGAGGTTGACGGTGAGATCTGTGAGCCTTACGAGCAATTGACCGTCGATGTCGAGGAGAATGACCAGGGTACGATCATGGAGGCCCTGGGCAACCGCAAAGGTGAACTCAAGGATATGGTGCCGGACGGTAAAGGACGAGTACGGCTCGACTACATCATACCCTCCAGAGGGTTGATCGGTTTTCAGACAGAGTTCATGACCAGTACTTCAGGTACCGGCCTGATCTACCACGTTTTCGATCACTATGGTCCAGCCCAGCATGGTGGTATCGCGCCACGTAAAAACGGTGTGCTGATCTCAAACAGTCAAGGCAAATCTCTGGGTTTCGCCCTCTATAATCTGCAAGAGCGCGGCAGACTCTTCAGCTCGCCAGGCGATGAAGTCTACGAGGGGCAGATTGTGGGAATTCATGCGAGGGATAACGATCTGGTGGTCAATCCCCTGAAGGGTAAGCAACTGACGAATATCCGTGCGGCCGGGAAGGACGATGCCATTATCCTGACACCGCCACTCCGCTACAGCCTTGAACAGGCGCTGGAGTTCATCGAAGATGATGAGCTGGTGGAAGTGACACCCCAAGAGGTTCGTATCCGTAAGAAGTACCTTAAAGAGCATGAAAGGAAACGGGCTTCCAGGGAGTAGGGGAGATTGGATCCCTGTTGACGGGTTCTAGTCGCTCCTCCAAAGCGAGGGCAATTTAACTGCCATAGATCAAATAAAAAAGCCCAACCGCAGTCCTTGCGGTTGGGCTTACAGTCGTCGGCTTGGTTGGCTAAGCATTTCTTCCTTGTGCAATCCTTTGCTATAAATCCCTGAAGTAACATCCTTGATGACGACAACTATAGTCTGACACAAAAATTCACATTTACTGTGGGAATACGCACCTTGTTCATGTGAGATTTTTCGTATCTGACTGTAAGATTTTTCCTACAGGTTAACGTATTGAATTTAAAAGATAATAAATGTTTCAGATTTGTGAAAATCGACATTTTTTCTTAATTTTTTGTCAGGTAACCATGTTTTCATTGTTTATTTTATGAACATTGAAAAACATCACACACCTGCTACACGTTAACTATTGTGATTGATCTTCATTAAGGGCTGTGGATAGAGGCCTTGATGGGGGCAGGGTAGGTCGCGATGGATTGGATTTCATCGCTACAAAGATAAAAGCCCAACCGCGATCCTTGCAGTTGGGCTTCAGTCGTCGGCTTGGTTGGCTAAGCTTCCCTTCCCTGCAAATTCCTTTACGAAATATTCCTTGTTAGGGACGTCCTTGATGACGACAAGTAAATTCTGACACAATTTTTTACAGCGAACATGGGAATATTCACAATTTAAGTGTGAGATTTTTCTCTTATGGCTGTAAGAAAATTCCTACTTAATAAAAATGCAGATCTGCACAGTCGGGTGGCGAAGTGAAACATCACCACGGATTCTCTTGAACACTGGGGGAATTTGAGACGCCATAATAGAAAAAGCCCAACCGCAATCCATGCGGCCGGGCTTGGTTGTCATCGGCTTGGTTGGCAAAGCTCCTCGTCCATCTACCTTCCGTTGTGGCTAACTCCTGTAACAACTTCCTTGATGACGACGAGGTAATGATGACACGGAATCCGCACAAATAAATTGGGAAAAATTACCTTTGTGGTGTAAGAATGGTCTCGTCAACATGTAAGAATTTTCCTACGCTGATTTTTTATCCCCTCACCTCACGAATCTAGCTTGTCAGAGATTCGATCGCGGTTGCGAATTTCATTGCTATAAAAAAGTGAAAGCCCAACAGCAATCCATGCGTTGGGCTTTCTGTCATCAGCTTGCTTGGCTAAGCAACCTGTCCATGGTTTACTTTCATAGCCCTGACAAGCCAGTTCTTCCTTGATGATGACGAGCCAATCTTGGCACAAAGCTCTACTGATTGAATTGGGAAAATTAACTTGCAATACGTAGGAATTGTCTTGTGAGAACATAGGGTGATTCCTACATTTAACAGAGCCACTATGAATGACCTCTACCCAGCCATAGAACCCTATAAGACACAACGGCTTGCCGTAGATAACCACCATCAGATCTATATTGAACAGGTGGGCAATCCTTCAGGTATCCCGGCACTTTTTCTCCACGGTGGGCCGGGGGCCGGTTGTGAGCCCTACCATCGACAGTTCTTCGACCCGGAGCTTTTCCGAATCGTACTCTTTGATCAGCGGGGCAGCGGACGCTCAACCCCGCACGCCTCGCTGCAGAATAATACGACCTGGGATCTGGTCGAGGATATTGAGAGAATCCGTGAAGAACTGAACATCGATAAATGGTTGTTGTTTGGTGGGTCCTGGGGTTCTACCCTCGCATTGGCCTATGCACAAACCCATCCAGAACGGGTATCTGGGCTGGTTTTGAGAGGTATTTTTCTCTGTCGGGATCAGGAGATCGAGTGGTTCTACCAGCAAGGTGCGAGTTGGGTTTTTCCAGACTACTGGGAAGATTTCATTGCACCGATACCGGCGCATGAGCGAGACAATCTGCTGCATGCCTATTACCGGCGATTGACGGGGGAAGATGAGATATCCCGTATGGCTGCGGCCAAAGCCTGGTCAGTCTGGGAGGGTAGAAGCTCCAGCCTGCTGACCAACCCGTCGGTAGTCGGGTTTTTCTCCGATCCACATACGGCCCTCAGTCTGGCCCGAATCGAGGCACACTATTTTGTCAATCATGCCTTTCTGCGGCCTGAACAACTGTTGAAGGATGCTACACAATTGGCGGGTCTACCCGGTACGATCGTACAGGGGCGGTATGATCTGATCTGTCCCATGAGGTCAGCCTGGGAGCTTCACCGGGCCTGGCCCGATAGTGAGTTGGTTGTTGTGCCGGATGCTGGTCATTCAGCAACAGAGCCCGGTATTCGCAGAGCGCTGGTGGAAGCCACAAAACATTTCGGGAGACTGCTGGGATGATCGGATTGCTGCAAAGGGCCAGGCAGGGGCGGGTATTGATTGATGGGGAATCCGTAGCAGAGATCGGCACCGGACTGGTGGTCCTGGTGGGTGTCGAGAAGGGGGACGATCGGAGCCGGGCGGATCGCCTGCTGCAACGGCTGCTCAGTTACCGGGTGTTTGCCGATGAACAAGGTCGGATGAATCTGAGCCTGGTTGATATCGCCGGTGGTTTACTGCTGGTTCCCCAGTTCACACTCGTGGCCGATACCCGCAAAGGGATGCGTCCCGGTTTTTCCAGTGCGGCCGAGCCACAGCTTGGTGAGGCACTGTTCAGCTATCTGTCGGAGCAGGCAGCCAGGCATCACGATCAGGTCGCCTGTGGGGTATTCGGTGCGGATATGCAGGTGGAGTTGGTTAATGACGGTCCGGTGACCTTCTGGTTGACTAGCTGATAACCTTACTGAATCAGCTGTTTTTTTACAGGCTGGGTCCGGTCACAATCAAACAAAATTCAAACACAGAATCTCAATAATATGATTTACCAGCCAATATCGAAGCTCCTCTTCCTGATCCTGCTCTTCCATTCTCTGTCGGCGTTTGCCGAGCGGGGTGCTGCGGTGCCGGACTATGCCGCCGATGAGATCACCAAGGGGGTTTACGTCATCCACGGTCCTCTGGGTATCCCCTCGGTGGAGAATCAGGGCTTCATGAACAATCCGGCCTTTATCGTCGGAGAACAGGGCATTCTGGTGATCGATCCGGGGTCCAGCGTTCAGATCGGTGAAATGGTGCTGCGCCAGATCGCCAAGGTCAGTGATCTGCCGGTGGTGGCGATATTCAACACACACATCCATGGCGATCATTGGTTTGCCAATCAGGCTTTCAAAGAGGCCTACCCCGAGGTGTTGATCTTCGGTCATGAGACGATGCGTAAACTGGTGGAGAAGGGGGAGGGCAGGAGCTTTTTGAAAACCCTGATGAGAATGACTGAGGGTGCCGTCAAGGGTACGGTCGAGGTGCCGCCCAATAAGTCGGCTGCCCATGGTGAGGAGATCAAGCTGGCGGGTGTCAGCGTCAGAATCCACTACCAGGCCAAAGCCCACAGCCACTCGGATATCATGCTGGAACTACCTGAGCAGAAAGTGATCTTCCTCGGTGATAATGTGATGAGCAAACGTTTAGGCCGGATGGACAGTGCGACTTTCCGCGGTAACATCGAGGCGATCGATATGGCACTGGCAACCTCGGCTGAGTATTTTGTTCCCGGCCATGGCAAGACCGGTGGCAGGGAGGTTCCGCAACGCTATCGTGAATACCTCTCTCTACTCAAATCCGAGGTGGCGAAATACTATGAAGAGGGTATGAGCGATTTTGAGATGAGTGAAGCGGTGACCCAAAGTCTGGCCGGGTTTCACGACTGGGTCGATTTCGATAGCAATGTGGGGCGCCACATCAGTCTTGCCTACCTGGAGGTTGAGGCGGAGTTATTCTGATGCACTGAGCCGATTGGCGCCTGAATCAGCTTCAATACTGTCATTTTCTCCGATTTTCTCTAGAATAAGCGGTTTGAATGGGGGATGGGAACATCGCCCTGTTGACCATGGCATTCATTGATCGGAGTCTTTAGCTATGCAGCGTACCGCGCAGGTTGAGCGCAATACCCTGGAAACCCAGATCAGCGTCACGCTCGATCTGGATGGTCGTGGGGAATCGAATTTTGAGACCGGCGTGCCCTTTCTCGATCACATGCTGGATCAGATTGCGCGCCACGGACTGATCGATCTGAAGGTGGTTGCCAAAGGGGATCTGCACATCGATGCCCACCACACGGTGGAGGATATCGGTATTACCCTGGGTCAGGCGTTGTCGAAAGCTGTGGGCGATAAAAAGGGTATTCGTCGTTATGGCCATGCCTATGTGCCGCTCGATGAGGCGCTGTCACGAGTGGTCGTGGATTTTTCCGGACGGCCGGGGCTGACCTACGAGGTGACGTTCAGCCGCGCCCGTATCGGCGAGTTCGACGTTGACCTGTTTCAGGAGTTTTTTCAGGCGCTGGTCAACCATGCGGGTATCACCCTGCACATCGACAACCTGCGTGGCACCAATGCACATCACCAGGCCGAGACGATCTTCAAGGCCGTAGGCCGGGCTTTGCGCTTTGCGCTGGAGCCGGATCCGCGCATGGCTGAGCAAATACCCTCGACCAAGGGCTCTCTGTAAAGAAACGCTTCACAGGTATCAAGATGTCACAGCGTATCACCGTGATCGACTACGGTATGGGAAATCTGCGCTCAGTCGCCAAAGCGGTTGAGCATGTCGCCTCTGCTCAGGACGAGATATTGGTTACCGATGATCCTGAGTTGATTTTGAACTCGGATAGGGTGGTTTTCCCCGGGCAGGGTGCTGCCAGAGACTGCATGGCGGCGATCTCCGATCACCACCTCAATCGGGCCGTTCTGGAGGCGGCGAGCAGTAAACCATTTCTTGGTATCTGCATGGGGCAGCAGGTGCTGCTCGAACAGAGTGAAGAGAATGGCGGCACCGAGCTGCTGGGGCTGTTTGCAGGTCAGGTAAAACACTTTCCCGGTGGGGTGGCCCCGGATGGCGAGGCGTTGAAGATCCCGCACATGGGTTGGAACAAAGTCAACCGGCAGGCCGATCATCCGCTCTGGCAGGGGATAGATCAGGACAGCCGCTTCTATTTTGTGCACAGCTACTATGTCGATCCACAACAGCAGGAACTGATCGCGGCGACCACCGATTACGGGGTCAGTTTTGCCAGTGCCATCGCCAGGGAGAATCTGTTTGCGGTTCAATTTCATCCGGAGAAGAGCGCGGATGACGGCTTGCGCCTGCTGAAGAATTTCGTCAACTGGAATAATTGAAATCCTACTCCCCCGTCAGGGTTGGCGTAGGCTGACTTAAGTAACCAATCAATCAGGATATCGCTTGTGCTGTTAATACCTGCAATAGACCTTAAAGATGGCCAATGTGTGCGATTGCGCCAGGGCCGCATGGAAGACGATACGGTGTTTTCCGACAATCCCCTGGAGATGGCCAGTAAGTGGGTCGAAGCCGGTGGGCGAAGGCTCCATCTGGTGGATTTGAATGGTGCCTTTGCCGGTGAACCGGTGAATGGCGGTGCGATTCGTGAGATTGCCAATGCTTATCCGGACCTGCCGATCCAGGTGGGTGGCGGGATACGTGATGAAGCCACCATCGAGGCCTATCTGAAGGCTGGGGTGGATTTCTGCATCATTGGAACCCAGGCGGTCAAAGAGCCTGATTTTGTCGCCAGGGCCTGTCGTGAATTTCCCGGTCACGTGATTGTCGGCCTGGATGCCAAAGAGGGTATGGTGGCGATCAACGGTTGGGCGGAAGTGACCGATCAGGAAGTGACCGAACTCTCCAGACGCTTTCAGGATAACGGGGTCTCTGCCATTGTCTATACCGATATCGGGCGGGATGGCATGCTGAGCGGGCCCAATGTGGAGGCGACAAGGGATCTGGCCAACGCAATCACGATTCCGGTCATCGCCTCAGGCGGCATCACCGATATCGGTGATATCGAGTCCCTTTGCCAGGCGCAAACAGACAACATCATGGGCGCGATCACCGGCCGGGCGATCTATGAAGGTACACTGGATCTGGCGGAAGGACAGCGCCTGGCCGATCAACTGACGGGTTCATAACAAGGGTCAACCGGAATGCTTGCAAAACGAATTATTCCCTGTCTCGACGTCGATGCAGGACGTGTGGTGAAAGGAGTAAAGTTTGTCGATATACGGGATGCCGGTGATCCGGTCGAGGTGGCGCGGCGCTATAACGAAGAGGGGGCAGATGAAATCACCTTCCTCGACATCACGGCCAGTTCCGACAACCGGGAGACCATTGTCCATGTGGTTGAGCAGGTAGCCAGTGAAGTCTTCATCCCCCTGACGGTTGGCGGCGGGATTCGCACCGAAGAGGATATTCGCAGGATGCTCAATGCCGGCGCGGATAAGGTCGCCATCAACACCGCAGCGGTATTCAATCCGGAGTTCGTCAAACAGGCGACCGATCGATTCGGTTCCCAGTGTATTGTAGTGGCGATCGATGCGAAAAAGGTCAGTGCTGAGGGTGAACCTCTGAAGTGGGAGATATTCACCCACGGCGGACGCAAGCCCACCGGCCTGGATGCCATCGAATGGGCGCAGCGGATGAGTGACTATGGTGCCGGGGAGATTCTACTCACCAGCATGGATCGTGACGGTACCAAAATCGGCTTCGATAATGAGCTGACCCGGGCGATCGTTGAGGCTGTACCGATCCCGGTGATTGCCTCCGGAGGTGTCGGAGAGCTGCAGCATCTGGTGGATGGGGTCAAAAAAGGCGGCGCTGACGCAGTCTTGGCTGCGAGTATCTTTCACTTTGCTGAGTACTCCATCGGTGAGGCAAAACAGTTTATGGATCAACAGGGTGTCGAGGTAAGACAATGACTTGGCTCGAACAGATAAAGTGGGATCAGGATGGCCTGGTGCCGGCGATTGCCCAGGAGCGGGGCAGCGGCAAGATTCTGATGATGGCGTGGATGAACTTGGAAGCGCTGACCCTGACCAAGCAGACCGGTCATGCGGTCTATTGGTCCAGATCGCGAAAAAAACTCTGGCACAAAGGGGAAGAGTCGGGAAATCAGCAGGTTGTTCATGCAATACGTCTCGATTGTGACGGGGATGTGGTGTTGCTGGAGGTTGAGCAAAAGGGTGGTATTGCCTGTCATACTGGAAGACACAACTGTTTCTTCCGGGAATTGCAGGACGATCAGTGGCAGGAGATACTGCCAGTACTGAAAGACCCCAAGCAGATTTATAAGTGAGCTGAGGCATGAGTGATCTACTGCAACAACTGGCACAGGTGCTCGAAGAGCGAAAGCAGGCGGCGCCGGATAGCTCCTACGTGGCCAAGCTTTACGACAAAGGACTCGACGGGATCCTGAAAAAGATCGGTGAAGAGGCAACCGAGACCGTGATGGCGGCCAAGGACGGGGATGCGGACAAAATTGTCTATGAAACCGCGGATTTGTGGTTTCATACCTTGGTACTGCTGGCACACCAGGGGCTGGGGCCCGATCTGGTGCTGCAGGAGTTACAGCGGCGTTTCGGTCTTTCCGGGCTGGAAGAGAAGGCCCAACGGGGCAAATCGGCCTCATGAGAGAGGCTGTTTGTTGTCTCAATAGTATGAGAGAGCACTCTTAGGTATCATTCCGGGGCTGTCCCTGAAGAGACAAACTAGGCGCGCAGAGACTGATCAGGTTTAATAGTCGCGCGACAATCAAATGAAACCGGCTAGTCCGGAGGTGGAGAATATTATGGGTTTTGGTGGTATCAGTATCTGGCAGCTGTTGATTATCCTGGCGATTGTCCTGCTGTTGTTCGGAACCAAACGGCTGAAAAATATCGGCTCTGACCTGGGTGGTGCCATCAAAGGCTTCAAGGGCGCCATGAAAGATGGCGAGAAAGAGTCGGAAAAGGCCAAAGAGCAGATCGAACAATCTGAATCCGGAACGGTTGTGGATGGCGAAGTCACCTCGAAAGAGCGTGAAAAGCAGTAATACGTCCTATCCATACCCACAGCTGAACAGAGCACAACATGTTTGATGTCGGTTTTTGGGAGCTGACGATTATTGCACTGGTTGCCTTGATCGTCATCGGTCCCGAGCGTTTACCCAAAGTGGCCCGCATGGCCGGTCATTGGCTGGGCCGTGGCCGGCGTTTCATCGCCAATGTGAAGGCTGATATCGATCAGGAGATCAAAGCGGAAGAGCTGAAGGAGATCCTCGATAAACAGGCGAAAATGGCCAACCCTGTACATGAGATACTGGAAGAGACAAAACAGGATCTGAACCAGTTCAAACAGCGGACTGAGAGCCAGATCGAAGCGGCCCAGGATGAAATGGACTCATCACAGGCTGCAGAAAATAAAAAACCGAATCAAGCAGAATAGATGTCGGCACCCAATTCACCAGAAACCACCAATCAAGAGCAACCGCTGGTCTCGCACCTGATCGAACTCCGCGACCGGGTGCTGCGCATGGTGTTGGCTGTGCTGGTGGTTTTTGCGGTGCTGTTTCCCTTTGCCAACGATCTCTATAGTGCGATCGCCGGGCCGATGCGCGCCGCCCTGCCGGAAGGCAGCACCATGATCTCCACCAAGCCCATCGATCCGTTTCTGATCCCTTTCAAGCTGAGCCTTCAGCTGGCCATTTTCATCGCCATACCCTTCATTCTTGCTCAGTTCTGGGCGTTTGTGGCGCCGGGGCTCTACCGCCATGAAAAACGTATGGTGGTACCGCTGCTGGTCTCAAGTACGCTGCTTTTCTATTGCGGTATGGCATTCGCCTATTTTGCGGTGTTTCCCCTGGTCTTCACCTTTCTCGCGGGTACCGCCCCGGAAGGGGTTGAAGTGGCCACCGACATGGGTAGTTATCTCGATTTTGTGATGACCCTGTTTTTCGCCTTCGGTGTGGCCTTCGAAGTTCCTATCGCCACCATCATTTTGGTATGGCTCGGCATCACTACACCGGAAAAACTGCGCCACAAACGTCCCTATGTGATTGTTGGTGCCTTTATTGTGGGGATGTTCCTGACGCCCCCTGATGTGATCTCCCAAACCCTGTTGGCTCTGCCAATGTGGGTGCTGTTCGAGCTGGGCGTGATCTTCTCCAAAGGGTTCGTTAAAAAGCCGGATGAGGATACCGAAACGACGGCTGTGGAAGCGGCTGCCGAGGTCGAGGGGGAGCCACATCTGGAGACAGCCGAATCACCTGTGGGAAGTGATATCGATCCTGCCCAGGACTATATCGATCCCGATCGATTCGTACCCATGACCGATGATGAAATGGAAGCGGAACTGGATGCCATCGAAGCGGATGAGGAGAGCGACCCAGGTGAGTCAGCGCAGAGCCAGGATTCAGTAGCGACCAAGCTTCAACAGGTACAGCAATATCGGGCCGCTGGCGATGTGGAGCAGGCCAGAGAGCTGCTCTATGAAATCCTTCAGGATGGCGATTCGGATCAGCGTATGGTGGCCAGAAACATCCTGGCTCAGCTCGATTCCGAGGATTGAATCATCCGCTGACCCTCAGCCGGGTGCCGTGAACCAGTGCCAGGGTAATCTCTTCCGCCGATATGGATGCCGGGAAGTAGGTTCCTGAGATCTTTGCACTATTGATACTGGCGCCTTCAAGTATCGTCTGTCTCAAATCTACCCCTCTTAGATCAGCATGACGCAGATATGCATCCGCCATATTCAGCCCTCTGGCGTCCAGGTTTCTCAAATCCACACCGCGCAGATCGGCACCCGCCAGACTGCACTCCTCGCCTGCTGCCCGCCGCTCGTTGAACTCCTCGATCTGTCCATGCTTGAGCAGCTGATACATGGGATCCTGAATATGCGCTTGGTGTGCCATGGTGACCTCTTTCACTGATCTCGCTTCGGATTGATGAATCCTTAAAGAGATAATTTAGTTCATAGATTTGATGAGCTGGTATTAACGAAATATGTATTTATTGTTGATATTAACGCACTCTCCATCTAGTATTGGAAATATTAATGCTTCGAGTGACGAAAATGGCTGGCACCCCGCAAATTCATTATAAACAAAACCGACTCAAGCAGCTGAGAGCCTTCTGCCATGCGGCACAAACAGGATCCATCAGCGAAGCTGCAGAGCGTCTCTACTTGAGTCAACCCACCGTCTCCCTGCAGATACAGGCCCTGGAGCGGGAGTTGGAAACCGTATTGTTCGAGCGGCGAGGGCCAAAGATCAAACTCACACCGGAAGGTGAGACCCTCTACAAGCTCTCTCAGCCCCTTGTCGAGGGTATGGATAAACTTCAGGAGACCTTTTCCGCCTCCTGCGGCAAGCTGGAGAGCGGTGAATTGAACATAGCCGCCGGGGAATCCACCATTCTCTACATTCTGCCTGAACCGATTCGCCGCTTTGCCGAGCGTTATCCCGGCATTCGGGTGAAGTTGCACAACGTTACCGGGCGTGACGGCATGGCCATGCTCAGGGCCGATGAGACCGATCTTGCCATCGGTTCGATGCTCGAGATTCCGGATGATGTGACCTATCAGCCGGTCGTCAACTATGCACCGGTTCTGATTACCCCCCAGGACCATCCGTTGGCCAAGAAAGAGCTCATCCGGCTGCACGATATCAGCCCCTATGGTTTGATCCTGCCGCCACACCACCTGAGTACCTGGAGAATGGTCGATCTGGTGTTCAAGCAGCATAACGCCAGCTATAACGTGACCCTCGAGGCCGGGGGTTGGGAAGTGATCAAAAAATATGTCGAGATCGGCCTTGGTATCTCGATTGTCACCGATGTCTGTCTGACCGGGGAGGAGCAGGTGACGACCATCCCATTGGGTGAATACTTCCCCGATCGGAGCTACGGCATCGTGCTCAGACGGGGTAAGTTTCTCTCACCCCAGGCCAAACGTTTTCTGGAGATCGTACGCGAACTCTATAATTAGCTGCAGAAAACAACTCTTTTTCCCATCGAATGGGCGTAAAAGGGGGGGATCTTAGCCATTTCCCGAATTTTATGCCGGTATGGTCGTCAATGTGATTTTCCTCACGCAAAAAAGTGTTTTAGAATGGACCCCGCTTTGTAGAGGAGAAGGATATGATCGGAAAGGCCCCGGAATTTCAAACCCTGCTTCGTGCCATGCGTATTGTGTCTGCGACAGATGCAACTGTCTTGGTGACTGGTGAGAGCGGCACCGGCAAGGAGCTGCTGGCTCAGGCACTGCACGATAACAGTCGTCGTTCCAACAAGCCTTTCGTGACCGTAAATTGCGCCGCACTACCCACTCAACTGGCTGAGAGTGAACTGTTTGGGCATCGGAAAGGGGCCTATACCGGAGCCACCTCAGACAGTATCGGCAAGGTTCAGGCGGCGCAGGGCGGCACCCTGTTTCTGGATGAGATCGGTGAACTGCCACTGAATGTGCAGGCCAAGCTGCTGCGCTTTCTTGAGACCGGTGAGTGCCAGATGGTTGGTCGGGCCAACAACCAGCGGGTCGATGTGCGTATCATAGCGGCAACCAATCGTGATCTCTCCAAATCCCTGGATGAGGGTACGTTTCGAAGTGACCTCTACTATCGTCTGAATGTGGTTCCCCTGGAGCTACCCCCCCTGCGTGACCGAGCCGGAGACATAGAACTGCTGCTCAATGGGCTCACCGTTGAACTATCCAAAAGCTACAATCTGCGTGCACCGATCTATAGCCGGTCGGTGTTAAAGACCCTGAACAGCTATCCATGGCCAGGCAACGTTCGCGAGTTGAAGAATTTCGCGGAACGTATGCTGATTCTCTTTTCAGGCAGAAAGGTTGAAGTTGAAAATCTGCCGAATGAGTTCCGTAGCCAGGTAAAGCGGAGTACAGTCAACGAAGGCAATTTCATACTGCCGGAGCAGGGGTTGAGCATGGATCAGCTGGAAGCCGACCTGATCGAGCAGGCACTCTCCAAAACGTTGGGAAACCGTAGCAAGGCGGCTCGCCTGCTAGGCCTGACCCGGGATACGCTGCTCTACCGGATGAAGAAATACGCGATCGATTTTTAACGGGCCTTGGATTGCTCTACATCTCAGTAGATTCTGAAACCACCATGGCGCCTGCGGCTGCGATAGTCGAATAGAGCGATTCCGGCGATTGTTCCGAGTATGAAGGTGATGCCGGATGCGATCAGCCCCCATTTCACCGGAACCACACTCCCGTAGTGCCCCTGCTGCGCTCTCAGGCTCTCGTTTTCCTGCTGAATACGATCCAGCGCCGCGACGATACCCTCGGTATTTTCCAATTGATCCTGTAGCTCGGTATTGGCTTGTTGTTCCTGGCTTTTCAGGTTATTGAGCAATTTCTCTGTCTCGCTAAGCTGTTGCCCTTTAACCCTCAAACTCTCCTTCAGCTCGTTATTCTCAGCTGTCAGCTCTATCACGAGCGCACGGGCCGGTTTGGATTTGATTAAAAAACCGGCTTTGGTCCAACCGACCGTACCGTCCTTTGTTCGAACTTCGGCAAAAAAACCCTCTTCACTGAGTAATTCCAGCTCAGTACCGCTTTTGAGACGCTTTAAAAGTTTGCCTTTGGAGTTGATCAGTTCGTAGAGAGATAGATTCAGTTCATCGGTGACATAACGGGTCTCAGAATGGGCACTCATACTGATACAGAGTAGCCAGCAACAAAGCAGTGAAACAATCGTGAACTTCATTCGAGTTAAGGGTCCTAAACTATCCCGCGTCAAATCAAACAACCTTCCAGAAAAAAGCATATCGAATAGGTGCCCGGCATACTAGTCCCAATCTTGCCAGTGAGGCGTGGGTCACTGAAACGGCCGGATCTCCTGTCTGTTCAGTTTCCGTTCAGTAAGCCCGGTTTATGCTGAACTCGAAACAAACCAAAAAGATCACAGGAGTCATCTGATGAACGCAATCTATAAAGCGGTTATTGCCACTACATTGAGTCTGGTTATCACCGGTCCAGCCTTGGCCGGTCATTCAGACCGACAGAGATTTTGCGATCATGAATGGGAGGAAAGAATTGATCACCGTTTGGATCGTCAATATCAACGCATCCAACGGGGTATAGATCAACAGAGCCTAACCCATAGAGAGAGCAAGCAACTAAAGAAAAAACATAGAAAAATAAGAAGACTATCTCGTGAGTATCAAGAGGATGGATATCTGTCACGAAAAGAGTTCAAACGTTTGACCCGTAAGCTTGACAAGCTCAGCGACAGGATCTGGGAATACAAACACAATCACCTGGAGCGCTATGTGAGCTATCACGATAGATATGCGCACTAGGGCTTGTTAACACGAATCCAATACGCCCTGCTGGGTCTGTTTTTGTGTCCAGCAAGGGCAGAATGAGCGTGTTGTAGTTATTCAACATGAGCGAATGATAACGCCGCTGGGTGCGGATTCCAGTTGAACTTAACAAATTAGCTGTTTTCATTGACCACCTGACACGAGAAAGTTGACCAGTAGCAGCTGTTGGCCAACTAGGGATGATGGAACTGAAAGTGTAAATAATAATTGTTCTCAAAATATGCGGACATATAACTTTTAATAGATTTAAGTAATCTTACGCATTTCTTTTACTGATTATTTCATTGATCAAGATCAGTATGAGCTATTATTTGGTGGATTGTCTTTTGTGACAGAGATGGATATAGTTTCCAACCATCAATTAATGATTCGACAGGAAGTATCAGCAAAACAATCAGGGATGACGCCAATGATTCGAAGTGTCTTCCGTAATCTCCCCGCATCCAGATTCCATTTTTTGCTATTTGATTTTGATCGTTTCATATGTAAACGAGTATTTGAACGCACACTTCAAGGAAGTTCTTGTGTTCAAGGAATATAGAGATGACGACTTTAAAGATTCAATCTTTCAGTTTTCTGTTTAGAAGACAATTAAATACAAACCAATTCTACAGTAATCTTAAGAATTCTTTTTTATCCATAATGACTCTGTTTTTTCTGTTGAACCCTCTTGGTTCGACTGCAAGTGATGCTGCCTTTTGCTGGAAAGCCTTCCCATCTTCAATGAGTGGCATATGCCATGATGACAAAGCGGGTGCTATTGCTGATTTTCAAGGTAGAGGTGCACCCTATTCATTGATGAATGAAGAGTTTTCAACTGAAGATTATGGCGATAATGTTCGATATAACTATAAGATGACCGATGAACCGGTTTACGTTGGTCCCTGGACGTATAGGGTGGAAGGTGTTAATCAGAATCCACTTCCGACATTTGATAATGAACAAGATGCTTTTATTACTTTAAGAAATTTTTTGCTAGAGGAACAACAAGCTGCTTCATATTCTTGTTCGCCATACTCTGAAGTATGGCCAGATGGTGAATGGACATATTCTCACACTCCACCAAAAATGACACTCGGTCACAGTATTAGTGAGATTAAAGTGCATAGCCACTTGTTCTACAGAGGTGATTATTCGACTGTGTTGGGTTATTTTCCATGCACTGCATATCCCGGCAGTCGTTATATTTCCAGAGGCCGCACTGTGCGGTGCCCTCAAGCCACTCTTCAGATTTATGATCCTGATCTTGAGATGTGCGTAAATCGCAGTACTGCGCGTGTCAGTCAACATGCTAAGTATGGTATTTCGGCGCCTCCAAGCATATGCCCAACCGAAGGCAATCCCTGCAGTCCGGCAACGGGTGCAAAAACTCAAACAGAAACTGACTATTCATCAGCCAATGGTACCCTGAGAGTAGAGCGTACATACAATTCCCAGGCTATTGAGGATGGGTATATCAATATGGGTCCCCGTTGGCGTCATAACTATACCCAGCGTTTGAATGGTTACGAACAACCCATGGATGAGGAAAGCGTTAAGTCCCACCCCTATCCGGCTACGACCCGATCTTCCTATTACGATACTCGATATAATGCTTGCACACAGGGTTGGCAGGAGATTAAGTCTGAGATTTTTGGGGGGTTGCTGGAAAGCGGTATTGCCTATTACTTATCCGGAGTGTGTGAAATACGTCTTGGTAGTAAATATGTACTCAAACTTCCTATCCATAATTCCCTGAATCACAAACTGGATACCGGCACCTACAGTAAGGTCAGTTATGTATCCCGGGGAAATGGTCAGACTGAGGTGTTTCGTTATAAGTACAGTCGGTGGCAACCTTTGTATCCAGGTAGAACAGTTTTTGGGCAAACAGATACTGGCTGGTCGTTCACTCTAAAAGATAACACGGTTGAGCAGTACGATGACGAGGGAAGGCTGATTGTTAGTACCAATCAAAATGGTCAAAGTACATCATTTAGTTATGATGATGACGGGCGTTTACAGGTGGTAACTGGTCACTATGGTGATACTCTGACCTATGATTACGATGCTTCAGGCTTGCTAACCACTATTACTACGCCGGATGGTGATTTGGGGTACAGTTACGATACAGAAGGCCGTTTAATCAGAGTCACCTATCCAGATAGCCGTTCGCGCCAATACCACTACGAGAATCTTCAATTTCCATATCACCTGACTGGCATCACAGATGAGAAGAACACTCGATTTGCAAGCTGGGCCTATGATGAAAGCGGTAAAGCGATACTTTCTGAACATTCAGGTGGTGCCGAACGTGTATCGTTTGCTTACAATTCTGATGGCACCACCACGGTAACCGATGCTGCTGGAGCGGAGCGTATCTACCACTTCACTGTACAGCAGGGCCAGATGAAGGTGGATCATATCGAAGGCGACCGCTGCACCACTTGTTCCGGCGGAGACATTCAGGCCTACACCTACGACAGCAACGGTTTTGTTGCCAGTAAAACCGACTGGAACGGTAATACTACCACCTATACCCGCGATGACCAGGGCAGGGAACTGAGCCGCACCGAAGCCTCAGGTACGCCCCAGGCTCGAACTGTAACCACTACATGGGATGCGACGATTAATAAACCTGTAACTGTTACTGAACCAGGGAAAGTCACTGAATACACGTACAATGAAGATGGTCAGTTAATGAATCGTCAGCAACGTGCCATTCAGTAAATCATTTAATTTATTCGAAGGTAATCTGACTAGAGTTTTAAGTGTGATGTAACTGCTATGAGAAGAGTGTTGTAGTCGACTTTGATTGTTAATTAGTAATTTACACCCTTAATCTAAATGCTAAATCATCTGAAAGTGATCTGGGTATTGAGTTAAAAATGGGAACTATTATGGATACTATACTCAGGAAGTATATCGATATCAGGTTAATATTTATTCTGGTTGCAATATCTTTCTTTTCGGTGCCACTATCAAGTACTGCGGCAACCTCAGTTTTGACTGTTACGAGTAATCCAGTTACATACTGGGGCTGGTCACCTGATCCAGATATGATCGGGCAGAAAGGGGTTACTATTCAAGATGTACGTGCATTAGTTGAGGCAAGATTCCCATCATTAATGTCCCGGGAAAATAGCTATATGGTTTGCTCGGCAACTAATACTGGATTTAGCAATAATACACAATCAGTTACAGCAAATACATATGAACAGTGCGCAAGAAAAAGTGACGGGAGACTGATATTTGCGTACAACTATTCGTATACATTTTCGACGGTAAGAATTTGCCCGGATGGTAGTTCCCCAGATCTATCAGAACCGATTTTTGAGCAATGTAACAATAAATATGGTATGGAGGCACCGCTATTTCGATCTTGTCCAAAAGAAGGTGATCCATGTAATCCTGCGACAGGTGCTAATTTTAGGTATGAAACGGATATCGATGGGGAAGGGTTGGCGCTTAAGTTTACCCGTTATTATTCCTCAAAAGACTATACAGCCAGTTCAGGCATTATGGGTGAAAACTGGCAGCCAGTACTTAGTAAGACCATAAATCGTATTCCTGTAAGTGATAATCGAAATGAACAATCTGTTGTTAAAACTGAACTCTATGAGACACCAGAGAGTGCCTGTACTTCTGGTTGGAATGATATTAAAACAGATGCATATCGAGGTTTAGCTTCTGAAGGTTCAGCAGTTTATGATGATGGTGTGTGTAATATTTTTGTTCAAGGTGCAATCAAAGCCAGTCTTCCGGTTATAAATGAGTCAAATAGGAACTATGGGGCTACACCCTATGTTAATGGTAATGTGGTCACGGTCACTCATTCAAACGGTCGGCAATATCTATTTCATTTGCGAGAAGGTCAATTAACTTCGATAACAGACACATCGGTGTCATTACAGCAATCATCAGACGGGTATTTGTTTATAGATTCAAATGGAAATCGTGAATCTTATGGCCAAAGTGGCTTGTTAAAACAATCGATTGATCCTAATGGGAATAGTACAAATTACGAATATGACGATTTAGATCGATTAATCTCTATCGTTGGCCCAAGAGGTGATGAATTACACTTGATGTATAACATGAACAGTCAAATAGGATCAGTCTCAAAGGATGGTGAGACTGTGAGTTATACGTATGAATCAGGGCACCTTACGTCAGTCACTTATCCTGATGGATCATCAAAACAATACTTATATGAAGACCCTTTGAATGCTCATAGCATCACTGGGTTTGTTGATGAAAATAACGTGCAATTTGCAACATGGAGTTATGACGATAAAGGTAGAGTCGTCATGAATGAGCAAGTGAATGGCGTAAATCATTATGATTTCACCTATAACGCAGATGGGTCAACAACAGTAACTAACTCCAACAATGCCTCTCGTACATATCATTTTGAACTTGTAAATGGTGTCGTCAAGGTTCAGCAAATTACCGGGGATCGATGTGATACATGTCCGGATGGTGGTATTAAGTCTTATATCTATAACGAAAATGGATTTATAGAGTCGAAAATAGATTGGAACGGCAACACCACAACGTATACCCGGGATGATCAGGGTCGGGAGCTGAGCCGAACCGAAGCTTCAGGCACCCCCCAGGCGAGAACTATCACCACCACCTGGGATACCACCCTCAACAAACCGTTGACGGTGACC
>JAKSBX010000140.1 GCA_022360905.1 Chromatiales bacterium
CGCTGTTTCCGGACCAATACCCGTTACACCAAGCAGCTGTCTACGCAGGTGGTGATCGTCCAGCTTGTGTAACTCCGGCTTGTCCAGCAGCAAAGCACAAAGATTCTGCAGACGCTCCGCCTTTAGGTTGTAGTAACCGGATGGCCGGATGGCCTGGGCAAGTGACTCACGGGGCATCGCATGCAAAGCTTGTGGATTGAGCACACTGACTGCTTTTAGATTATCGATCGCCTTTTCAACATTGGCCCAGGCGGTGTTTTGGGTCAGTACCGCACCCAGCATAACTTCAAAAGGTGTGTCCGCCGGCCACCAGTTTTGTGCACCATAATGTGCAAACAGTTGCTCAAATAGCCCTTCCAGCCGAGCCTTAAGCGATCTCAACGAGAACGTCCACCAGGGGATCTTTTACCCTTCCATGGACTGTTCTTGGCGACTGATTTTGCCTGCCTGGAAGTTTGACGTGTATTGCCTCGGCTGGCGCTTTGGCGGGATTTCGAACCTTTTGGCGGGTAGCTCTTGCCTTTGCTCTTGGGTCTGCTTTTCGGTCGATCGGTTTTCACACCGGAAACGTTGGCCAGCTCCTCGATCTCTTTCGCTTTGAGATAACGCCAGCGCCCCACCTTAAGTGCACTTTCGAGTAGCACGCTGCCATAGCGAACCCGCTTAAGCCGACTGACCCGACACCCCACCGCTTCCCACATTCGCCGAACCTCCCGCTGCCGTCCTTCCATGATGACAACGTGAAACCAGCGGTTGATCCCCTCACCGCCGGACTCAACAATCTCTTCAAAACGGGCCGGACCATCCTCCAGCTCGACCCCATGGGTCAGTTGATGGAGTTGCTCCTCGGTGACTTCACCCATCACCCGCACGGCATACTCCCGCTCCACCTGCTGACTGGGATGCATCAACTGGTTGGCCAGCTCACCATCCGTGGTCAGTAGCAGCAAACCCGAGGTATTGATATCGAGCCGGCCTACCGGAATCCACCGACCATGATCGAGTCGGGGTAAGCTCTGGAAGACAGTACGACGGTTCTCCGGATCATTTCGGGTCACCAGTTCCCCTTCCGGCTTGTTGTAGACCAGCACTTCCCGGTTCGGCGCTTCAAGCTTACGCTTAGAGACCGGCCGGCCATCCACACGAATAGTGTCTTCCGGCAAAACCCTGAGGCCCAGTTCAGCCAGCTTGCCGTTGACTTCCACCCGGCCGGCGGCGATCCAGCCTTCGATTTCGCGCCGTGAACCCAGACCCGCATTGGCCAGCACTTTCTGCAGGCGATCTCCGATAGGCTGTTTATCCTTGCTCATCGATCTCGGTCTTCAATGGGGTTTGCTCCTCATCGGATACGACGGCCACTGCCGGTGGTTCTGTTTCAGATTCTTCAGTGGTCGAACGCTCAGAACTTTCCATTGGCTCCGTTACTGCCTCATCCTGTGTATCTGAAACATCATCTTCTGCAGCCGGAGTTTCAGCGGTATCCAGCTCATCGGTCGAATCTATTTCATCATCGGATCGTTCAGTGACTGCTGCCGCCTCAATTTCAACTTCTACGGCAACTTCTGCCTCTGTCTCAACTGCCGATTCACTGACTGACTCCACCTCCGATTCTTCTGTGGCAGATTCCGTTTCAATCTCATCGGTTGAGTCTGCTTCAGTAGAATCTTGTTGCGCCTGGGCATCCTCCATACCGTCCTCAGTCGACTGTTCTGCAGTGTCGGTCTGCTCCTCAGCCACTTTATCCGGATCCTGCAACTCCAGTTCCCGATTGATCGAGTCGAGATCGCGGATCTCCGCCAGGGTTGGCAACTCATTGAGACTCTTCAGGTTGAAATAGTCGAGAAACTCTTTGGTGGTGGCATAGAGTGCCGGCTTACCCGGTACATCCCGATGCCCCACCACACGAACCCACTCTCTTTCGGTCAGGGTCTTGATGATGTTGGTGCTCACAGAGACACCACGGATATCTTCAATCTCACCACGGGTAATCGGTTGGCGATAGGCGATCAGAGCCAGAGTTTCCAACAAGGCCCTGGAGTATTTTGGCGGACGCTCGGCCCACAGCTTGGAGACCCAGGGTGAGTATTCTGCTCGCACCTGGATACGAAAGCCGTTGCCGACCTCGGTAACCTCGATACCTCGTCCCTGGTAGTCCTCTGAAAGCTCGGCCAGAACCTCTCTCAGGCTCTTCTTCTCCGGCTGCTCAGGTTCAGCAAAGAGCCCGATCAGCTCGTCCAGGCTCAAAGGTTTGCCGGCAGCCAGCAACGCCGCCTCTATGATCTGTTTCAATCTGTTCTGTTCTGTCATCTTATGAAGTTTTCGCTTTCACATGAATCGGCGCAAAGGCTTCCGCCTGCACCAACTCGATGAGCGATCCTTTAATCAATTCCAACACCGCCAGGAAAGTCACCACCACGCCCAATCGGCCTTCGGTGATATCAAACAGTTCGGTGAAGCTGACAAACTGCTGACCATCAATATTCTGCAGTACATGAGACATCTTCTCACGCACGGATAAGGGCTCTTTCTCAACCCGGTGGCTGGTGAACATATCGGCACGATGCATGACATCGGCAAGCGCCAGCATGATCTCGCGCAACGATACATCAGGCTCACTCACCTCAACATGCCGCTCAACCAGCTCTGCATGCCCCTGGAAGGTATCCCGGGTCATGTGCTCCAGACCATCCAGATCCTCCGCGGCCTGCTTGTAGCGCTCATACTCCTGCAGACGCCGGATCAGTTCCGCCCTGGGATCCTCCACATCCTCATCCTCACTGATTGGCCTCGGCAGTAACATACGGGATTTGATCTCTGCCAGCATGGCGGCCATAACCAGATATTCGGCCGCCAATTCAAGCCGCATCTCATTCATCATCTCGATGTAACTGACATACTGGTCTGTGATTTCGGAGATCGGGATGTCGAGAATATCCAGATTCTGTCGTCTGATCAGATAGAGCAGTAGATCCAGCGGCCCCTCGAAGGCATCCAGAAACACCTCCAGGGCATCCGGCGGAATATAGAGATCGGTGGGCGGGGTGGCCAGAGGCTCGCCCATGACCATGGCAAATGGCATCTCCTCTTGCTCCGGATGGTGGTGAGGATGGTTATCGGTCGGTTCCATTAAATGAGTATTATCTTCTGTTGATCGATTTGATTCCGGGGGGATTATCCCAAAATCTGCAATGACATGGCCTCACGGACTTCCCGCATGGTCTCCCGGGCTACCGCTCTGGCCTTCTCGGAGCCCGCTTCGATGATACTCCTAACCCGCTCGGGTTGCGCCTCCAATTCGGCCGCCCTGGCCTGCATCGGCTTGAGTTCATCCAAAACCGCTTCAATTACCGGGGCTTTGCATTCGAGACAACCGATCCCGGCACTGGTGCAGCCCGCTTGAACCCACTCGCGGGTCTTCACGTCCGAGTAGACCTCATGAAACTGCCAGACCGGACATTTGCGTGGATCACCCGGATCGGTTCTGCGCACCCGATTGGTGTCGGTGGGCATGCGTTTCAGTTTGTTCTCCACCTGCTCGGGTTTTTCCCGCAGGGAGATGGTATTGGCGTAGGACTTGGACATCTTCTGCCCGTCGAGCCCCGGCATTTTCGAGGCCTTGGTCAGCAACGGCTGAGGTTCAGCCAGAATCACCCGACCGCTGCCTTCCAGATAGCCGAGCAGACGCTCCCGCTCTTCGAGGTTGATATTCTGTTGTGCAGCGAGCAACTCCTGACCCTGTAGCAGAGCTTCAGCATCCCCCTGTTCCTGGTAGGCCTTCCTCAGCTGGGCATACTGCTTGGCCGCCTTCTTGCCCATCTTCTTGCGCGCGGCTTCAGCCTCCTCTTCGTAGTTGGCGCCACGTCCATAGATATGGTTGAAACGGCGCGCCACCTCACGGGTCAGCTCCACATGGGCAACCTGATCCTCTCCCACCGGCACCTGGGCCGCCCGATAGATCAGAATATCCGCCGATTGCAGCAGGGGGTAACCGAGAAAACCGTAGGTCGCCAGATCCTTCTCTTTCAGTTTCTCCTGCTGGTCCTTATAACTGGGTACCCGTTCGAGCCAGCCCAGGGGGGTAATCATGGAGAGCAACAGATGCAGCTCTGCATGTTCCGGCACCAGAGACTGCACAAATAGGGTCGCGGATTCACTATCCACACCGGCCGCAAGCCAGTCGATCACCATGTCCCAGATGCTCTCCGGAATCACACTCGGATCATCGTAATGGGTAGTCAGCGCATGCCAGTCAGCCACAAAAAAGTAGCAGTCGTACTCTTCTTGCAGAGTAACCCAGTTCTTTAACACCCCATGATAGTGACCAAGATGCAGCTGCCCTGTGGGTCGCATGCCGGAGAGCACCCGGTTTGCACTTAATGGCTGATTCAAATCTAACTCCTTGCGGGACTGAGAATGACAGGAATAAGTTGTGTGACCAGATCCGTTGCCGGCAGGATCTTGATCGTCAGGCCAACCAGGGGCCAGAGCAGAAAACCCAGGATACCGGTGACCAGCAGTATCAAGACGATGAACAGGCCATAGGCCTCAAGCCGGGAGAAGATCTGAGCCTGTTTGGGGGGCAATAGGGAGTAGACAACCCGGCCCCCATCCAGAGGGGGAATCGGCATCAGATTCAGGGCCATCAGTACGGCATTGATCAACACGCCTGCCACACCCATCAGCATCAACGGCAGACCGAGCCAGTCGAAATGCTGTAGCGAGAGCGCCCCGACGTAGACCATCACGGCCCAGATCAGTGCCATCAATAGATTGGCGCCGGGGCCGGCCAGCGCCACCAGCCCCATATCCCGTTTCGGCTTGTGCAGATTGTTCCAGTTGACCGGCACCGGCTTGGCCCAACCGAACATGAAGCCGGTCAGTAGATAGGCTCCCAGTGGAACCAGGATAGTACCGACCGGATCGATATGCTTGATGGGATTGAGGGTTACCCGCCCCAGCATCTCCGCGGTCTTGTCACCCAGACGCTTAGCCATCCAGCCGTGCGCCGCTTCGTGCACCGTGATGGCGAATATCATCGGCAAGACAAAGATTGCCAGTTTTTGAATCAGACTAAGACCTTCCATCGGAAAATTATACCTCGAACAGGGATGTATCGCCTTTACCGGCGCGAACCACCTCAGGCTGATGGTCAGTCATCACCACCACCGTGGTGGCTTCATAACCGCAATACCCCCCATCGATGATCAGGTCCACCTGGTGATCCAGTAGATCGCGCATCTCATAGGGATCGGTCAGCGGCATCTCCTCGCCGGGCAG
>JAKSBX010000180.1 GCA_022360905.1 Chromatiales bacterium
CTTATGCCTTTAACTTTCTCACGGCATTCTGTTAAATTTTTCCCGTCTTTAAAAATATCCTTAATTTTTTTATTAAGATTTATAAGGCCCGCATGACACTGTCTATTTTTTAAGACCTCCTCATCTATTTCCTTAAGAAATTTATCCACGATTTTCCCAAAATGATTTACCTCTCTCTTTTCTGAACACTCTTCTTTCTCTATCTTTGTTTGCGTAGAGAGTTCTTCTTTATTGGAGCTATTTTGATCTATCAAAGTCAAAACCGTACTAACGATTAAACCACACAAAGCAGAACTGCTTGGATTGTCAATTATCGCGTATGAATTCAAGACCGTATCCAATTCACCACTTAAGAATTTATCAAGTTCAACTTTATGAATTTTTTTCTCAACGTCTGTAAAATAAGAAAGCCCGCCATTGTAAAGAGTCTTTTTGACAGTATCTAACTCCTCATTCAAATCACATAAAATATCTTTATAAATCCTATCTAAAGACTCATCTATTCCCCCACATCCCCTATTAGGCGCTTTCAAATGTATAATTATCCGTTTATTCACATGATCACATTCCATTCCAATGACGAATTTGCTTTTCAACCAATGCAACTTAGACTGGGTAGGGATATTATATGCTAACATAAGTGCATATTTTCTATCCGGAGCTCGCGTCTGGTCCATATGTAATGCATCTGCCAGTCGCAAATAAGCAGATAGTAGCCTAACTCTAATTTTCCCATGTTCTGGCATTGCGATGAATTTTCGACAACAATCCAGATCACATCGACGTCTATGGAATCTTGCAATCAAGCCAAATGCTTCTTTTTCATGTTGTTCGATACTTAGTTTTGGATACGATTCATTTATATATTTTTCCGAACGCGTATGGTGGTCCTCTCTAATATCTTCAAAATCAAATTTCTCCCAATCAGTATCAAACAAACCTTTTACCATGCCGATGTCGTGTAACCATGCCGATGACAACAGGAAGAACCTTTCACTTTCAGTCAAACGTACTCTCTTTTTGGGTGGAAGCAACTGCCCTAAGATACGTTCTACAGATTTATAGTGATCAATCCCGTGTGGGGTATACCAACGCCCTTGGGTAGTATTCTCCTTTGTCGCATCAAGAATTTTCACACAATGGCAAATCTCACGAAACCTTTTAAGCAAATTCCCTGAAAGCCAGTCCTCAGGTCGACATCCAATAAGTCCACTGGCTTCTCCTCTTTTACCCGAATAATTTTCCTTGAATCTCTTTTTGCTCATTTTTTCTCAGCTCCAAATCAGAATTTTAAAACAAATCAACACGAAAATCTCATCAAATAGAGAATTCAAACAACACAAAATACTCACCTACCAAACAACCAACAAAAAGAAAAACAATATATCTCAAAAAAAACACGATGAACAACGCATGAGTAGAAAATCACAGCTTTTATTCAAAAGAATAATCCTTGACTTACGAATCAACACAGGGGTAAAAAGTCTGACTTTTAATTCATTAATGAACCAACGGAGCCCCATATGAACCCCTTCAAGCAAATGTGCC
>JAKSBX010000045.1 GCA_022360905.1 Chromatiales bacterium
ATGGATGGCTGACCAGCCCGGGACATTGCGCCAACCTGATGAATTCAAGATTCAAAGACATCGGTGTAGGTGTGGTTAACGGCACTGGTACCTACGGTATCTACTGGACACAGAACTTTGCGGCTCAGTAACCATCAACAGACCTTCTAGCAGCACACCAGCCAAACTGTCAGAGCCTTGCTCGACAGTTTGGCGGTATGCTTGAGGCACTTCTAATTAATAAGACGGTATCAGGGTCTCACTACAGATGGGCTGTTGTGCCAAAGGGACATTCACTCATTAGACGATACGATTGAATGACAGCCAGGATTATAAAGAGCAACTCAGATCAAAGCGTGGTTTCAGACAACCACTTAACCCCTATAAGCGTCACATTACCGAACTGAGCCATTCTGCAGCCCTAAAAAGATTGATAATTCCAGACAGACCTCTAGCCATTTATCAAGTGGTCTATACTGCCTAGAATACTCCTTGGAATCTGGATCCATAGGAACGATAAAACTTTACAAACTGTTATCGTTTATCAATAAACACAGATTTTCTGTATGGATATACCAAAAACAACCTCACCCTCGACATCTCGCTGGCAGCCCTCTGCGCCACTGTGGCAGCGCGCGCCGAACAAACAGGCTGACGGTGCATCTCTGGCTGACCTGATGATGTTGATTCCCGGACTTAAACACTACTCTGAAGTGCAGCTTAACCACATGCAAAGTATGCTTGAGGAAGTGTTAAGCGTTTTTGGCGAAAAAATAGTCTTCACCGACATCAATTTGAAACTCAATGTCATCTGGGTAACGGTACTACCTGAACCGGGGCTCTGCAGGGAAGTGGCACTTGCAATCCGCGAACGTATACCTGAAGCGGTGATGGTTGGTAACCAGTTGAAATCAACCACAACCGAGCTACAACTGGGTGGTTGGCGAAGCTGGGCTATGTTGATAAAGCGGATCGTCTCGAAGCAAGGGATAAAAATTCTACCTCAAGCGCCTCACGACAATAAACGAAAGGCATAAGCTTCAGCCCCATCTAAACCATAGTCATGCATCATTCAGTACAGTATGACTAACCATTTCATGCTGAACTGCACCCCGATGAGGACCAGTCTTGCAAAGCCAACCGGTAGATCCGAACAGGACGATCATGGAACTCCATGTTGGTGTAATCAATAAATCCCGCTTTCTCAGCCACTTTGAGAGAGGCCAAATGCTCCGGTTCGATAATAACGACCACAGACTCGATCTTTTTTCCACTAAACACACACTCTAAAACCCCATTGACAGCTTCAGTAGCATATCCGAGATTCCAGTACTCTCTCGCCAGACGATATCCTAAGTTCATGAGTTCAGCGCCTTCAACAACCTCTGGGCCTACACCGCAGAACCCGATCAGATTCCCCGACTTTTTCTCAATCAAAGCCCAGGACCCAATACCCAGATCAGAATAACAGGAGAGACACCAGTCGATAAATTTTCGAGTGGCGCTTTCATCGCAAACACCATGGACTGAATATTTCATCACTTCAGGATCACTCAGGATCTCTGTGAGCCTTGCTGTATCCTGAACAGTGAACTCACGACCATACAATCTTTCAGTTTCAAACAGTTTCACTGGCACACCAATTCATGAAGCGATGGAAAAGATCTATCCCAACAATGTTGAATATATTGAACAACGAGGAGGATGGCTTGATGTGGCACCTCCCTATGTTTAAGAAGTTCTTCCAAATATCGATACGCCATTAAGCATATCAGTTTAATCCGAAAATCCCGATGCGATTCGTCACATTGGGGAAATGCCAGAGCCTGGATGCCTGATACACCTGGATCTCGGTCTTCGCCCGCTGCTGTCCGGAATAAATACGTTTCATCTAGCTGAAAGCTATGCAGCACTTGATTTTGAAGGGTACAAGTCATGGCAGTGACTCACAATCAAAGATTCATAATCTGCGCAAGGCAATATTAAACAGACCTGAATGGTGCTTACTCAAACCCTATTTGGTGGGACATGGCCCCACCCTACCAATGATTTCAGGGTGTAGGGTGGGGCTATGCCCCACCAAATACGCTTTGATTAAACACAATAAAGCGCCTTGACGCTTACTGAGCCACCATCGGTTTTAATACTAATGGTTAGGTTAGTAATAAGGTGAAGCATCGCCATGATCACCGAATAAACACAGACGCACAGATTTATTCCGGACAGCAGCAGGCCTTCGCCGGGATGACAAATAACTAAATCATCAGCCCCTGAGGAGTTATTGGCGGGTGTTAGCGGTGATTGGCGTCCATTCGCGGCCAAAATTGGTCTCACCATTCACAACGGCATAGCTGCATTGGACAATTCAACACCCGTATCAGCGTTGCCCCAGTTTCATAGGCCAATACTACTTCAGCCTGCTTACCGTCCCACGACTTCCATCCACTTCGACTCGTTCACCATCGGATAACTGCCCTAATATTCCAGGTAGATTAACCACCGCCGGTATCCCGAACTCACGCGCTACTATGGCCCCATGGGAGAGATAACCACCCGTCTCCATTACCAACCCTCCAGCCTTGAGAAACAGTGGTGTCCAGGCTGGATCGGTAGAGGGAGCGACAAGGATCTCGTTCTGCCCCAGCCGCTCACCCTGCTCCGGGCTGGTTAAGATTCGCACAATTCCTGCTATACGTCCGGTGCCTACGGGAATTCCTGTATAAGTATCACCAACAGCCTGCGTGACTACAGCTTCGTCAGGCTGCTCGATCTGACTGCCGTCAGGCTGTTGCAGGATCACATCAGTCGGTTGCTCTGCCAGCCAGACCTCAAACTGCCGGCGACGATCATCGATACGTGGTTTCAAAGAGTCACCCGGTAGTGATTTCTCCAGCACTGCAAACAGCTCATGCTGAAGCAGATAGAAAATATCCTCGCGCTGAACAAGCCATCCCTCTTCAACCCAACGCTCAGCCAAAGCCAACAACAGATCACGCAGCGGATCAATCATCGCAATCATGGCGCTGCGTGCTGCTTCACGTTCGTTACTGCCTCTTTTGGCAGCCGCTATCATGCCGTTCAGCATTGGACGTTTCCACCAGGGTAACGCCTGTTTCACCAGGCGCTTGGCCTGCATACGAGCCTCATTCTGCACCTGCTGCTGTGCTTCCAGGTCTGTTTCCGCCAATTGCAGCAGATTATCCAGCAGATAGTCGGGCCGCTCATGCCAACGCGGATTACGCGTGTAGGTCTCATAGATGCCACGATGCCCATATTGCTCAAGGAAGTGTGTCAGCTCCCTGCGCAGGGGGTTGGTCTCAGGCAGTGCCCGCCAATCTTCCCGATGCCGGCTGCGCTGCTCCAGCCACTGCCGTGTAAAGGGATCGGCAACGGCTATCTTTGCGAGTTTCACCAGATCGTAGCTCAACTGCGCGGTGACACTGGGTGGACCACCCGCCATCAATGCCGCTGCCAGGGCGTGTCCTTGCCCTGGTAGCCGGGCCTCAATGGCGTCCACTAAAAAACTCAATGAACCACTGGCTGAACCCTGCAGGAAATGGAGATCATGTGCAGTTCGCCCATAACGGGCGTATTGACGCAACCTGCTGGCAAACTCTTCATCCCGCTGGGGCAGCGCGTGCTGTTTCCATTGTCTGGCCGTCGACATTATCCGATTGACAGCTTTCCGCCCTGCCCTGAGTCTGGCTGGCGCCTTGATGAGATAGCGCAGCAAATGCACGATCTGAGCCAGACGATGTGATTGACCTTCAGGCAGTTGAATGGTTGGCTGATGCCCACCAAACAGTCGATTCATCGCCTCAGGTTTCACACCTACCGACGCATAACCCTCCCACTGTAACAGGGATATGTTGATGTAGAGCCGCCCGTGGAAAAGTCCGGCACGCTGTGCGCCCGGTTGCAGCTTCAGACCAGCCAGCTGAAAACCCTCTTTAAGAATTGCGTTAACCAAACGGCGTGAGGCGCCCCAGTCGATGGGTGAAAGCGGATCGGGGACCACCTCTTTAGTATTTCCCCGGGTCCAGATATCCGCTTGTGAACGCAATTCGGGATAGGTGCAACGACTGGTTGCGGTGATCGGGCGGGCCTGCAATATCCAGAACTGCGTTCCATCCCAAGCCCACTCCAGATCGAAGTCGGGGTTTGTGTAGTCCAGGGCAAAGGCGGCCAGGCGCAGCTGCTCCCCCAGTTGCAACACTTCGGACTCACTGAGTAAGGGCCTGTTGTCGGCAGGCAGCGGCACCGTTTCGGTTCCTCCACCCGGTCTTGCGTCCACCCGTAGTGATCTCTCCCCAGGGGTGAACTGGATTAACTGCAGACTGTCATCCAACAGATCTTCCGCCAACAGAAACTCATCCCCTGAAGTTTGACCGCTCACCAGACTTTCACCCAATCCCCGGGTTGCATGGATAACCATCCGGTCATCGCGTCCACTACGGGGATCTTTGGTAAAACCGATACCGCTGACCTGGGCCGCAATCAGCGGCATGATCAATACCGCCATAGCGGCATCCTCATGTGCCAGACCGATACGCTCCCGGTAAGCAACTGCGGCAGGAGACCAGAGTGAAAGCCAGACTTTCAGAATGGCCTGTTCCACTGCCACGACTCCCTCAACATTCAGACATGAGGTATGAATTCCTGCAAAAGATGCACTGGCGGAATCCTCCTGGGGTGCCGATGATCGCACTGCCACAGCACCCGCCATCAGGTTATCCAGCTCTACCCCGCTTGGGATCGCAGCAAGCTCACGAACCACCGCAGCCAGGGAGTCAAATCTCGTGGGTTGTGCTGAATCAACCGCTTCCAGTAGCGCCTTTTTAAGCTTGGAACGCTCAATCCACTGGCGGTACGCCTCGACACCAATCAGCTGCCCTGGCGGTAGATTCAGACCATAACGTGCCAACCGCGCCAGGTTCCAGGCCTTGCCGCCAACCCGCTGTGGACCGGCCTGCCCGATCGCATCCCACCCATGCAGCATCATGACTTCAATCCCCCTAGGCAGAAATCGAGCATAGTACGCAACTCATCGTGCAGGTCGATCTCCGTACTGTTGAGCCAGCGCATCAGCGAGGCCAGATAGAGAAATTCCAGATACTGGGCAGCGGTGAGGGTATCGAAATGCTCATCAAACTCACCGTGCTCCTGCCCCTGTCTGATAAACCCGGCGAAAACCGCTTCAATCCCGCTTCGCCGCTCTGAGTCAAGATCATAGGGCACCCCCGCCTCACGCATCCTCAGACTGAGGTAGGGAGCAATATGCTGTCGGTGCTGAATCGACCAGTCGGCACTCAGATCGAGAAATCCCCTTAACCTCGCCTCAGCCGTTGGCAATGCCGAGAGCTGTTTGAGGACTTCCGGCATGCTCTGCGCCAACTCCCGGTGGAAGCGGTGACGTAAAAGGGCCTCCTTCACCGGAAAGTATTTGTAGAGGGTTCGTTTGGCAACATCCGCCGCCTCGGCTATCCCTTCCATGGTTACCACCTCATATCCTTGACTCTGAAACAGCCTCCAGGCCGTGTCGGCCAGGTGATCTGCCGTCTGTTGCCGCTTGCGTTCACGACGCCCTTCACCGCTCATTACATCGCCTCCTACACCAAACGAGAGGATTCCGAGCACCTCCGGCACGATATTGCCAGATCTGTAAGCAGGCACTAAAAGAACAATACAGTATGATGCTCGCAAAATAGTATACGTCGTATATTTTTATACTTCGTATACTAATTTGTCAAGCCGCATGAATCGATTCTTGCCCCCGCCACTTTCTCAATCGACCAAGGATCTCCAAGCGCCCGATTTCACCTTTTGATATAAGGCAAACAAGGCCCGATAGCAGAAGTTACTACTCGTCTTGGGTACAGATACTCATCGTGAACGGATAAGTTGGTGTCAGCTGAAGTAATCGTGCTGGCATAGCAAAGCAAACATCGGGAGAAATTACTGCAGATGTTTGTGCATGCCGCGTATCGTATTGGCTAGATATCCAACTGGTTACCACTTACAAGTTAAGAGATAAAACGTTGCCACTCTTGAGCAGAATGACGCTCCCTCACCTGAACACTGATTTTGGGGAAGCTTTTCTTATTCTCCACCTCGATCGAAGCTTCGAATAGCGCCTTTGATTGCCCCCTTCGCACGACATCCACACGATATTGAATCTCCTTGAGACGAAGCGTTCCAGCGTGTGTTGATGTGACGGTGGTTAGCCACAGATCCACATCATCCGCTTTCAGTTTATAAAGCTCCTGGATAAACTTCTCGATACCCAGCCGCTGAAAATGCTGGTTCACTTCTCTGGGTGCGTAACGGATCCCATGCGGGCTTTCATGGCCCGTGATATTTCCCTGACTATGAGCCCTCTCCCACCCCTGAAGGCCAACCTCCACGCCGGGCCAGTACATTTTCTCAAACCCCAAACGACCAGGTGGCGATTTAACCTTACTTCGAATTACGATATCCCCAAGCGCATCACGACTTGTTCCTTCTACAAAGATCATTACCCCCCTCCCTTGAATCGATCCTGTTAACAGACCCTAGTTTGACAGCAACTACAACGCATAGTGATTTCGCCAAAAAGGCTGAACTGTCGTATCAAGCGCAATAACCAACAGGCTTTGGCGTGAAAATAAATACGACATATTTTTCATTTATCAATACAGCTGTTGAATGCCGATCCCTGCAGGCCGGTTATTGAATGTCCGACTTCGAAGTTGCCTGTTATTCTTTTCAAAGTACCGGCGACTTAAAAACTATTATTGTTCAGCCTCGCTAATCTTCAAGCCGGAATGACAAACGCGTTTAACCCATGACTCCATAGTCATATTTGTGTTCATTAGCGTTCATTTGCGGACTCAATTCTCTTTTCCGTTTATGAGATATTGGGTTAATTTACGTCCATCCGCCGGGATGGCGGCAAGTGAATTTCTCTGAGTTGTCTAGCAGCAAAACGCGCATCTAATAACGTCCAATTTTGACGCAATAGAGCCAGGCTATAAGCGCCAGGTTGTAAAGTTGTTTTTATTAATTTGAGATATTCAGAATTTGCTTATATATAACTATTGATGGCCAAAAAGTTTGTTGGTCAGATGCAAAACCTTTTCATCACTGTAAGCATCTATCAGGGAGAGGGATCATGAAAAAAATTGCATTAGCTACAGCTGCGGTAGCTTTGGTTATCATCTCCACCACCGCTTCCGCATGGTGGGGACGCGGGCCCGGCTGGGGCCACCGGGGCTGGGACAACGATTGGTTGGGTGATGGCTGGGGTGACGGCTACTTCGACTTCGGTTTCAGTGGAAGCGCCAGGGGATCGGGTTATGGACGGGGCTGGAACCGCTATCGCGACTACTATGGTCCACGGTGGGGTGGCCCCTATGGTTATGGTTACCCCTACTACGGTTATCCCTATGTAGCACCGGCCGCGCCGGCCGCACCAGCCACAGGTATTAATAAATAAGCCTGCAGGACTTTGCAGCTAATCTTAAACCGCATGGGTGGGGCCTCGCCCCACCCGACACGCTAAACATTTGCATTTCTTGCGTTCATTTGCGGACATAATAACAAAACAAAGCTCAACCTTTAGCCGCTTCCAACGCTTGGCTGATGTCGGCGATGATATCGTCCACATGCTCGATACCGATCGAGAGACGCACCATATCCGCACTGACACCGGCGGTCGCCAGTTCCTCTTCGTTCAATTGGCGATGAGTGGTGGTGGCAGGATGACAGGCCAGTGATTTGGCGTCACCGATATTCACCAGTCGTAGAATCATCTGCAAGGCATCGATAAAGCGGGCACCCGCGTCCCGCCCCCCTTCGATGCCGAAGCTGAGGATACCGGAGGCCTGCCCCTTGGTAATCTTCTTACAACGCTCGAAGTGAGGACTCTCAGGCAATGCCGCATAGTTGACCCACTTCACCTGAGGCTGCTGTTTCAGAAATTCAGCCACCGCCAGGCTGTTTTCACAATGCCGCTCCATACGCAGACCCAAGGTTTCCAGACCCTGCATGATCAGAAACGCGCTGTGAGGTGAAAGGGCGGCACCGGTGTTTCTCAACGGCACCACCCGGCAGCGACCGATAAAAGCGGCAGGACCCAGGGCTTCGGTGTAGACCACCCCGTGGTAGGAGGGATCCGGCTCGTTCAGCATGGGAAAGCGCTCTTTGTTGCCTGCCCAGTCAAATTTGCCGGAATCGATGATCACACCCCCGACTGTGGTGCCGTGACCACCGATATATTTGGTCAGTGAGTGAATGATGATATCGGCACCATGATCGAAAGCCCGGCAGAGATAGGGGGTGGCTACCGTGTTATCCACGATCAGCGGCACGCCATGGCGATGGGCGATCTCCGCCAGCCGTTCCAGGTCCACAATATTGCCGGCCGGGTTACCGATGGACTCGCAGAACAGGGCCCGGGTTTTGTTGTCGATCAGGCTCTCCAGCTTCTCATAGTCATCGAAAGAGGCCATGCGCACATCGATTCCCTGACGGGGAAAGGTGTGGGCAAACAGATTGTAGGTGCCGCCATACAGCTGGCTGGTACTGACAATATTGTCTCCACTGCTGGCGATACACTGGATGGCGTAGGTAATCGCGGCCATGCCGGATGCCAGGGCAAGGGCACCCACCCCACCCTCCATCTCGGTCATCCGCTGTTCGAGTACCGCGGTGGTGGGGTTCATGATCCGGGTATAGATATTCCCCACCACTTTGAGATCGAACAGATCCGCACCGTGCTGGGTGTCGTCAAGGGTGTAGGAGGTGGTCTGGTAGATCGGTACAGCGGCAGACTTGGTGGTAGGTTCGGAATCGTAGCCGGCATGCAGCGCAAGGGATTCTAGTTTCATGTTTCTTCTCATCCTCTCTCTTGGAACGGGCTGAACGGCAATCAGCCCCATTTATTGTTTAACCACCGGTCATATAAGACATCTATCAGCCCGTTTTTTATCAGCCCGGTATGAAATCGTCATTTCTCGCCTTTTAGCCCATCAAATCGAGCCATTTCACTCAATTTGCGGGTAAATCCGCCAAGGCAGGCCTATTGTTATGGATTTATCCAGCCGAGACCAGTACCGTTTGCGGCTTATCAATGAAATATTCGGTCAAAATCAGCATAGTAGCGCGCAAATACCCAGTAGAGACAAGTTGTAACCGTGCAGATGGACGCTTATCCTTACGCCATTAATTATTATTCGGTCTTTCCATGCAAGAGTACGCCCTGATTCTGATTAGCACCGTGCTGGTGAATAACTTCGTATTAGTGAAGTTTCTCGGCCTGTGCCCCTTTATGGGCGTTTCACGCAAACTGGAAACCGCCACCGGCATGGGGCTGGCCACCACCTTCGTACTCACCTTGTCCGCCATCTGCTCCTACCTGATCAATGAATATCTGCTGATCCCCCTTGACCTGGAGTTCCTCCGCACAATCGCCTTTATCCTGGTGATTGCGGTGGTGGTGCAGTTCACCGAAATGGTCATGCATAAGACCAGTCCCATGCTCTACCAGGTACTGGGCATTTTCCTGCCTTTGATTACCACCAACTGCGCGGTACTCGGGGTCGCTTTGCTCAATACCCAGGAGCAGCATGGCTTTATCGAATCGGCCCTGTACGGTTTTGGCGCCGCCGCCGGTTTCTCACTGGTACTGGTGCTGTTTGCCGGTATTCGTGAGCGAGTCACCGTTGCCGATGTTCCGGAACCGCTGCAAGGCAATGCCATCGCCATGATCACAGCGGGACTGATGTCCCTGGCTTTCATGGGTTTTGCCGGCCTGGTCTCTGTGTAGGACGATGACCAGATGTTGATTGCCATCCTCACCATCACCAGCCTGGCTACCCTGTTTGGACTGCTGTTGGGTTATGCCAATATCCGCTTCCATGTGGAGGGGGATCCGATCACCGATCAGATCGAAAAAGTTCTGCCCCAGACCCAGTGCGGTCAATGCGGATTTGCCGGCTGCCGCCCCTATGCCGAGGCGATTGCCAACGGCGAGGCAGAGATCAACCAATGCCCCCCAGGCGGAGAAGGTACGATGATCGCCCTGGCCGATCTGTTGGGACGGGACCCGGTGCCACTGGAAGCGGAAACGATCGAGGAGAAACCCAAAGCGATCGCCCTCATAAAAGAGCAGGAGTGCATCGGTTGCACCCTCTGCCTGCAGGCCTGCCCGGTGGATGCGATCATCGGCGCGGCAAAACAGATGCATGTGGTCATCGAAGCGGAATGTACCGGCTGTGAACGCTGCCTGCCCCCCTGTCCGGTGGATTGTATCGTCATGCAGCCGATTCCGCAGAAGGCGGACAACTGGCGCTGGCCCTTTCCCCAGAGTGGCACTGAAGAGATAGCTGAGCAACATTAATCATGTACGTGGAGTCGAAAAAAGGTAAGACCCGGGAGTTATGGAATTTCCATGGCGGTCTCCACCTGCCCGACCACAAGGAGGTCTCGCTGCAGTCCCCGCTGCAGTCGGTCAAACTGCCGAAAAGACTAGTGATCCCACTGCAACAGCACATCGGTGTGGTGGCCCAGGCTTGCGTCAAACCCGGCGAACAGGTACTGAAAGGTCAGCTGATCGCCGATTCATCGGCGCCGGTGACCGCACCGCTGCACGCCCCTACCTCGGGAACCGTGACCGGGATTGTGGAACACGCCATACCCCACCCATCCGGGCTCAGCGGCCACTGTATCGTGATCGAACCGGATGGCCAGGATAACTGGGCCGAGCTGCCGGCACCGATCAGTGACTATCGACAGTCATCGGCAGACACCCTCCGGCAGCGAATCCGAGAGTCCGGCATTGTGGGCATGGGTGGTGCAACCTTTCCTTCCGCGATCAAACTCAATCCGGGCAAGCCGATCAAAACCCTGATCATCAACGGTGCCGAATGCGAACCCTATATCACCTGTGACGACCGCCTAATGAGAGATCGGGCAGCCCGAGTGATGCAGGGAGCCCGCATACTGCAGCATCTGCTGCAAAGTGAAGTCTGCCTGATCGCCATCGAAGACAACAAGCCGGAAGCGATTCTGGCGATGTTTCAAGAACTGCGCCAGGAAGAGAACATCGAGGTGGTACGTATCCCAACCATCTACCCGAGCGGCGGAGAGAAGCAGCTGATCCATATTCTGACTGGCCAGGAGGTGCCCACCTCTGGACTGCCGGCGCAGATCGGCACCATCTGCCACAACGTGGCCACCACCGCCGCGATTGCCGATGCGGTTCTGCAAGGGCGTCCGCTGGTCTCCCGCCTGGTTACCGTCACCGGTGAGGGGATCAAAAATCCGGGTAATTATGAGGTGCCCATCGGCATGCTGGCGAGTGACCTGATCGAGCAGGCCGGCGGTTATCAGAACAATCCGCAGCAGTTGATCCTGGGGGGACCGATGATGGGCTTCGATCTCTCCACAGACCGGGTGCCGATCACCAAAGGGTCAAACTGTATTCTCTGCCCCACGGCGGAAGAGGCGCCAAGACCGGAACCGGCCCAGGCCTGCATCCGCTGCGGCCGTTGCGCTGATGTCTGTCCGGCCCACCTGTTGCCGCAACAGATGTACTGGCACAGCCGCGCCAAGGATCTGGAGAAGGTACAGGACTACAATCTGTTCGACTGCATCGAGTGCGGCTGCTGCTCCCATGTCTGCCCCTCGCATATCCCGCTGGTCCACTACTTCCGTTATGCCAAGGCGGAGAGCTGGGCGTTGGAGCAGGAGCGCCGGGAGTCAGAGCGGGCCAAACAACGTCACGATTTCCGTATCGCCCGTCTGGAACGGCTGGAAGCCGAACGTAAAGCCAGGCTGCGCAAGAAAAAAGAGAATCTGAATACAAAACCTGCTGCGAAAAAAGCCGCTCCCAAGAAGGATGACAAAGAGTCCAAACAGGCAGCCATACAGGCGGCGATGAAACGGGCGGCTGAGAAGAAGGCGAAACAGAATCAGGCTCCCAAAAACACGGAAAACCTGACTCCGGCCCAACAGGCAAAAATCGAAGCGGTGGATGAGCGCCGTAAAACAACCGCCAAAGCGCGTGAGAATCATTCGGAGCCCCCAGCCTGATGGAATTTCCAACCCATAGCTCACCCCATACCGGACGCCCCAACCGGGTCGACAAAGTCATGCTCCAGGTGGTGCTGGCACTGATCCCCGGTACACTGGCGCTGATTTTCTATTTCGGTTACGGCGTTATGGTGAACCTGCTGTTGGCGATAGTCTCTGCGGTTGCCTTTGAAGCGCTGGCGATCAAGTTGCGCAAGCGGCCGGTAACCCCTGTGTTGATGGATCTCAGTGCGGTGGTCACCGCAATGCTGTTCGCCGTGGCTATCCCTCCCCTGCTGCCCTGGTGGATGGTGGTATTGGGAATGGCCTTTGGCATCATCATGGTCAAACAGATGTATGGCGGACTGGGTTATAACCCCTTCAACCCGGCCATGGCAGCCTATGTCCTGCTGCTGATCTCCTATCCTGTGGAGATGACTGCCTGGCTGCCGCCTGCCGCGCTTGCCGAACACCATATCAGTCTGCGCGAGGTTGTACTGTTCAAATTTACCGGAGCGCTGCCTGACGACTACACCCTGGATGCGATCACCATGGCAACGCCACTGGATGTGATGCGTACCAATCTCGATCTCAACATGATGATCAGTGAGATACGTACAAGCCCCTTATGGGGTGATTTTGGTGGTCTCGGCTGGGAGTGGGTCGGCAACTGGTTTCTGATGGGCGGTATCTGGATGGTCTATAAAAGGACCATCACCTGGCAGATTCCGCTGGCCTTTCTCAGCGGACTGGTGGGTATGGCGACCCTGTTTTGGCTGTTCGATTCGGAGAGCTTCCCGTTTCCCCTATTCCATGTCTTCAGCGGCGGGGCGATTCTCTGCGCCTTTTTCATCGCCACCGACCCGGTCACTGCCTGCACCACCAGAACCGGGCAACTGATCTACGGCGCAACCATCGGCATATTGGTCTATGTGATTCGTACCTGGGGTGGTTATCCGGATGCCGTGGCTTTTGCGGTGCTATTGATGAACATGGCGGCACCCACCATTGACTACTACACCCGGCCACGTACCTATGGTCATGGCGAGATGAAATCATGAACAGCCGCATCTCGATTCTCATAGCCGCTTTGATCCTCGGTACCTTCGCCGTCACCGGCACCTCCCTGGTCTCCTTTACGCACGTGGCAACCAAAGACCGCATCGCGGAGAATGAGCGGCAGGCCCTGTTACAATCCCTCTATGCTCTGGTGCCCGCCGAGAGCGTGGATAACGACATGGTGAGCGACACGATCCAGATCCAGGCCCCAGACATGCTGGGCAGCGAACAGACCACAGTCTATCGCGGTCGAAAAATGGAGCAGCCGGTGGCTACGGTAATCACTTCCGTGGTACCCAACGGCTACAGTGGCCCGATCAAGTTGCTGGTAGCGGTCCGCTATGACGGCACCCTGGGCGGGGTGCGAATCATCAGCCACAAAGAGACTCCCGGACTGGGTGACAAGGTTGAAGAGAATCGATCGGATTGGGTTTACAGTTTCAACAACAAGTCCCTGGGTGACCCACCGCTGGAACAGTGGGGCGTGAAACGGGATGGGGGCTATTTCGACCAGTTTACCGGGGCCACCATAACCCCCAGAACCGTTGTCAATTCGGTGAAAAACACACTGCTCTATGTGCGGGATAACAAGGATGCCTTGTATGATCGGCAAGCTTCCGCACCCGGGGCCGGGTAATCGGAACAGCAGCATGTCAGACAACAGCACACGCACACTCATCATGGATGGCCTCTGGCACAACAATCAGGCCCTGGTGGCTCTGCTTGGACTCTGTCCGTTGCTTGCGGTGAGCAACACTGCGATCAACGGTCTGGGCCTGGGACTGGCAACCACCGCCGTGTTGGTGGCCTCCAACAGTACGGTCTCACTGATCCGTAACTTTGTCCGCCCAGAGGTTCGTCTGCCGGTGTTTGTGATGGTGATCGCCTCCTTCGTTACCGCCATCGAACTGGGTATGAACGCCTACTTTCACGAACTGCACAAGATTCTCGGTATCTTCATTCCGCTGATTGTCACCAACTGCACCATCATCGGTCGAGCTGAGGCGTTCGCCTCAAAGAACAACCTGTGGCGCTCACTGGTCGACGGCTTGAGTGTTGGCATCGGCTTCACTCTGGTACTGATTGTCCTCGGTGGCTTTCGCGAGTTGCTTGGCCAGGGCACCCTGTTCGATCAGGCCCATCTGATGTTTGGCGAGGCGGCCAGAGGCATGACGTTGAAGATCGAGGATTTCCCCGGCATGCTGATCGCCATTCTGCCGCCAGGTGCATTCATCGGCCTCGGCCTGTTGATCATGGTTAAAAATCTGATCGACAAACGTCTTGCCGAACGACAGGTAGCGAAGAGCAGCTATGCGGAAGAGGCTACCGGTGTAACGGGATAGTCTGCCCCACCTTCACGCCGAGAGTTGTCAGCACTTCATGAGAATTCCACGCTGCTACACCAGCCAACCGCTCAAACAGGGCGCACTGATCAGCCTTGAAGAGGAGCCGGCACACCACCTGCGACAGGTACTGAGACTTCGCCGGGGCCACCAGATCATCCTGTTCGATAATAGTGGGGATGAGTATGCGGCAAGCCTGGAGCAGGTCAGCAAGCAGGAGGGCAGAGCACGGCTGGCAGAGCGGCTTCGTCACGAAGCGGAAGCGACGTTGTGCATCCATCTGCTGATCGGCATCTCACGGGGTGAACGCATGGATCTGGCGATCCAGAAGGCCACCGAACTGGGAGTTAACCGAATCACGCCGTTGCTGACCAATCGCTGCGTGGTAAAGCTCGATGAAAAA
>JAKSBX010000081.1 GCA_022360905.1 Chromatiales bacterium
GAAAGCTAATTCGCGGCTTATATTCTTAACTAAATGCCAAAGCCATGGGGCGCAGTTTGTGCCTCCCTGAAAACCCGAATTTACGAGATCAACGGGTCTGATTGATACCGTGCTTTCTTAATTTCCTGTAGAGGGTGTTGCGGCTCATGCCCAACGCTTCTGCGGTTTTTGAGATGTTCCAGTTATGCTCTCCAAGCGATGCAATGATCACCTGCTGTTCAGCTGACTGGAGAGGATTGTCTTCTGATTCGTCTTCGGATTGTTCCTCGACTGTCTCTTTGAGAGAGAGCTCTGTTGCTGCGGCTGGCTCTTTTTCAGCGGGTGGCGGTGTTACATAGTCGAGGTTGAAATCATCAAGCTGTAACTCGACGCCGTCACACAGTGCAATGGCGGTACGGATAACAAAACGAAGTTGCCGCAGATTACCGGGCCACTGATAAGTCAACAAAGCATCCATCGACTCCTTGGATATTTTCAGCTCACTGCCGGTGTCGTTCTCTGCCGCCAGAACCTTGAGAATGATCTTACTCAGATCCTCCCGTTCCCGTAGCGGGGGAAGGTCAAGAGTAATGCCATTCAAGCGATAGTAGAGGTCCTCTCTGAATTCGCCGCTGTAGACCAGTTTACGCAGATCTCGGTGGGTAGCGGTTACCACATGCAGATCCACCTTGACTGGAAGATCTCCACCCAACGGCACCACCTCCTGGGTCTCCAATACTCGTAGCAGACGGGACTGCATGGCCAGTGGCATATCACCAATCTCATCCAGAAACAGGGTGCCGCCATCGGACTCGATGAACTTACCCCGCCGTCCATCTCTGCGGGCTCCGGTAAATGCACCCTGGCGATAACCAAACAGTTCACTCTCGATGAGGGTCTCCGGGATAGAGGCACAGTTCAAGGCGACGAAGGGTTTTTCGTGCCGCTCACTGGCCAGATGGATTGCCTGTGTGAAGAGTTCCTTGCCGGTACCGGTTTCCCCATGCAGCAGGATGGGGATGCGTTTGTTCATTACCCGCTCGGCCCGTCGTGCAGCCTCTTTCATGCGCGGGTCTTCCCCGGCGAGTACCGACAGTTTACAGAGTTCACCACGACACTCATCCGGATTTCTCTCTGCCGGCGGTATGGAGAGATCCCGGTTGCGGCGTCTGATTTTCTCCTTGAACTTGAACAGGTGTCCATAGAGTTGATTGCCATTGCGCTGGTCTCTGAAACTGCAGACTTGGTTGTCTCCGGCTGCGGCATGCAGCAGCATGCTTTTCAGCTCTTTTCCGAGAATCAGATCGATCTCCTGGTCGAGCATGGTATGGCGATCATTAATGCGCAGGATCTTCAGTGCACTCTTGTTGATGGCACGTACCCGGTTTTGATCATCGATGGCCAGCAGTCCCTCTGAAACCAGGCCCAGGTTGTTGGCCTGCTGATGAAAACGCAATATCCGCAGATTTCTCATCTCATGTAGGAAAAACTGGTTTTCGATAATGGTTGCAGAGTTTGCCACCAATGCACGAGCCAATACCTGTGCGGACATACTGTCTTCATTGCTGCAGCAGGAGGCATCCAGCACGGCCAGAAGATTGCCATGGGGATCGTGGATCGGGGCTGCCGAACAGGTTAGATGAATGTTCTGGGAGAGAAAGTGTTCGTCTTTGTGAACCGTCAGTGGCCTGCCTTCTGCAATACAGGTACCAATGCCGTTGGTGCCCACATGGGATTCTCCCCAATTGGCACCCTGCCAAAGTCCGGCCTCTCTAAAATCCTGTTCCAGGTGATCCCCTGTGAGGTGATTGAGTATGACCCCGTCATTGTTGGTGAGGATGAGGGCGTAACCAGAACCTTTCAGTGAGCTATAAAGATTCAGCATCTCCGGTTCAGCGAGCAGCAGAAAACCTTCAAAGCGTTGGCAAAGCTCTCTCAAGGCGGTGTCATCGACCACAGCGGGACGGTGGATATTCAGCGGATCCAGTTCAACCTTATCCGCACAACGTCGCCAGGAGGTGAGTATCTGACTGGCTATCTGCGAGTTCGCCAAGGGTTTTTTTTCGGCGAGTACGGCAAAAATATTTTGCGCATGTTGACGCTGTAGGTGTCTATGAGCCATCTACTACATCCTCCAACCTAACCTTAAACTTCAAGGGTGTATTTATAGTTAAGTTGCAAATCTGTAGAACAGCTTTGCATTGGCATTATCAGTGTGCCGACTCCCTGGCGAAGTTTTATACTGCAAAACTGGTGATACTCTATCGTATCCTGCATCGATCAGCGGGTCGGACCTTCAACCGACCGAACAACCTCACGGCGCCATACTACGCTTGGCTCGCGAAAACCAAAGTCCACTGGGGTTGAGTAAGGGCAGTGATGGCCGCTCCTTAGCAATATCGCTATCTCAATTCCCGCTATACCCGTGGAAATTCTGATGAACTGACGAATGCGATGCAGTGACGACTGAAAGGATTATATCGCTGCATGATTCGATACCAATCAACTGGGATTGATGTGATATGCCATTTTAATATTCGATTAAGTCTAGACAAATAGTTCGGTTACAGCAAACTTACAATTTCTACGAGTAAACACTGGCTTGGCGTAGATTTGTCAGAATTATTAGGCTCTTGCCTCATGTTGCGGTTGTTTCAGGGCATGCCTGATAAGACCGATCGGGAGCGTTGAATTCGACCTCAGGCCGTGCAGGTAGATACCCTCAAATATTCGGATCCTAGGACTGTAACCCGTTGTAACGAAACTGATACACAGTTTGTTGTGATCTGATACCCCGCTTTTTTCAGTTTTTCCTCGACTTGCCTACTCTGGCTAAAAAATCTTTAAAAAACATGTAGATAAAACATTATTTGTTATGGCCTGGGTCTTGCTACAGATGTTTGAAGGAAGGTATGGCCGCGCCAGGGGCGAATTGTCCTGCCGACCACCGAGGAGACGATTAACCACTACCGGGGAGGAGAAATAAATATGAAATTCCCGCTGAAATCCAAGGCTCTGAGCACAGCTATGGCGACTGCCGTACTGACTGCAGGGCTCAGTCTGACCAGTCTCGCCCAGGCTGGGGTCACCCAGGCTGACATCGACGCTGATGCCTCGACCACCGGTGATGTGGTGAGTTGGGGAATGGGTCAGCAGGGCCAACGCTACAGTCCGCTGAAAAAGATCAACAAAGGTAATGTGAAGAAGTTGGTGCCAGCCTGGAGTTTCTCCTTTGGTGGTGAGAAGCAGCGTGGTCAGGAAGCGCAGCCGGTTGTGCACAATGGCCGGATCTTTGTCACCGGCTCCTATTCCAGACTCTACGCAGTAGACGCCAAAACCGGTGAAGAGCTGTGGCAGTACGATCACCGTCTCCCTGACGGCATTTTGCCCTGCTGCGATGTGATCAATCGGGGTGCGGCCCTGCATGGTGATCTGGTTATCTTCGGCACCCTGGACGCCCGTTTGGTGGCTCTGGATCAGGCCACTGGTAAGGTGAAATGGCGCTCCAAGATCGATGATTACAAGGCAGGCTACTCATTCACCGCTGCTCCTCTGATCGTCAAAGATATGGTGATTACCGGTGTGTCCGGTGGTGAATTCGGCGTCATTGGACGGGTCGAGGCGCGGGATGCCCAGACCGGTGAATTGCGCTGGATTCGTCCCTCTGTCGAAGGCCACATGGGCTACATCTGGAAAGATGGCAAGAAGATGGAGAATGGTATTACCGGCAAGACCAACGCAACCTGGCCAGGCGATCTGTGGAAGACCGGCGGTGCAGCAACCTGGCAGGGTGGTACCTATGACCATGAAACCGATTTGATCTTCTACGGTACGGGTAATCCGGCGCCGTGGAATGCCCATATGCGTCCTGGAGACAATCTCTACTCCACCTCCACACTGGCGATCGATCCAGATACCGGCAAGATCTCCTGGCACTATCAATACACGCCCAACGACGGCTGGGATTATGACGGTGTGAATGAGCTTGTCGCATTCAATTCCGGTGGTAAAAAACTGGGTGGACATGCGGACCGCAACGGCTTCTTCTATGTGTTGGACCGTACCAACGGCAAAGTTGAGAATGCATTCCCCTTCGTTACCCGAGTCGATTTTGCCAAGGGTATCGATAAGAAGACCGGACGCCCGATCGAGACCGGACTGCGTCCCGGTGATCCCACCAAGAGTGCCGACGGTAAAAAGGGTGAGACGATCTTTATCGCACCTTCATTCCTTGGCGCTAAAAACTGGATGCCTATGGCCTACAGTCCCGATACTGAGCTGTTCTATGTGCCGGCCAACGAGTGGGGCATGGACCTCTGGAACGAGCCTGTGACTTACAAGAAGGGCGCGGCCTATCTGGGTGCCGGTTTTACCATCAAACCGCTCTATGACGACTACATCGGTGCGCTGCGGGCGATCGATCCGAAAACCGGTGATATCAAGTGGGAGTACAAAAACAATGCGCCGCTGTGGGGTGGTGTGATGACCACCGGCGGTGGCTTGGTCTTTACCGGTACGCCTGAGGGTTATCTCAAAGCCTTCGATGCGGATAACGGTAAGGAGTTGTGGAAATTCCAGACCGGTTCCGGCGTTGTCGGCTGCCCCATTACCTGGGAACAGGATGGCGAACAGTTTATCGCTGTTCCTTCAGGCTGGGGTGGTGCCGTACCGCTTTGGGGCGGGGATGTGGCCAGCAAGGTCAAATACCTGAACCAAGGTGGATCTCTATGGGTTTTCAAGCTCACTGATGCCTGATGCCCATACCCTGGGCGACGGGCAGCCAGGTACTGCCCGTCGCCCAATCCTATTCGAGACTGGCAGGTGTGATTGGTTGCCGGTCGATCCAGGGCCCATTGTCGCCCACTGTTTTGATCATTAACTGACGGAGTTTTTTTTCATGCGCCTCCCATCACTCAAACTCGCCGCACTCGCGACGGTCCTCTGGGCCGGTACAGTTACCACGGTCTTTGGCCATGGCGATGTCGCACCACAACCAGTTGATACCTCCGCACTGCGCCAACTGGGTGAGGAGTGGCTGGAACTGAATCCATACCCCGGAGATGACAAGGCTATCGAGATCGGGGCTTCTGCCTATAATCAAAATTGTGCACGTTGCCATGGACTCGGGGCCGTGTCTGGCGGTATCGCACCCGATCTACGCAACCTGCCGCCGGATGAAGAGGGCGATGCCTGGTACATCATGCGCATACGCAATGGCGCTATTCGCAATGGCATTACCTATATGCCGCCTTTTGAAGGCATTCTTTCTCAAGAGGCCATGTGGTCGATCAGGGCCTGGCTGGTAACCCTGGATCCCGATCAATAATAACGAGATTTTTTTGGAGGGTGATGATGCGGAAACTGTTAAAAGCTGTGCTGCTGTCGATGATGGCGACAGTGTGGATGACCTCAACGTCGGCACTGGCGGATGAGGAGCAAACTGCCCTGCAGCGGATCCAGGAGCGTGGTGTGCTGGAGGTTGCGGTATACGCCGATTTCCCTCCTTTTTCCTATCGCGGTGAACGGGGCCGTATTGTCGGTATCGATGTGGATATTGCCCACGCGTTGGCCAAACGGTTGGGTGTGGTTGCGGCGATTCGTGCGGTAGGCGCCGATGAAAACATGGAGGACGACCTGCGCAACAACGTCTGGAAAGGGCACTACCTGGGTGGTGGCGTTGCGGACGTGATGCTGCATACCCCATTCGATGAAGCCTTCGCAGAAGAGAATGACCGGGTCACATTTATCGCCCCCTACTATCGAGAGCAGATTGTGTTTGCGGTGGTGGCGGATAAAGCGGGTCGTGGTTCGCCCTTGGAGATCTTCACCCGTGAAAAGATCGGCGTTGAGCTGGACACCCTGGCCGATTTCTACCTGTTGACCGCGTACAGCGGTCGAATCCGCGATCAGGTGGTGCACTTCCGTAACATGAACGAGGCGGTGGCTGCTCTAAAGGCCGGTGAATTGAGTGGTGTTGCGGGTCCTCGCAGTGAGATAGAGTTTGCCTTGGGTGATGTCAAGGGTGCCTATGCTGTGGGTCCGATTCAGATGCCGGGAATGCGTAGCAGTGGCTGGGATCTGGGGGCCGCTGTACGGCAGGGTAATAAGCAGCTGGCGAATGCTCTCGACCAGGCGATGATCGAGGTTCGGGAGACAGGAGAGCTGCAACAGATCTTCGAAAAGCATGGCTCCAGCTATCAACTTCCAA
>JAKSBX010000043.1 GCA_022360905.1 Chromatiales bacterium
GCGGACTAAAAACTACTACTCACCGGCAATCATCATGTTGTCGATCAGCCAGGAGCCGGTCTGCACGCTGCTGCGGGTCTCGATGTCACAGCCCACTTCCTGCAGACCGAGAAACATCTCTTTCATATTACCGGCGATGGTGATCTCCTCCACCGGAAACTGGATCTCACCGTTTTCAATCCAGAAACCGGTAGCACCTCGGGAGTAGTCGCCGGTAACCATGTTGACTCCCTGCCCCATCAGTTCGGTTACCAACAGTCCTCGCTGCATGGTCTTCAACAGACCCTCTCTGTCCTGATCACCGCTGCTGATGCGCAGGTTTCTCACACCTCCCCCGTTACCGGTGGTCTGCATACCGAGCTTTCGAGCGGCATAGCTATCCAGCACATAACTGGATAGAACACCGTCCTGGATGAAATCCTTGCGACTGGTCGCCACACCTTCACTATCGTAGGCTGAACTGGCCAGCCCGCCTGACAGCAGAGGATCTTCATGGATGTTGATGAATTCGGGAAATACCGGTTTTCCCAATTGGTCCAGCAGAAAGCTGGCCTTGCGATAGAGGGAGGAGCCACGGATCGCGCCGATAAAACTGCGCAGCAGACCCACCGCCACGTCGGCCTGGAACAGCACCGGTGCCTGTTGGGTCTTTATCCGACGACCATTGAGGCGGGCCACGGTTCTTTTGGCGGCCATCTCGCCCACTGACTCAGCGCTTTCCAACTGCTCACCCTTGCGCGCCAGGGTATACCAGTAATCCCTCTGCATACTCTCCCCCTCCTTGCCCAGCACCGCACAACTCAAGCTGTGACGTGAGGAAGGATAACCGCCAATGAATCCATGGGTGTTGCCATAGACCTGCAGTCCATTGTGCGAGTTCAGGGTCGCCCCCTCCGAATTGAAGATCCGTTGATCGGTCTCCCGGGCTGCTGTTTCACAGCGAATCGCCAACTCGATCGCCTCCTCCACACTCTGATTCCAGGGATGATAGAGATCGAGATCGGGTAGTTCGGTTGCCATCAATGACGCATCAGCCAAACCGGCACAGTTATCTTCCGAGGTATAGCGGGCAAAGTTGCAGGCCGCCTCCACCGTCTCCTTGATCGCCTGAGGGGCGAGATCCGACGTACTGGCCGAGCCTTTGCGCTGACCGAAATAGACCGTCACCCCCAAGCCGTTGTCCCGGGTATGCTCGATGGTCTCCGTCTCACCGAGACGAACCGTCACCGACAGCCCCGCATCGCTGCTGACCGCCGCTTCGGCGGCACTGGCACCCTGTCGCTTGGCCTCTTGCAGCAGCTCTTCCACCGACTGCTGCAGATCAAGTTGCCTGGATTTCATATCGGTCACTGCTCGGTTCCTCCGACGGTCAACTCATCAAGCTTCAATGTCGGCTGGCCGACCCCCACAGGCACACTCTGTCCCTCTTTGCCGCATACCCCGACCCCCTTATCCAACTTCAGGTCATCCCCGACCATACTGACCCGACTCATCGCATCCGGGCCGTTGCCGATCAGGGTCGCCCCCTTGACCGGACGGGTCACCTTGCCGTTCTCGATCAGGTAGGCCTCACTGGCAGAGAAGACAAATTTTCCAGAGGTGATGTCCACCTGGCCACCACCAAAATTGACTGCATACAATCCCTTCTCCACAGAAGCGATGATCTCTTGCGGATCGTGCTCACCAGGTAACATGTAGGTATTGGTCATGCGCGGCATCGGCAGATGAGCATAGGACTCACGGCGTCCATTGCCGGTTGAGGCGGTATTCATCAACCTGGCGTTGTGCTTATCCTGCATATAGCCTTTCAGAACGCCGTTTTCGATCAATACGGTATTCTCACTCGGCGTACCTTCATCATCGATATTCAGGGAACCCCGTCGTCCCGGCAGGGTGCCGTCATCCACGATGGTGCAGCAACTCGAAGCCACCTGTTCACCGATACGTCCACTGAACGCCGAGGTGCCTTTGCGATTGAAATCCCCCTCCAGACCATGGCCAACCGCTTCATGCAGAAGTACGCCGGGCCATCCGGGGCCCAGTACCACCGGCATGGTACCCGCCGGTGCATCAACCGCATCAAGATTGACCAGTGCCTGACGCACCGCTTCTCTGGCATAACCCAAACCGCGGGACTCTTGAATGAAGTAGTCAAGACTCTCCCGGGCTCCCCCGCCACTACTGCCTTGTTCCCGGCGTCCTTTTTGCTCGGCGATGACATGTACATTCATTCTGACCAGCGGCCTGACATCGGCACTGAGGGTACCGTCAATGGCCGCCACCAGAATGATATCCTGAGCCGCAACCAGGCTAACGATTACCTGCTTGACGCGTGGATCCTGTTTGCGTGCCTCCCGGTCCAATGCCTGCAGCAGCTCGACCTTCTCCGCTTCGTTGAGGCTGGGTAGCGGGTTCAGCGGAGCATAGAGTTGTTTGGCCATCGGGGTTCCGGCAATCTGCACACGCTGGCTACCGCCACTACGGGTTATCGCGCGGGCCGCGCGGGCCGCCTCCTGCAGGGTGGGTAACAGCAGCTCATCCGAGTAGGCAAAGCCAGTCTTCTCACCGCTGATCACCCGGATACCGGCACCCTGTTCGATATTGTGTGCCCCCTCCTTGATGATGCCGTCCTCCAATACCCAGGACTCAAGCCGGCTGGATTGAAAATAGAGGTCTGCGGCATCTACCCCCTGCCCGGTCAATTCACCAAGCATTCTATCCAGGTCGCCTTCACCGAGCCCCACCGGGGCGAGAATGTTCTGTTGTGCAATTTGAATCAGATCTGACATGTCGTTTCCAGCCAGCCGGCTGTTTTTAGGGCCTGTTAACAGAAATCCAATCGGCCCTACCGAGACATTTTATTTGTCCCGTAAGGCCGAATGAGCGAGGTGTCATTATTCTATAGGAGCGAATGATAACGCAGCCGGGCGGAAGAATAGCCCCAGCATTCACGGTTTTAACAATTTGGGGGCTGTCGATAGAGCATGCCACCCAACGCTTACAACTGCCTATGGTCGATCGTTGGAAAGGTACGCCTGATGGTCTTCTGATACTCCCGATCGAGCTCGACACTCACATACCCGGTGCCTCTTGGTACCTGGCTGAGCACTGTCCCCCATGGATCGACAATCATACTGTGGCCATGGGTTTCCCGACCACTGATGTGATATCCCCCTTGTGCGGCAGCGATCACAAACGCCAGGTTTTCGATCGCTCGTGCTCTTACCAGGGTTTCCCAGTGAGCCTTTCCGGTCATGGCGGTAAATGAGGAGGGTACCGCGAACAGTTCTGCGCCCTGTTCCAGCAGTTTACGAAACAGTTCAGGAAAACGCAGATCGTAACAAACGGCGATACCCAGCTTGCCGAACGGCGTATCCAAGACCACCGGCTGGTTACCGGGTTCGATGGTGCTCGACTCAACATAACGCTCATCGGTTTCAACCAGATGGACATCGAACAGATGGATTTTGTCGTAACGTGCGACCCGCCTTCCCTGGTCATCCATTACCAGACAGGCCGCCCGGACTTTTCCGCCCTGACTGGCGCGCAAGGGGATTGTTCCACCCACCAACCAGACTCCATAGCGCTTCGCCATCTGGCTGAGAAAACCTTGCAGTGGTCCATCTTCCGGCTCTTCACAGAGGGTCAGCATATCTCGATCATGCTCCCCCTTGAAGGCAAAATTCTCAGGCAACACCACCAGACCCGCACCGCTCTCACTCGCCTCACCAATCAGCCGCTCTGCCTCCAGAAGATTGGCACTGACATGGGGACTCGACGCCATCTGGATGGCAGCAACTTGATTCTTCTTACCACTCATAATTCAATCTAATCTTTGTAAACCCAGCCAATGACGGACCATTTAATCAAACGATCCGGATCAGTCGTTTGTCATTACATTGGATCCCGATTAACGAACTTGCTCGCTCGAAATCCCGCTAGAACCAGGAGCATAGCACTATGCAACGTGTAACTGCCAACAAATACCACCCTAGGGCCTGTTAACACGAATCCAATACGCCCTGTTGCGTCTGAAAAAGCGCCAATCAAGGCACGAGGAGTGTAGTTTGGTTGTTCCAAATGAGCGACGAGTAACGCCGGTTGGCGCTTTTTCAGGCGCAACCCCTCATATTGATTAAAAAGGGGGGCTGGGTCTGTTTTTGCGCCCAGCAGGGCGTATTGGATTCGTGTTAACAGGCCCTAGTCACCAGGCATTTCCGGCATATGCGTATCGCGCTCCTCCCCATCAACCTGCAGTGAGAGCTGATTGAATTGAGGATTATCCCAACTACCCGTCACCTCATACGTGCGCATCGCAATTCGATCGAAATGTTTACCGAACAGCTGCTGCGTCACCGCCAAGGCCACGCCAACTGTGGGGTTTATCGCCAGTGCACCGACCAGCGGCAGAGTAGCGCTCACATTCGGTGTCACTACCACCTGTTGATCATAGGTTCTGCTGCTCAGTCCTGTGCGCCCCCGTATATCAACCATCGCTGCGGTACTGCGCAGTGAGAGATCTGTGGTGTAGGCATCACCGTCGTTGAGAACAAAGTTACCCTGGATACTGTCGAACGCCATACCCTTGGAAAACAGATCGGAGAAGTCGAGCGCCAACCGTTTGCCCAGGGCATTCAGACTGAACAGGCCAATCAGACGCCCAACCCCCGGATCCAAGTTGTCAACAGCACCTTTCCCCACATCCAGCCAGAGGCTGCCGTACAACTTCTCCGCCCCCATATCCAGCGGTGATGTGGGCCAATAGAGCTCCGCTTTGACTTCGGTGGGTGCCTTTTCAATACCGGTGGTCAGCCCCAGGTGGTGCTGCAGATCGCCCAGACTGGGGGTCTTCATTTGCAGATTCAGCCCTGTGCTATGGCCTTTCGGTGAGACGCGCCAATAACCTTGCCCTGACAGATCGATGGTGTGTCCGACCAAGGTCAGATTATTGATGGTTATGCCGTTGTTCTCTTTACTCCAGGTGAGGTTGCCCTTGCCGATCGGCCGATCGTTGATAAAGAGTTTCTCTACCGAAAAGTTGACGGCCGGTACATCTCTGGGATCCAACACCCTATTCGGATCTGTCTCCGGTTGCTCACCGGTTATTGCAGAGGCCAGCTCATCCAGGTCCAACTTGATGAAATCGAATCGTCCGAGAATCGGCTGTGTCTGCAGATCACTTGGCACCTGCATGGTGCCCTGTACCGTATCCGAGGTCAGATTGACCCGATAACCATTGGCGAAATTTTTATAGGTGAATTGGGTCTGGGGACAAGCGGTACCCAAGGCAGTGAGCTCATCGACCCGCAGATTCATCTCGATACGCGGCATCGGTCGATCGGATGAGCTGGCTTGCCGGTTGACCCAGGAGATCCACTGGTCTGCGTTGAGCAGATCGAGCTGGCCACTGAGGTGAAACCCTTCAATGCCGTCAAGACTGAGTGGTTCCTGCTGAAAGCCGATGGCGGCAATCCAGGGTTTTTCCTGATCGTCATAGAGACGGAGCAGACCATGGGTATCGTCGCCATAAAGCACCCGCAGCTCGGTACTGGAGTCGTCCAGGAAATCAACCCCCATATCGAGCCGCCTGGCAACTTCGGCCGCTTTGCCTAACGGCGCAGGCAGGTCGACTTCCACCCCGGTCATATCGGACGTCAGATTCATTCTCACCGGCACTCGGCTCGGCTGATGGGCAATACTGATCTCCAGATCCGCTTCGCCCCGGCCTTTAAAATATTGCAGATACCAGTCGGGAAACTTTTTGTGCAGTTTGGCCAGATCCAACACACTCATTCCGGTGATACGGGTCCAGTCTCTGTTTTGATGCTGATAGGGTGCAATATCGAACTGCACCGCCTCATTGAGAAACAGCGCCTTCAGCTTTTTCCCGCTAACCCCCGAGCTGTCGAATGTCACCTCACCGGTTATCGACTTTAAATCGATATCCGCCTGTTCAACCCGCAGGGCAGCCCGCTGGAAATCGATCGCCCCCTCGACCGATAACTCACCGCGCCCCTCTTCCAGCGGAATGGCCAGATCCACAACCGTACGGGTTTTACCACCCACCGACACCGCCTCGACAAACGGCTGAAAATCCTCTTTGAGCGGGGTATCGCCCAGGATTGCCATGATATCTTTAAAGGGCCCGCGGGCTTCCCCCTTGATCTTGACCGGGGTTGGATTTCTCAGCTCCTCGATCTCAACTGAGACATCCCTCAGCTGACTATTGAGCATCAGCCCCTCCTCAAGCCTGGCTTTCAGTCCGTTGTTGATGAAGTGAACTTCCGCCACCGCTTCGGAGAGTATCGGCCACTCAGGCATATAGTCGAGTAACAGATCCTCGACCCCGAACCAGACCTCAAACCGCCCCTCGTGTGCCTTGAAGGGAAAATCACTCACCGGGCCATAGAGCAGGAAGCTGCCTGATTTCACATGCCCGCTGACCATCGATTTATCCAGCCACTCGACCAGTCCTTCGGGCATCACGGTAACCGGCAGATAGTCACTCTTGCGCGAGCCGTCCGCATTCCAGAAGTCGGTCTGAATATCGGCAAACAGATCCTTGCCGCTGATCGGAATCTGCAGCTCGATGCGTGACAGGGTCTGCAGATCCGGATTGCTCATCTCAAGGTAGTCGGTCTGCATGTGCAAACCGCTCTGCAGATCAAAATTCCACAGGAAATCGCCCTTCACCCGATCGGCCTTCAGCGGCCTGCGAAACAGTTGCGGGTAGTCGATGGTGAGGTTATCACTATCGATCTTCAACCAGCCTCCAGACTGATTACCGTCGAAAGACATGGTCAAACCCGCGGTACCCGGGATACTCTCCCAGGGATTGGAGATAAACCCTTCAACCTCACCTTGCAGCTGCCAGGTCATCTTCTGCCCAGGCAGTTGTTGCAGGTAGAAATCGAGGCCTGTCAGGTCACCTCGGGGATTCAAGCCCAGCAGGGCCGTTTGCAGATCTCTGGCAGGCAGCTCAATCATCGAAATCAGATCATGGGCGGTATCGAGGGAGAGATAGTCGGCCCGAAGCTCGAATCCGGCACCCTGTTCCGCCGATTTCCACCAGGTGACTTCAAGACCACCTTCGGACCAGTTCCGGCCGTTCTGAGTCAGGGAGAGCTGTTCCAGAGCCAACATCCACCCCGCCTCGATCCTCGACCAATCAAACGAGGTGGCGAGATGCTGCAGAGAAAAAGATTTACTCTTTTGCCGACCGGTAAGATGCAGATCGTAAAGCTCTGAATGACCGTTCACGGCGTGTACCACGCCATCCGTCAGATCGCCCCATATTTCCAAGTTAGCCCGACCCTGGTTCACTTGATAGCCACCCGGTAGCCACTCCCCGAGACGACCGCCCAGCTGCAGATCCTCGCACTTCAGATAGAACTCACCACTCATCGCCATGGCATCCGCCGAGTTCTGACGAAGATCCGCGATCAGCTCGATTTTCTCCTCCCCGCGATGGCCGATCCGGCCAGACAGTGAGAGCTGATGGTGCAAACCATTGTTCAGCAGATCCACTTCCAGCCCACTGAGTCTTAAAGGAGGGCGTCCCTGCAGTGCGCTCTTGATGAGAATCTCTGTATCCACCATGCGCAACCGATTCTGTTCGAGAAAGATCCCCATCACTGCGGCGGTATCGGATGGTGCGTCCCCTCTCTCCATGCCTTGCAATGAGAAGGAGCCGTCGGCAAATCGCTCCATCTTCAGCTTGGTACCCACCACTTTGCCACCGCCCAGCTGCAGCTGACCGGCCAGCAGGCTCTTCAGCAACTGAACTCGGACAAACACTTCGGGGGCATACAGCAGCGGCTCTTCGGTCTGTTTGTCGAGCGCACTGACATCGGCAAATTTTAGTACCAGATGGGTGCCTTTGAGTTGCGCCTGCATGGCACCGATACTCAATGGCATCTCGGCCTTGTTTTCGAGCACCCGCTCGATCTCCTGCCGGTAGGGTTCCAGATCGATACTCGGCAGCAGGATTCGTGCAAGGGTCAAACCCACCGCCAGCAGAATCACCAGCCAGGCCATGGCCTGCCAGAACTTCGTGTGAAAATATTTTGCGGTGGCGAGCATGAAAGCGGGATTCAGCGGTGGTCAGACCAACACCACATCATAGTGTTCCTGACTGTACAGCTGCTCAGCCTGCAGCTTGATCGGATGACCGACGAACTGCTCCAGTTCGGCCAGATGGGTGGACTCTTCATCGAGCAGGCGATCGATCACCTCCTGGGAGGCCAATACCAGCAGGGATTCCACATCGAACTGCCGGGACTCCCGTAGAATTTCACGAAAAATCTCATAACAGGTGGTCTCTGCTGTCTTCATCGAGCCTCGCCCGCCACAGCAGCTGCAGGGTTCGCAGAGCACATGCTCCAGGGACTCACGGATCCGCTTGCGGGTCATCTCCACCAGCCCCAGCGAGGAGACCTCGGTGATGTGGGTTCGGGCATGATCGTGCGCGAGGCACTTCTCCAGCGCACGCAACACCTGACGGCGATGTTCCGGATCGAGCATATCGATGAAGTCGATGATGATGATGCCACCAAGATTGCGTATTCTCAGTTGCCGGCAGATCGCCTGGGCGGCCTCCAGGTTGGTCTTGAAGATGGTCTCTTCCAGGTTCCTGTGTCCGACGAAAGCACCGGTATTGACATCGATGGTGGTCATCGCTTCGGTCTGATCGATCACCAGGTGGCCGCCGGATTTGAGCTGAACTTTTCGCTCCAGGGCTTTCTGTATCTCATCCTCGACACCATACAGATCGAACAAGGGGCGCTCACCCGGGTAGTATTCGATACGGTGTTTGATGTCTGGGATGAACTTTTGCGCGAAACTGATCGATTTCTGATGGCTCTCCTTTGAATCGATGCGCACCTTCTCCACATCGGGTCCAACCAGGTCCCGCAACGACCTGAGGGGCAAAGAGAGGTCTTCATGGATCAGTTCGATGCCTTTTGCCAGTTTGCTCCTCTCCTGGATCGAGCTCCACAGACGGGCGAGAAAACGCATATCGGATTTCAGCGAGGATTCATCCACCCCTTCAGCCGCAGTTCTTGCAATATAGCCACCTGATATTTCACCGGTTTCCGCTACCTGATTGAGCAGCTCACGGAGTCGCTGACGCTCATCTTCAGCCTCGATTCGCTGTGAGATCCCCATATTGCCCAGCGAGGGCATGAACACCAGGTGCCTGGAGGGTATGGAGATATTGGTGGTCAACCTGGCGCCTTTGGTGCCGATCGGGTCTTTCAAGACCTGCACGATCACCAGCTCACCTTCGCGCAGCAGTTCATGGATATTATCGGTCTTCGGCTTGTCCGTGGAGTCTCCGATATCAGAGACGTGCAGGAATGCCGCCCGTTCAAGCCCCACGTCGACAAACGCCGCCTGCATACCAGGCAGGACTCGGCAGACCTTACCCTTGTAGATATTGCCAACCAGCCCCCGTTTACCGGAACGCTCGATGATGATCTCCTGCACAGCACCGTTCTCAATGACCGCCACACGGGTTTCGGGAGGAGTTACATTAATTAGAATTTCTTCACTCATATCAACTACTTCGTTATTTTCTTTATTGCTATTCCCTGTAGACAAACGCGCTGCCTCCGATTCTGTTTCATCGGACGATCGAGCTTTTTTTTGAGCCCGCAACCTAGCAATTTCTCCTCCACCCCGGCATACCGGCAATCAGCAAGGAGGGATCGACCACTCCACCGAAAAAAAAGAGCCTGGGATACCCTGTTCGGCCTAAATACTACCTGGGCCTGTTAAATTAGTCTTCCCAGCACCAAATTCGATCCCAGCCTGTTGCAGTAATTGTGCGGTCTCGAACAACGGCAACCCCATTACTGCGGAGTAGCTACCCTCCAGCCGAGTAATATATTGTGCACCAAGCCCTTGAATTGCATAGCTTCCTGCTTTGTCGAGCGGCTCTCCCGTATACCAGTAATCGAGCATCTCGGCTTCGCTGAGCTTACGGAAGGTTACCCGGCTGACAGAGACTCTTGTCAGTGGCACCGATTGGCACAGGGTTACCGCACTGAATACCTCATGGGTGGTATCCGAGAGCTGTCCAAGCATCCAGATGCCGTGATCCCGGTTTTCCGGTTTACCCAGAATCTGGCCGCTCACCACCACACTGGTATCGGCAGCCAACACCGGTCGACGATCCGCTGCAGCGATCTGTTTGAAGCCTGCCACAGCCTTCTCTTCAGCCACACGCCGCACATAGTCCGCCGGCGGCTCATCCGGCCGCTGTCCCTCATCGACCTCGATATCGAGCAGCTCGAAACTCACCCCGATCTGTCGCAGCAGTTCGCGGCGTCGAGGGGACCTGGAAGCCAGATAGAGACTGGCTCGATCAGCCATACCGTTAACCGGCACGATGATAGGGGTGGTTGTGCATCAGACTCCAGGCCCGATACAGCTGCTCAGCCACCACTACCCTGACCAGCGGATGGGGCAGGGTCAACGGAGACAGGGACCAGCGCTCATCCGACTGGTTCAGACACTCAGCCGACAGCCCCTCCGGCCCGCCCACCAGCAGCGCCAGATCCCGGCCATCGCCCATCCAGGACTGCAGCTTGCTGGAGAGCTGTTCGGTACTCCAGCTCCGCCCCTTCACGTCCAGGGCCACAACCCGGCACCCCTTGGGAATCGTTTTTTGCATCCTTTCACCCTCATCCTTCAGGATTCGTTTGATATCGGCCTTTTTGCCCCTTTGTCCCGGAGCGATCTCCAGCAGATGGAGATAACAATCCCCATTCATCCGCCGGGCATAGGTCTGATACCCTTCGACCACCCAGTCAGGCATGCGATTTCCGACAGAAACAAGATGGATATTCATGCAGGGGGATTGTACGGGATTGTGTCCGTCGATGGGCAAATTTTACATCCATTTATTAAATGCAAATGCTCTGAATCCATGCAGGATCGTAGTTATACCTATTATCCTGTATGCTTCCGCCCCATGAGCAATAAACATCTGACTGAGACCCGTTTTGCCGACTTCGATCTCGACCCCCAGGTTCTGCTGGGTATCCAGGAGGCCGGCTTCGAATACTGCACCCCAATCCAGGCGGAAACCCTGCCGATCGCACTGGCCGGAAAAGATCTGGCCGGACAGGCCCAGACCGGCACAGGTAAAACCGCCGCCTTTTTGATCGCTGCTATCGACTACCTGTTACGCAACCCCCCATCCGAGCAGCGCCGGGTCAATCAACCCCGCACCCTGATACTGGCACCTACAAGAGAGCTGGCGGTGCAGATCTACAACGATGCCCAGGCTTTGACCGAGCACACCGAACTGAAGACCGCAGCAGTCTACGGCGGAACCGGTTACGATAAGCAGCGCAAGCAGATCGAGCAGGGCGTGGATATCCTGATCGGCACCCCGGGGCGACTGATCGACTACTTCAAACAACGGGTCTACGACCTGAAAGAGATTCAGGTGATCGTGCTGGACGAGGCCGACCGCATGTTCGATCTCGGCTTCATCAAGGACATCCGCTATATGCTGCGGCGCTGTCCATCACCACAGAACAGGCTCGGCATGCTGTTCTCCGCCACCCTCTCCTATCGGGTGCGCGAACTGGCCTACGAACACATGAACAACCCTCACAGTGTCGAGGTGGAGCCGGAGCAGGTCACAGCAGAGAAGATCACCGAGACCTGCTACATGACCGCCAACGAGGAGAAGATCCCGCTGCTGGTCGGCCTGCTCAAACAGCTTGAGGACGCCCGCACCATCGTCTTCGTCAACACCAAACGGGTGGCAGATAAGGTTTGGGGATTTTTGCAGGGGAATGGCATCGACACGGCGGTGCTCTCCGGCGATGTGCCACAGAAAAAGCGCCTCAGCCTGCTGAAGAAATTCCAGAACGGTGAGCTGCCTGCCCTGGTGGCAACCGATGTGGCGGCCCGTGGCCTGCATATTCCCGATGTCACCCATGTGGTCAATTTCGATCTGCCGGAGGATGCGGAAGACTATGTGCACCGCATCGGCAGAACCGCCCGTGCCGGGGCCAGTGGCGAGGCGATCAGTTTTGCCTGTGAAACCTATGCCTTTTCACTGCCGGACATCGAAACCTATGTGGGTCACTCCATCCCGACCCAGACCGTGGCAACCGATCTGCTGGCCGAGGTGGACCCGAAGAGCCGTGTCTACCCAGAGAAGGGGGCCCGCCAGAGGCATCGCCCCAAAGAGGGCCAGAAGAGCCATGGCAAGGGACATCACCATAAAGCACACAAACCCAAGGGAGAAGGCAAACGCCGACGTCGCCGGCGCGGCCCCAAGCCACCCCAGAGCAACAGCGAATAACCCAACAACGAATAACCATGGATCACAAGTGCCATCGCTGCACCAACTCCAAGTGCTGCACTTACACCACAGAGGCCCTCGGGGTCGCCCCCCGCTCGAAGAGTGACTTTGAACATCTGCTCTGGCAGGTCTCCCATGCCGGGGTGGAGATCTACAAGGATGAAGACGGCTGGTTTCTGCTGATCGGCGGAAGTTGTGAACACCTGCAAGCCGATGGGGGCTGTGGCATCTATGACGAGCGTCCACAGATCTGCCGGGACTACGACAACGACTGGTGTGAATTCGATGCCCCCGCGGAGGATGGCTTCGAACTCTATTTCCGCAACTATGCCGAACTGCTCGCCTACTGCAAAAAACGCTTTAAAACCTGGGGCAACTAACCGCCTACCCCCGAATGGCGCTGATTTAAGAGAATAAGCCGCCAATGAACGCCAGTCACCGCAAAATGCCGCGAAAAACTCTCACACAGAGGAGTCTATTAGCGAAGATTTGTGGTGATTGGCGGTTAATCTCTTAGGGTGGCCCAACTTCTTCCGGCTTAAATGACTTAAGTAAGCGCCATTCCGCCTACACCCCACTCACTGAATCACTTCCACTGACCTCCTGCCCCGGAACTAAGGCGCATTTTCACAATCCATAGCGGAGACCATAAACCGCAATAAGGGACCTTTTCCGTTATAATCGGCGGCCTTTTGACTATCAGCCAAAACCGGATCCAATCAGCCATGCCCCTGACCGCTGCTCAACTGCAACAACAGTTTATCCAACTTCGCGAAAACAAGATCTTCGAGACCTTCGTGATCCTGGTGATCGTGATCTCGGCGTTGATGATCGGCGCCAAAACCTACCCGATCCCATCCTCTGCCGCCCAGATACTGCGTCTGCTCGACATCGGCATCACCATCTTTTTTCTGGTCGAGATCATCATCCGCATGATTGCCGAGCACAGTCTGAAACGCTTCTTCAGCAAGGCCTGGAACGTTTTCGACTTTCTCATCGTCACTGCCAGCCTGATCCCGGTCGAAGACAGCGAAGCCGCCCTGTTGGGCAGACTGCTGCGTATCTTCAGGGTGCTACGGTTGGTATCGATCATCCCCGAATTACGGGTACTGCTGAATGCCTTTGTCACCGCCATTCCCCGCATGGGCTATGTGTCGCTGCTGATGTTCATCATCTTCTACATCTACGCCGCCATCGGCAGCATGTTCTTCCATCAGGTCAACCCTGAGCTGTGGGGTAACATCACCATCGCCATGTTGACCCTGTTCCGTGTCGCCACCTTCGAGGACTGGACCGATGTGATGTACGAAACCATGGAGGTCTTTCCACTCAGCTGGTTCTTCTATCTCTCATTCATCTTCATCGTGGCATTTGTATTTCTCAATATGATGATCGGTATCGTGCTGGAAACCCTGCAGCGAGAGCATGAGGAGTTTTCCCGGGAGAGTGGTGAAGGCGAGGCGGGAGAAGTACACCGAATCGACAGCCGGACCGCTGAGATGGAACAGCGACTGATCAAGATGGAAAGCATGCTTGAGCAACTGACGAGGGATAAAACTGCCGCGGAAAAGCCCTGATCTGAGGTAAAACCGGCCCAGTTGGTGGGCGGAATCGCTGCAAAGATTCTGGAATCCGCAAGAAACGGGTGGTCATGGCCCGGTTTGATGTGCAGACTGAGGACAGTGAATGAACAGAACAGCGTGTCATGACCACAAACAGACAGCCGGTAAAACAAAACCACTACCTTGTGATCGCCCGGGCAATCGAGTACATCCGTGCCAATCTCCGCCGACAGCCCAGTCTGGGCGAGATCGCGGTAGCGGTTAACCTGAGTGAATACCATCTGCAAAGGGTGTTCAGTGAATGGGCCGGCATATCGCCGAAACGGTTCCTGCAATATCTGACCAAAGAGTATGCGCGTCGCAGCCTTTTGACATCGCAGGATCTGCTGACGACAAGCTTGGAGAGTGGCCTGTCGGGTCCGGGCAGGCTGCACGACCTGATGATTACCTGTGAGGCCATGACCCCGGGCGAGATCAAACAACAGGGCCAGGGCTTGTGCATCAATTATGGTGTGGCCGGCTCACCTTTCGGCATCGCCATGATTGCCTGGACGGAACGGGGCATCGTCGCCTTGAGCTTTCACGATCTGGACCACCCTGAATTGAGTCATGGTCTGCAGCAGACCTGGCCGATGGCAGAACTGCAACGAAACGACCCAGAGGCGGGCCTATTGATCAACAGGATCTTCAGTCGCAACCCCGAGTCAGCCAGGTTTCATCTGCTGATGAAGGGGAGTAATTTCCAGATCAAGGTGTGGGAGGCACTACTCAATATCGGCACCTCTCAGCTTATCTCCTACACCACCATGGCCCAGCTGGCCGGATCACCCAAGGCCCATCGAGCGGCGGGCACGGCACTTGCTCAGAATCGCATCGCTTTTCTGATCCCCTGCCATCGGGTGATCCGCTCCGATGGAGAGACCGGCATCTACCATTGGGGAGATTCGAGAAAACTGGCACTCCTCGCCTGGGAAGCCGCTCAACGAGACAGCAAAATTAAATCAGACAGCGCAACCCCCGGGTAATCTCAGAGAAATCCTCGACTGCCGGGAAATCACCACGCTCTCTCAGCGGTTGTTGCGAGTCCGGCTTGAGAATCGCCAGGATCCATTTCAGACCATAACCCCGGGCAGACTTGAGCACCGCCGGGCTATCGTCGACAAACAGGGTGCGCTGGGGATCGAAAGGGTGCAGATTCTGCAGACGATGCCAAAACTCCGGATGCTCTTTTGGCAGCCCCAGCTGATGGGATGAGATAACCTGATTGAAAAAACCGGCCAGCCGGGTCTTCTCCATCTTCAATGCCAGGGTCTTCTGATGGGCGTTGGTTACCAGCACCCGCTCCTTACCGGCACACATCAGCTGATCGAGAAAGTCGATCACATGGGGGTGCACAGAGATCAGATGATCCACCTCCTCCTTGAGCAGCACGATGTCCAACTCCAGCTCCCGGCTCCAGTGGTCCACGCAATACCAATCCAGGGTGCCTTCGACGTTCTTGTAGCGCCCCAGTAACTCCTGAGTTGCCTCAGCCAGGGGGATACCTTTGGCCTCCGCATAACGGGCAGGCACATACTCCAACCAGAAATGGTTGTCGAAATGGAGGTCCAGCAGAGTACCGTCCATATCCAGCAATACACAGTCGATATCGTTCCAGGGAATCATAGACTCACTCAAATTAACCAGGGTCCGTTAACACAAATCCGGCGACTATTGTCTCATGCCGCCAAGCCCAGCGCACGGATCACATTATCCCTGCTGAGTTATTGAAGCCAGGGTTGCAACCCTTTAACCTATTTGGCCGCCGGGTTAACAGAATCTGCCATTGGAGATGAATTGTCGACAATGTCTCGCAGACTTGATGATTTCGCCCGATGGGTGAAGAGAGAACCATTGACGGATCAGGCATATCATCACCTTTCGCCTGATATTGGCGCTCAATGGAGGAATCCAGATATAAGGTGCAATCAAAGTGATAGGCCCTGGCCAGAGCAGGCCGCGTCGATCCAATACCGGACTATGAAATAGAATACAGTGACAAAACCGAAGATAGTTTCACAGCAATTGATCGCGGAGACCCGCCTGTTTCGCGTTGAACAACTGGGTCTGGAGTTCAGCAATGGGGAAAAACGGGTCTACGAACGCCTGCTTGGCGGCAAGACAGGCTCGGTTCTGGTGATCCCCATGCTGGATGACGAGACGGTTCTGTTGATCCGGGAGTATTCCGCCGGCAGCCAGGACTACCAACTGGCACTGCCCAAGGGACGCATGGAGCCCGGTGAGGATCCCCTGCAGGCCGCCAACCGGGAGATGCAGGAGGAGGTGGGCTATGCGGCGCGCAAGCTTGAAATTATCAAGACCTTCACCATTGCCCCCGCCTACATCCAACACCATACCTATGCTATCCTCGCCCGGGATCTCTATCCCGACCGGCTGGTCGGGGATGAGCCTGAACCCATCGAGGTAGTCCCCTGGAAACTCTCCGACTGGGACAATCTAATCGCACAACCCGATTTTACGGAGGCGCGCTCGATTGCAGCGCTCTGCCTGGCAAGGAACGTATTGACATGACTCTACCCATACCGATCGATCAACTGCTGAATCTTATCCGGGAGGCCGGCGAGGCGATCCTGGAGATCTACGATACCGAGTTCGAGATCGAGACCAAGCAGGACAACTCTCCCCTCACCGCGGCCGATCTGGCCGCCCACCAGCTGATCGTATCGACCCTGGAACGACTCACCCCGGAAATACCGGTACTCTCTGAAGAGTCGGCCAAAGTCCCCTTTGCCACCCGAAGCGGCTGGCAGCGCTACTGGCTGATCGACCCCTTGGACGGCACCCGTGAGTTCGTCAAAAGAAACGGCGAGTTCACCGTCAATATCGCCCTGATCGACGGACATAGACCCAGCTTTGGTGCGGTCTACGCCCCGGTCATAAAGACCCTCTACTACGGCATTCCGGGGCAGAGTGCCAGTAAACAGATCGGCAATCAGCCGCCAGAGAGGATCCGTGTGACGGCCAACTGTCAGAAACCGGCCCGGGTTGCCGGCAGCCGCTCCCACGCCGGGGACTCCTTGCAACGCTTTCTCGATAATCTGGGAGAACATGAACTGGTCAGCATGGGCAGCTCACTCAAGCTCTGCCTGGTCGCGGAAGGTATGGCCGACATCTATCCCCGCTTAGGCCCTACCTCAGAGTGGGATACCGGTGCGGCACAGGCGGTGGTGGAAGCGGCCGGGGGACAGGTCACCACCTTGGCGGGTGAACCACTCAGCTACAACACCAAGGATTCCCTGCTGAACCCGCATTTTCTGGTGTTTGGCGACAGCAGCGTCGAATGGACGGGATATCTCGATTGAGATTCAAGGGATCAAAAAATCAGCAGGGTTCCCGGATAATCGGGAACCCTGAATCTGCCGGGCGGAATCAGTTCTATTGATCGATATCTTTGATCGGAAAGGCCTTGGCAAAGGCCTGCAACTCAGCCATTGATGCGGTATCGGAGGAGAGATTGACCATACCCTGGGTCATCTTAAGATTGACCAGGATCTCATTGTTTCTACCCTCGTCGAGCACCAGGCCGGTATAGCGCCCCAGGCGGATCTTCTTACCGCCACCTGCCAGCCCCATCTGGCTGAACATCGCCCCCATACCACTGACGCCGCTGTTGTAACTCACTTTGATATATTTGTTGCCTTTGCTGTATTCGGTCTCAATCATCGACATACCCATGGCTTTTTGCTTGGAGACCTCGCCCCGCTGCCAACCGGCCACCTGCTTGGCAAAACGGTCACCCTTTTGCGACTGTTGAATCTGCTCCAGGGATTCCAGACACCATTTGGCCTCCTCCACCGCTCCCGGGATATCATTCTCCTGGTAGAGTTTTGCCGCCTGTTTACAGTAGGTTGCGGGATCCCCCTCGGCCTTCGCGGAGATGGATGTGGTCAGCGCCAATGTCGCCACGAAAAGTGCAGTTTTTTTCATCTATACGATTCTCCATACCTACCTTGCGGAACCCCATGGGCCCAAGCAAGGTTACTACCCTAAATGATTCAATTCAGACGACAAGGCGTGCTCAATCGATGGTCCTGAACGGCAACCCCGTCTCTCACGGAACGATAGCCAATTCAGACATCAAATACCAATACCTGTTCAGATTTTCCTTTCAGTCGGCTAGACTGAAGAGAGATCAATAAAGGGCATCCAGGGTTCAGAGGGTCATTCCGCAACAGGATTGCTAAGGAATTATCGTAAACCGGTGATGCTCACGAATAAGATAACCCATCACACCACAATTACCCTATGGGTAGTCGGTTATTATTGGTGCCGATGGAAATAGAAACGCTCCGGGCTCCAACATGAGCCAAGATCTATGACCAAGCGACACAGAATAGTATGGCTAACCCTGTGGGTATCCCTGCTATTCATCCCATTTCATGAAGCCTCCGCCATCGAATCGGAGGATGATGTCTATGCCTTCGATGATTTTCCTCTCGAAGAGCTGCTGCAGTACCCGGACTGGTTCAAGAAGAGTTTTCTCGATCTGCCGGCGGATCTGGAGGAGGCCGTTGAGGATGACAAAAAAGGTATTGTTCTCTATTTCGGTCAAAAACGTTGTGCCTATTGCAAGATGCTGCTGGAGGTCAATTTCGGTCTCAGTGACATCACCACTTACACCCGCCGTAATTTTGATATCATTCCCATCGATATCTGGAGCAGTGAAGAGCTGACCACCTTGAGCGGGGAGACCCTCACGCAAAGGGATTTTGCCCTGCGGGAGAAGACCAATTTCACCCCGTCGCTGATCTTTTTCAACCAACGGGGGGAAGAGGTACTGCGGCTACGGGGTTACTACCCACCCTATCAATTTCGTGCTGCCCTGGAGTATGTCGCCGACCAGCACTATCTAAACGAAAGTTTTCCTGACTATCTGGCCAGAGGCGAGGCGAGTACGGCCTTCGAACCGGGGGACCTCAACGAAGAGGAGTTCTTCATCCCCCCGCCACACAACCTCGACCGCAGCCGATTCCCGGGCCAACGCCCTCTGGTGGTGTTTTTCGAACAGGGCAACTGTCACGCCTGTGACGTGCTGCATGGCCAGCCTTTGAGAGACCCGGCAATCAACAAACTGGTCAGGTCGTTCGATAACGTCCAGCTCGACATTCGCTCGGACACACCCATCATCACCCCGGATGGACAAAAGACCAGTGCAAGCCAATGGGCCAAGCAACTGGGGCTCTTCTACACGCCCTCGCTGCTGTTCTTTGATGAGCGGGGCAAAGAGATCATCCGGGTCGATTCAGTGGTTCGGTTCTACCGATTGCGCAATGTGATCAGTTACATCACCAGCCGTGGCTACATCAATCAGCCCGACTATCAACTCTGGCGAGTTGGCAGCGGGATCTGAACAAGGCACAACTTTTTGCTCGCCAGGTTAATCAGCTCAAGATCACCCGCAGTTGGCCGATATTCCACCCAGGTGGCGACTGCACAACATAAATGGACCTTAAAGAAGAAAATCGAATCTTACGTCTCCGTTTAAAAGAGCTGACCCGTAAGGCTGTGGAGAACCAGGAAACTCTGGGGCGTTTTTATGCCCGGGAGCTTGAGCTGCTGAGCGCCGAAACCCTGGCCGAGCTGTTGAGCGGTATGAGCGAAGGGCTGCTGGCCTCCTTCGAGGTCGACAGTATTCAGCTACTGATGCTGGATCCTGACCATGAGATTCGCCACCTGCTGAGTAACAACGGTATATCTATTGATGCATTCCCCTATGTCCGCTTCGTGGACGATTTGGGTGTGATCAATCAGCGCTTTCTACGGCTGAAAAGCCCTTGGTTGGGAGTCTTCCTCACCCCGGAATACAACAACCTTTTCGATCAGCCGAAAAATCTGAAAAGTATCGCCATCCTGCCCCTGATCTGCAGCAACCATCTGGTAGGCAGTATCAATCTGGGCAGCCAGGATGCGAATCGCTTTACCCGACAGCATGCGACAGATTTTCTTGCCCGCCTGGCCACCATTTGCGGTGTCTGCCTGGAAAACGTCACCAACCGGGAACGCCTGCTGATCAGTGGCCTCACCGATCCTCTCACCGAACTGCACAACCGACGCTACCTGGACCGGCGCCTGGAAGAGGAGCTCTCCCGGGCCAGCCGTTATCGCCAGCCGCTCAGCTGCCTGTTTATCGATGCCGACCATTTCAAGCGGATCAATGACAGCTACGGTCACCCGGCCGGGGACCAGGTATTAAGAGAGCTGGCAAAACGCATCCGCTCTCAGCTACGCGCCAGTGATGTAGCCACCCGCTACGGTGGTGAGGAGTTCGCCATCCTGCTGCCCCAGACAAACCTCTCGGAGGCGCTGCTGCTGGCTGAGCGGATTCGTCTCGAGGTCAATTCAGATCCGGTCCATCTGGATCAGGGGGTGAGCCTGCAGTTGAGCGTCTCCATCGGCGTAAGTGAAACCCTGCCAATGCTGGGAAAGAGCCACCACAAAGAGCTGGGCAGCCATCTGCTGGCCAGTGCCGATCAGGCCCTCTACATTGCCAAATCGAATGGTAGAAACCGGATCGAACATGAAGTTCCTGAGGGATCCGCCGGAAAGCACTCTGACAAAAGCGCTTTGGATAAGAAAAAAGGGGCCTAACCCGAATGGCGCTTACTTAGATGTTATTTGGTGGGGCAAGGCCCCACCCTACTGTTGAATTCATGGTGTAGGGTGGGGCTATGCCCCACCAAAGCCCTTTGATCAAACGATAAGTAAGTGCCATTCGGCCATGGCACTCTGCTCATGGGCAGCTGCTTTGCCCATCATTCAGCGTACGACTAATCTTCCACCTGTTTGTGGCTACCGTCGCAATAGGGTGGTGTTTTGGTCTGTTTGCAGCGGCAGAGCCAGGCTTCACCGTTTTTCTCCGCCTTGAAACCAAGGGGCTCGATACCGGTACCGCGATGTGAACCGTCGCAAAACGGCTGATTGTCAGACCGTCCACAGGCACACCACCAATACTCTCTGCCAGCCACGAGATCCACATCGATCGGTTGTTTGGCGGCTACTACAGGTTTGTCCATCGTTTACTCCTCTGTTTATTAACCGCAGACGCACAAGCCAGTGATTCTTATCGTAAGCGGATGGCTGTACGCCCTATCCCCTGGGGGTAAGCGGTTTTTGTGTAAGGAATTGTTAACACAAGCCCCTTGGAATCCGTGTTAACAGGCCCTGGAAAACCCCATAGTTATCATATTGGGCAGCGAAAGAAAACGACTCATTTGCCTCATATTACTGTTCCGTAACAATAGGATTTTAATTCGATAATCCTGCTGCCGATCACAACCAGACCATTATCCCGGCAGCTGAATATCTGTTAATCTCTGCATCCCGAAATAACAGACAGCTTACTTTATGAGTCATAGTGAAGACTGGATAGCATTCGACAAGGCGCATGTTTGGCACCCATACAGTGCGATTGGTGCCGATCTACCGGTCTATCCCGTGGTATCCGCAGACGGTGTACGTATCACACTGGCCGACGGCAGGGAGTTAATCGACGGCATGTCCTCCTGGTGGTGCGCCATCCACGGCTATAACCACCCACAGATGAATCGGGCCATCGCCGAACAGGCTGAACAGCTGGCTCATGTGATGTTCGGTGGACTGACCCACCAGCCCGCTGCAGATCTGGCGAAAAAACTGATCGAAATCACACCGGAAACCCTGCGAACCGTATTCTTCTCCGATTCCGGTTCCGTATCGGTTGAGGTCGCCATGAAGATGGCCATCCAGTACTGGCATGACAAGGGGCTACCGGAAAAACAACGCTTTCTCACCATCCGCAAGGGCTATCACGGCGACACTTTCGGCGCCATGTCGCTGTGCGACCCGGTTACCGGGATGCATAACCTGTTCTCTGAAATCCTGCCCAAACAGCACTTTGCCGATGCGCCGACCTGCTATTTCGGACACCCCTGCAAAGGGGATGGTGCAAAAGGATTGACCGACAAGCTGAAGCAGCATCACCATGAGATTGCCGCTCTGGTGCTTGAACCGATAGTACAGGGTGTCGGGGGCATGCGCTTCTACTCGGTGGAGTACCTCAAAGAGGTACGTCGTCTATGCGATCAGTTCGGGGTACTGCTGATCCTCGATGAGATTGCCACGGGTTTCGGTCGCACCGGTAAACTGTTTGCCTGTGAATATGCGGATGTCACCCCGGATATCATGTGTGTCGGCAAATCCCTTACCGGCGGCTATATGAGCCTGGCCGCCACCCTCACCACCGAGGAGATCAGCCAGACTATCAGCCGGGGAGATCCAGGGCTGTTTATGCATGGGCCGACCTTCATGGCCAATCCGCTGGCCTGCCGTGTGGCGCTGACCAGTATCGATCTGCTATTGAACTCCCCCTGGCAGGAGCGGATCAAGAACATTGAGCAACGACTCCAACAGGGACTCTCCCCATGCCGGGAACTACCCCAGGTGGAAGAGGTACGGGTACTGGGTGCAATCGGTGTTGTGGAACTGAAAAAACCGGTGGAGATGAAACATATTCAACAATGTTTCGTGGATGCCGGCGTCTGGATCCGTCCCTTCGGCAAGCTGGTCTACCTGATGCCACCTTTTATCATCGAAGAGGATGATCTGAACAAACTCACCTCGGCAGTGGTTGATGTCGTGGAGCGTTGTCCCATTTGATTTCAGTCCGCTAATGAACGCGAATAAACGCTAATGGTTGTGTTGATGCGAATAGGCCTGGTGCATTTGCTTCAAGCCGCGAATGGACACCAATCACCGCAAACACTCGCCAGGACCTGATGATTGAGTTCTTCGTCATCCCGGCAAATGCCCACTACCGTCCGGAATAAATCTGTGCGTCTGTGTTTATTCGATGATCATTGCGATGCTTCACCTTATTACTAACCTGACCATCAGTATTAAGACCGATGTGGCTCAGTAAGTGTCAAGGCGCTTTATTGTGTTTAATTAAAGCCTATTTGGTGGGGCATGGCCCCACCCTACACCCTGAAATCATTGGTAGGGTGGGGCCATGCCCCA
>JAKSBX010000253.1 GCA_022360905.1 Chromatiales bacterium
CTGGCGTTTGAGGTAAGCGGAGAGGGACCAGTAACCGAATCCCAAACGTCGCCTGGCGACGTTGAACCAGCGGTTCAGCCAGAGCAGCAGGTCGTAGGCATCGCTGCCCAGGTGGGCCAGCCATTTGTTGTTCATCACCACGCCGTCGAACTCATCGCCATGGAGTACCAGGAACTGGCGATCATCCTCGGTCTTGTGGATGATCTCCTTGTGGATTTCGATCCCCGAGAAGTGGAAGTTGAGATAGTCGCGCAGCAGCTCGTCATGGTTGCCCGGTACGTAGATCACCCGGGTTCCTTGTTTGGCTTTCTGGATCACCAGATTGATGATCTCGTTGTTGATCGAAGGCCAGAACCAACCGGAGCGCATCTTCCAAAAATCGAGAATATCGCCGACCAGATAGAGGTTTTCGCTTTCGGTGTGTTTGAGGAAGTCGAGCAGATACTCGGTGCGGGCGGCTCTCAGGCCAAGATGGGTATCGGACAGAAACAGGCTCTTATATTTCAGTGATGCCATCGGAGTTCTCGCATTGGTCTTGTGAACACCATTTTGTGCACCTGCTCATAGCCATGCCTGGCAAGGCCTGAAGCGGTGACATGAAGTTTTTCTCTATTCGGGACTGATAAGGAAGTTGAGGGGGAGAGAGGCTTTGCTCTCCGGGGTGACCCGGAAATAACGCTGGCTGGTATTGCTCGACGTTTAATCGGTATGACCAAACATTACTCCTCGCGCCTGGATCGGCGTTTTTTCAGTCAGTACGGGGGTGAGAGGATTGATACTCACGGGCCCCGTTTCACTGGGTGCGAACCTTAGTGGTTCTGCGTTGCAGTTTTATGAGAGGATCATGATTTGTTTATGACAGGGTCGATTTTTTATGTCTAAGCTGGTAGAAGGAGCCGCATTATGGTGATGCAAGTCGAAAATAACGTTGGGCTCCGACGATTGATCAACGCAATGCGCTGGTCAATGAAGGGATTTCGGTCTACCTATAAGAACGAGGAGGCCTTCCGTCAGGAGGTGCTGCTACTGATCATCCTCGCTCCTTTGGGGCTTTGGCTGGGTGACAATGGTGTCGAAAGGGCACTGCTTGTCGGGCCATTACTGATCGTGCTGATCGTGGAGCTGCTGAACAGTGCTATCGAAAGCGTGGTGGACCGTATCAGTACCGAGAACCATAAACTCTCAGGTCGTGCCAAGGACCAGGGATCAGCCGCTGTACTGGTATCGCTGATGCTGGTGGTACTGTGCTGGATTATGGTGCTGTTTTTCTAAGCCCGCTTTATCTACAGGAGAGAAGCAACAGACTTGAATATGAAACAGGCAGCTGACTTGATAGGCCTGGACGCCAATATCCGAAATGCCGTACGTGCAGTGATTGTGCGTGATGAAGCCGTTTTGATGCAGAAAAAATGGCAGCAGGAGCGGGGCTTCTGGTACACCTTGCCTGGGGGTGGTCAAGAGGTGCAGGAGACATTGATCGAGGCCCTGCAGAGAGAGTGCGAGGAGGAGATCGGTACCTGTGTGGTAGTGGATGGTCTGCTGGGGGTTGCCGACTTCTTCAAACAGCGCAGAACCGAACCCCCTTCAAGTCGCCATCTGATCGAATTTCTGTTCGCTTGTTCCGTCCCGGACGACTATCGTCCCGGTCCGGGAGCACATCCTGATAAACACCAGATCGAAGTGGTATGGCTGCCTTTCGCTGAGTTTTCTCAGGTCGAGCTTTTTCCGAAAAGTCTTGAGGTTGATCTGGAACCGGTGTTCAAAGGCGACAAACCCCTCTATCTGGGAGTAATCGACTGAGATGTCTCTGCCAAAAGCGATTGATGACAATCTGCAGTTCCTGCTTGCCGAGACAGCCTCTCATCTGAGTGTGCTACGGGAGTATCTGGCACACTCTGCCAATACACCGCCGTCCCGGCTGCTCGATCGCAAGGGTTATGTGGAGAACCTGCGTCTGAGTATTCACAACCACTGTTTGTCGGAGCTCTCTGCGGCGGACAATCAGAGTGGTCTCAAGCAGCTGCTGCGAGCGGTTGAAGATGTGGCCACTCATCTGGAGCGGATCACCGAATTGTGCCGGGAGGCGATGCTGCAGTCTCTGCAGGTTGAACAGAAACGTCTGTTGAAGCGGGGTAAATATCTGCCCATGCTGGAGCGGGTGCTGAAGGCTCTGGAGATGATCGAGCCGGCGCTGTCCGACAAGGACACCCGTCGGGCTTTGAAGATCGGCCGGGTAGAGCAGCGACTCGATCAGGCCTACCAGAAACAGTTGTTGAGCTATTCGAAATATCTGAAGAAAGATAAGCATCCGGCGGATCATATCGCCCTGATCATGCTGGGCCGGAATATCGAACAGATGGGTAATGCTCTGTTACGCATCAGCGAGGCGATTATCTCGGCCGCCATGGGGCAACATTTCAATACCGATCGATACCACACGCTGAATGCCTCCCTGACTGAGCTGAAGGCGGTGAATGAGATAGAAGGCCTGCAGGTGCAGACCATCGCCCAGACCAAATCCGGCAGTGCCATCAATGCGGTCGCCAGTGCCGGTGAGCCTGGTTATCACGGGGTATTCAAGGATGGGGGTAA
>JAKSBX010000042.1 GCA_022360905.1 Chromatiales bacterium
CCTGTCAGCAGGTATGATATCAGGCCAAACCTGAAACGCTGCCACCAAAGATGCTTGACTTGCGGTACCACTTCCTCAACCACCGTTTTTCCCTCCCGATTGTTGCTTGAGTAGAGAGAGCATCTCCCCCAACAGACGGTTCGTCTCCTGATGCAAATCTAGTTCTTCTTTTATAAGTCGCTTGTTGACTTCAAGATCTTCCATCGCCCTGTCCTGAAGCGCCAAGGATCTTTTCACACGCCTGTCGTTGTTGATTGTCACCACGACAAAGTAGAGGAAGACAGCTAACAGAATATATTCCCAATAATCGAACACCTTCAGTATCCCAGAGGTATCTGATATCAGGTCCTCGCTCTGCTGATCCAACTGTTGACGATAGACGCTCCAGGAGTCCCAGCTTTGGCTCTCCCGGTTATAGTAAAAGGTGTTGCTTTGTAGCCAACGGCTGTAGCTTCTACTGTATTTATTGATCTCTTCCGCAGGAGCTGCCGTCAGATCGATTTCGACGTAACCGGTATGCGTATAGGGATTGATATCCGGGAGATAGTCGAGTAGTTCCGTGTTATAGGCGAGGAGCTTCAGCTCCCCATCATAAGGCATGTGGGCGAACTTGATATGATAAAGATCTTTGCCGAGCTTTTTGAATTGGAGAATATCCGGATTGCTTTTTTGATGCTCCTCCCATGCCAGCAGCAGCTGTTCCCTAGAAACATCCGCCACCGCCGAAAGAGAGATAACGCATAACATCAGCACCTGTATCCATCTCATTATTACTATCTCCATGGCAACTCTACTAACCGAACCGTAAGTATTAGGGCCTGATAGCACACGTCAGCTGAGTGCATTGATACTTATAGCTCTGTTATTAAACCAGAATACAATGAACTTAGGCGTCTAGCGCAAGGAAATTCAGTGCTAAATTTGATAAACGGTAGGACTTAACAGACAAATGCCGCGGAACGGAATTCATATTCCCAATAAGCAGCTCCTCGATCGTCTCGGCATAGAACAGCAATTCACCACCTATTTTACCTTTTTCCGTAGACCCTGTCGGCCAGCCTTTGCTTTTTTCCTGCAATTCCGCCCCGACGACCTGCGCCGTTGTTTTCACATTGGGTAACAAATGGAACGTTTCTCTGCCGGTCATTTCAGTCGTCCCTCTCTCCCGCCAATCTCCGGAGTTAACCTGACACCCCCTTTCAGGTTAAACTCACCAGTCAGAATTTCGCCTCCACACAATTACCACTGCGAACGGACACCATGACCGAATTGAAGATACTCTGCGAACACCGCCCATCCTCCATGAAACTGGAGATCCAGGGGGTCTACGACTGGCCGATCTGGAGCAAGGAGGTGTCGAAATTCGACTGGAGTTACGACCAGACCGAGATCTGCTACTTCCTGCGCGGCAAGGTGATCGTCACCCCCGAGGGAGGCGAACCCCAGGAGTTCGGCCGGGGTGACCTGGTGACCTTCCCGGCTGGCATGAAGTGCACCTGGGATATCCTGAAAGATGTGGAAAAGCACTACACCTTCGAATAGTCGTCTGCCTGCCTGATGACAAAAGCCGCCAAAAGCCAACAGCATACGCCGATGATGCAGCAGTATCTGCGCATCAAGGGCGAGCACCCCAACATGCTGGTCTTCTACCGCATGGGGGATTTTTACGAACTCTTTTTCGCCGATGCGGAGAAGGCCGCACGACTGCTCGACATCACCTTGACCAAGCGGGGTCAGTCGGCGGGCAAACCCATCCCTATGGCCGGGGTCCCCTATCATGCGGCCGAGGGCTATCTGGCGCGGCTGGTGAAGCTCGGCGAGTCGGTGGCGATCTGTGAGCAGATCGGCGATCCGGCCACCA
>JAKSBX010000083.1 GCA_022360905.1 Chromatiales bacterium
ATCAGGGCAGTGACCGGTCGACAGTGCTTACCGGATTGAGTGATGGATCTTATCACTTCCGTGTTCGCGCAGTGCATCAAAATGGTGCAATTTCACCCTGGAGCGAGCCGGTAAACCTGCTTGTCGAACACCATTCCCTCGCCAAGGCGATGAGCTTCTTTGCCATCGGCGCGGTGGTATTTGTGGCGACGCTCTGGTTGATCATTCTCGGTGCAAGGCGGCAACGGTAGACTCATGGGTTCCAAGTTGCTGCAAATCGATTTTCCGCGCCTCAAATCCGATGTGGAGGCGCTGGCCGCAATCGGTCGGGCGGATGATCAGGGTATCTATCGGATGGCTTTCTCCAAGGGGGATATGCAGGCCCGGGAGTGGTTGCGCGAGCGCATCACCCAAGCAGGGCTCGAGTTGCATCAGGATGGGGCGGCGAACCTGTTTGGCCGTTTGGCCTGGGATCCTGAGAAGCCCGCTGTGATGGTTGGTTCGCACATCGATACGGTGCCCGGTGCCGGGCATCTGGATGGTGCCCTTGGCGTGCTTTGTGGGCTGGAAGCGTTGCGATCGATGAAAGAGCAGGGCATCAACCTGAAGCGTCCCCTGGAGTTGGTGGCTTTTTCCGATGAGGAGGGACGCTTCAGCGGTATGTTCGGCTCGCAGGCCCTCTGCGGTGATATCTCTCCTCAGTGGATTCATGCCGCCCGGGATCTTTCAGGAGTGGGTTTGACCGAGGCGATGGCCGCTCAGGGGCTGGATGCCAGTGAGGCGCTGGCCGCCGCAAGGTCACCGGAGAGCCTGCACGCCTTCGTCGAGCTGCATATCGAACAGGGCCCGGTACTCGATGAACTGGGCAGTTCGATCGGTGTGGTGGAGGGTATCTGTGGCCTGAAGCGTTGGGACGTGCGCCTGACCGGTGTCGCCAATCATGCGGGCACCACACCGATGTTGATGCGCAGCGATGCCTTTCAGGGGCTGGCGGAATTCTCCGTTGAGATCGAGCGGATTCTGGAGGAGCATGGCGCTCCCCAGAGTGTTGCCACCATCGGTCGTGTCGAGCTGTTGCCCGGGGCGGCCAACGTGGTCCCTGGAGAGGCTCGTTTCGCCCTCGAATTTCGCGACCTGGAAGAGTCGATCCTGTATGACCTGAGCGATGCATTCCGGCGTACTTTATCGGCGATCGCCCGGCGTCGCGGCCTGATGTTCGACTTCAAGGTGGTGAGTGAACTGGCGCCGGTAAGCTGTGATCCGCGCATCCGGCAGCTGATTGAGTCCAAGGCTCAGGCACTTGCCTACAGCCACCATCAGTTGCCCAGTGGCGCCGCCCATGACACCCAGCAGCTGGCACGAATCACCAGAACCGGCATGATTTTTGTACCGAGTAAGGATGGCCGCAGCCATTCAGCGGCGGAGTGGACCTCGTGGAATGACATCCATGCCGGCGCCAATGTGCTGCTCAACACACTCTATGAACTTGCCAATGAGGAGTCACCATGAGTGACCAAGAAGAAAAACAACCTGATCCCTACATGAGTATCGATCCGCTTCGGGATACCTATCGAGAGAAGATCGCTGAAGCGGCGGGCCGTACCCACTCGCTGCAGCGGCACAACACCGCGCTGCTGTGCATCGATATGCAGTATCTCGATGCAGCGCCCGGATACGGAGTCTTCGCCGATGCGGACTCATCCGGTCTGCCGCCGGAATCCCAGGCCTACTATTTCGATCGTCTGGAAAACCTGGTGTTGCCCAATGTGAGACGTCTGCAGGATGCCTTTCGGGCCAATCGACTGGAGGTGGTGCATACCAGAATTCAATCCCTGACCCAGGACGGGCGGGACCGGGGGCCGGGTCACAAGCGTCTCAATCTACACGCGCCGCCAGGTTCAAAAGAGGCCGAATTCCTGCCACTGATTGCACCCCATGGGGATGAGATCATCATCAACAAGACCGCATCTGGGGTCTTCACCTCCACCAATCTGGAGTATGTGCTGCGCAACCTGGGTATTACCGGGCTGTTTGTGGTCGGGGTCTACTCCAATGAGTGTGTCAGTACGGCGGTGAGAGATGCCTGTGATCTCGGTTTTTATGTCACCCTGATCTCGGATGGTATCGCCACGGTAACCCCTGAGCTGCAACAGGCCACGGATACCACCATGAAGGACCGCTATGCCCGATTGATGAGCACCGAAGAGGCCCTCTCGGAGATCGAAGGGGTGTTCCTTTGAACTCTGATCCGGTACTCAGTGCGGATCTTGGCTGGCTGATACTGGCGCTGTTCAGTGCCGTCTGGATCTGGCTGGGCTGGTGGCTGGGACGGCGCGCCCAGGGGCTGGATGGATTTATGCTGGCCGGCCGCAAGGTCGGTCTGGCCCTGGGAACCGCGACCGCCATGGCCACCTGGGTGACCAGTAACACCACCATGGCGGCTCCCCAACTCGCCTTTCAGATGGGGATCTGGGGTATGGTGGGCTACTCCCTGGGTTCGATCGGTCTGATCCTGTTCGCACCCCTGGCGAAAAGGATTCGACAGCTGATGCCCCAGGGCTTCACCAGCGGTGATTTCATCCGGCTGCGCTACGGCAACCTGGCCTGGCGGGTGTTCCTGGTGATCTCCCTCTTCTATGCTTTCGGTTGGTTGATCAGCCTGGGAATGGCTGGCGGGGTATTGATCAACGCCCTCACCGGTATCGACTACCACATCGGTATGTCGGTGATTGTCGCTGTGTGTGTCAGTTATACCCTGTTGGGCGGTCTGCGTGCGGTTATCGGCACCGATTTTCTGCAATCGCTGATTATCCTCACCGGGATTGTGATTCTTGCGGTGCTGGCGATTACCAAGGTCGGGGTCGTTACCATGCATGAACAGGTGTTGATGGAGCGACCGGAGCTGCTCAATCTGCTGTTTCCGGCCGCCATCATGTTTCTCTTCAACAATCTGTTGTTCGGTGTCGGAGAGATCTTTCACTCCAATGTTTGGTGGAGCCGGGCCTTTGCCTTTCGCGAGGGTGTCGGTTTCAAGGCCTATTTGATTGCCGGTCTGTTCTGGACGCCGGTGCCGATTGTGGCCGGGTTTCTCGCGTTGACCGTTCCCGCGCTGAACATCAATGTGCCGACTGCGGATATGGTCGGCCCTTTGGTGGCTGGCGAGTTGCTTGGTGCCGGTGGCGCGGTGTTGGTCTTCATCGTGGTCTTTTCCGCCCTGGCCTCCAGTCTCGATTCCCTGCTGGCGGCCACCTCCGACCTGGTTTTGACCGATCTCTACAAGGGGCATCTGCGGCCCCAGGCGCGGGAAGAGGAGCTGGTCAAAGCGGCCCGCTGGATAACCCTGGGCCTGGGGGTCATGACCTGGCTGCTCTGCTGGCCCCGCATCACCACCCTGGCGGAACTGCTCTATTTCACCGGCGCCTTTGTTGCCAGCACCATCTGGCCGGTGGCCGCCGGACTCTACTGGCGCAACATCAACCCGATGGGCGCCACCCTGGCAATGGCGTTGGGAACCCTGGTCGGATTGCTGAGTTATTTCATGATCGGTTTCTATGTGGCGGCTTTGGTGGCAGCGGCTGTCTCCATGACCCTGGTGTTACTTACCACCTGGCTGGCGCCACGTAACTTTGATTGGCAGCTACTCGATCCGGCACCGGTTTCTGCCAGGGAGGCGCGCTGATGATTATCCCTCCAGAAATACTCAATCTACTGATTATCGCGGCAACAGCGATGGTGGCCGCCGCACCGGTCATCCTGCTGTTGCTCTGGTTCCGGGATAGAAAAGGAGGAACCCTGTGGTGAACGATATTGATGCTCAATTGAGCAAACCGTTGGAAGAGCCGGTTTTGGATGTACAGGGTTTTGAGCGGCCAAGATCCCTGATGGAGCGGTTGGCAGAGGATCTGGTGCCGCTGCTGGAACTGGCCCACCGCCCGGTCATCTCGGCCCGGCAGTTCAATCGTGAGCAGTTGGTGCAACTTTGTCGACTGGCGGCAAAGTATGAGACCGAGCCTCATCGTATCACCCGGCCGCTGACCGGTAAGATTCTGATCTCCGCCTTCTATGAGCCGAGTACCCGCACCCGCCTCTCATTCGAGAGTGCCTGGCACCGTCTGGGCGGGGATATCATGTCGATCACCGATCCGGCAACCACCGGCATTGCCAAGGGTGAGTCACTCTATGATGTGGGTGAGATGCTCAACCACTATGGGGATCTGGTGGTGCTGCGGGACAGTGACGACCGGGCCGTTTATGAGATGCTCGAGGCGTTACGCATTCCAATCGTCAACGGTGGTAACGGTACCGATGAGCACCCGACTCAGGCGATGGCAGACGTCTATACGATCCTCAAGGCGGTGCCCCAGTTGATTGACCCGGGCAGCATCAAAGCCTCTGAAAAGGTCCGTATCGGCATTATTGGGGTACCAGGTAGGATGCGTACCATCCGCAGCCTGCTGCTGTTCCTTTCACTGTTTGCAGAAGGTATCGAAGAGCTGGTGATTGTCAGTGAGGATCGGGATCCCTTCTCCAAGGGGCAGTATAAAGAGTTGAGCGAGGCGGGGCTGAATATTCGCATTACGCCTGATTTAAACGAAGCGCTGCCACAGCTGGATGTGGTCTACCTGAATGCCATCGCCTGGGTATCGGATGGTTATGAAGAGCATGGCAGAACCTATCGCCTCGATGCCGACTCGCCCTTCAAGCCCGGTGCTGTGGTGATGCACCCTCTGGCCCGGGGAGAGGAGCTCGATCGCAGTCTGGATGAGACGCCCTACAACTGGTATTTCGCCCAGGCTCGTGGTGCGGTTTTCGTGCGCATGGCGCTGCTCTCTGTGTTGTTGAAAAGTTATAGCTGAAGTAGAAAAGATATGTGTGGCATTGCAGGATTTATCTATGCGGACCGGGATCGCCCCATCGACCCTGAAACCCTGGTGGCCATGGCGGCCATTCAATACCATCGTGGCCCGGACGGCTTCGGCGTGCGGCGCATGCCGGGGGTGGGGTTCAGTCATGCCAGGCTCTCCATCGTGGATCTGGATGAGAGTCGCGGGAGGCAGCCGTTCGAGAGCTCCGATGGGCGGCTGATGCTGACCAAGAATGGTGAGCTCTACGATTATCAGCGCATCCGTGCAGATCTCACGGCCCGGGGAGACCGGTTTCAGACCAAAAGCGATTCGGAGATGATCATGCATCTCTATCCGCGCCTCGGACTGGCGGGAATGCTGCCCCATCTGCGGGGTGAGTTCGCCTTTGCTCTCTACGACAAACCGGCCGAACGTCTGATGCTGGTGCGGGATCGCTTCGGCATCAAACCGCTCTATTGGGCTGAAGCGGACGGGGTACTGGTGTTCGGGTCGGAACTGAAGGTGCTGTTCGCTCATCCCGAAGTGCAGCGGAAATTTGATCCGGCGGGTGTCTATCATCAGTTGATGCAAACCATCGTGCCTGGCTCCACCGCTTTTGAAAACATCCATCAGGTGCCTCCTGGGCATCAGCTGGTGGTTGAGCGAAAAGATGGGCGCTTGCATATATCCCAACAGAAATATTGGGATATGCCCTTTCCTGAAGAAGGAGAAAGACCTTCTGAGTATGATGAAGGTGAGTGGATCGAAGCGGTGCGCGCCAAGCTGCTGGAAGCGGTGCAGCTGCGTCTGGAGGCGGACGTGCCGGTGGGTTGTTATCTCTCCGGTGGTATCGACTCCTGTTCGATTCTCGGATTGGCCGCGGCCGCCAGGCAGAACCCGGTGAAAGCCTTCACCATCGGTTTCGACAACAAGGATTATGACGAATCTCCGATCGCCCGGGAGATGGCTGTAAGCACCGGTGCCGATCAGGATCTGATGATGCTGGACGCCTCCCATCTCTACGATAATTTTGTCGAAACCCTTTGGCACACCGAACGGACTATCTACAACACCCTGGGGGTGGCCAAACTGCTGATGAGTCGGCATGTGCAGAGCGTCAACTACAAAGTGGTGCTGACCGGTGAAGGTTCCGATGAGTTGTTCGGAGGTTATCCTGCCTTCCGTCGGGATATGTTTCTGCATGGTCTGGATCACCTCTCCGTTGAGGAGCGTGCCGAGTGGGAAAAACTGTTGGCGGAACAGAACAAACTGTTCAAAGGGGCGATGCTGGCTGAGGATGAGATCCGCCACCCGGCGCTGGAGGAGAAGGTCGGTTTCACGCCGAGCTGTCTGCAGCCCTGGCTGGCTTCCGCAACCCGGGTGCCGGGCCTGCTTTCGGCGGATTTGAATGCGCAACTGGCAGACTACGATCCGGGGCGTGCAATTTCAGATCAGCTCGATGGAGAGAGTCTCGCGGGACGTCATCCCCTGGATAAGGCTCAGTATGTCTGGATCAAGACCATGCTCGAGGGGCAGATTCTCACCTGGGGTGGAGACCGGGTCGATATGGCCAACTCCATGGAAGCCCGCCCCGCCTTTCTCGATCATCATCTGGCGGAGATGGCGGCACAGCTTCCTCCATCCCTGCGCATCAAGGGTAAGACAGAAAAGTATGTACTGCGTGAGGCGATGAAAGGGCTATTGCCCGAAGTGCTCTACAAGCGTGAAAAGTTCGCCTTCATGGCGCCGCCTGCCCACACCGATCCGAAGAAGTGGGCTGCGATGCGGGGGCTGGCGGATGAGTATCTTAACCCGGCTGCCATCGCCGATGCGGGCCTGCTGTCGGTCGACGGGGTCAAGGCATTATTTGATCTGCATGACGACAAACAGTTAACGGCAGCCACCCAGAACAAGCTGGATGCGATCATCAATCACATGCTTGGTGTGCAGGTACTGCATCGCCATTTTGTGGCAACGGATGTTCCGGCTCAGGCCAGGGCCAAGGCGGAACAACTTGGCTGGCGGGTGGAAGCTTCAATGTAGAAACGGGAGGCAGTTTCTTAGAATGTTTTCCGTTTTTTTTTGCTGTAGCCTGAAATCAAAAATTGATTTCAGGTTTTCTGCTCTTCGCTCAAGCCCTTGTATAGACTCACGCACATCAACAGCAGTACCAGAGTGAATGGGAGTCCAACGCTGATGGCGCCTGCCTGCAGCGCCTTGAGCGCCTCCGCGCCACCGCCATAAAGGAGTGTGCCGGCAATTACGCCTTCAAGGGTGGCCCAGAATATCCGTTGAGGCACCGGGGCATCCACCTTGCCGCCTGAGGTGATGCTGTCGATCACCAGGGAGCCGGAATCGGATGAGGTGACAAAAAAGATCAATACCAGGGTGATCCCCAGAAATGATGTGATTGAGGATAAAGGCAGATTTTCCAGCATGTGGAACATGGCCAGTGAGACATCCGAAATGCCGTTAGCCAATTGACCGACACCGGCAACCGCCTGGTCGAGTCCCGTGCCGCCGAAGGTGGTCATCCAGATCAGGGTAACCAGGGTGGGCACCAGTAACACGGCGATGATGAACTCCCTGACAGTTCGCCCTTTGGAAATGCGGGCGATAAACATGCCAACAAAGGGCGACCAGGAGATCCACCAGGCCCAGTAGAAGACTGTCCAGCCATGAAACCAGTCGCTATCCTCCCGGCCAAAGGAGTTGCTGAGGGGGAGTAGGTTCTCAAAATAGGCTGAAGCGGTCGTTGCGAACTGGCCGAAAAAACCAAACCCCTGGCCCAGTATGAGCACAAAAAGCAGTAGAAAGGCGGCCAGAGCCATATTCAGATTGCTCAATAGTTTCACGCCCCCATCGATGCCTCTTACAACGGAAAAGATGGCGATGCTGGTCACACCGATGATAATCGCGATCTGGGTGTTGATCGCATTCGGAATGTCGAACAGGTGGCTGAGTCCGCCGGCCGCCTGCTGTGCTCCGAGGCCGAGTGAGGTGGCGAGGCCGAATATGGTGGCTAATACCGCCAACAGGTCGATGATGTGTCCGGGCCAGCCCCAGCATGATTCGCCCAGGATCGGGTAGAAGGCGGAACGGATGGTCAATGGCATTCCTTTGTTGTAGGCGAAAAAGGCCAATGACAGTGCGACAACCGCATAGATGGCCCAAGGGTGGAGTCCCCAATGGAACATGGTGGCGCCTATGGCGGTATGGGCGGCTTCCGCAGTTTCGGGGGTAACGCCGAGTGGTGTGCCATACCAGTTGGTGTAGTAAGCAACGGGTTCGGCGACGCTCCAGAACATCAGTCCAATACCCATTCCGGCAGCGAACAGCATCGCAAACCAGGAGAGCGTCGAATAGTCCGGGGTAGCGCTATCACCACCGATTCGGATCTTTCCGACGGGTAGAAAAACCAGTAGCAGGCAGAAGAGTACAAAGATATTGGCGCCCCAGATGAACAACCAATCGAAAGCCTGGATAGACCAGGCTTTGACGCCATCGAGCATCGATTTTGCTTCGTTGGGAAACATCAGTGTACTGATGACAAACAGCAGGATCAGGGCTGCGCTGATGAAGAAGACCGGGTTGTGCATATCCATGCCAAACATTTTCAGATTGTCCTGACCGATCTCGTAATCCGTGGTGTAGGTATCTTTTATCGTAGAGTTTGACATAGCGGGCAAGTTAATATTAGTGTACTAATTAATATGCGCGATTACTTTCTTGGATGCAAGCGATAAATTTATCTAAAATCCCATATTTCAAGCGTAGTTCATGTAGACTTAGGTCAGTCGAAATTCATTAATTTTATAGTAAGAACACTAAGGAAATGTCGATGCTGATTCCCACGCTGGCCCGCTTTCTCTCCCCGTTGGCCGTTGCCGCTCTTCTCTCTGGCCCCACCTCCCTTTATGCTGGGGGCAAGGACACCGAACTGCTGTTGGAAGAGATCCGACAGATGCAGCAACGCATCAAGCAGCTTGAGCAACAGATCAAAAACGACCAACAATCAACCGAGGTGACAGAATCAGCAACAGAAACGCCATCGGAGACGTTGACTGAGGAGGAGATGCAAACATCCGAGGAAGTGGACAGTGACGGCATCAAGGTTGGTGGCGCGGTACGGCTGCAATACAGCAATGAACGATACCGGGAGGGAAACCGGGATCGGGGTGGGGATTTCGACTTTGATATCTTCAGATTGAATCTGGATGGTCAGATGGGTGGCGTATTGCTGTCGGCTGAGTGGCGATGGTTTCAGTACATGAATGCAGTACACCATGCCTGGGTGGGTTATCAGGTCAACGATGGCGCGCAGGCTCAGGCCGGTATCCAGAAGGTCCCCTTCGGTGTGCTGCCTTATAACTCCCACAACTTCTTCTTCAGCTCTAACTACTATGTGGGGCTTGAAGACGACTATGACGCAGGGCTGAAATATCTGCACCAGGAGGGACCCTGGGATCTTCGTTTCGGTTTTTACTTCAACGACGAGCAGGGTGGTGTCGATGGCTTTGTCGATAACCGAGAGGACCGCTACTCCTATGATGTGGTCGGCTATCGGAGTCCCACGGAAGGAACCTATGATGAACCGCAAAATGCCATAGCTGAAAACAATACCCTGAATGCCCGCGTGGCCTATCAGCTGAGTCCGCTTAAAGATCTGGATCTCGAGGTCGGTTTTTCAGGGCAGTATGGTTTGTTGCACGATGGTAGCGACAAGGCCGGCGACCATAGCGCTTATGCGTTACATCTGGTTGCCGACTATGGTCCCTGGAATCTGCAGTTGCAGGCCACCTCTTACGAATACGATGTGGATGCCGGTGCAGAGCTGATGGCGGTAGGGGCCTACAGCTTCTTCGACACCATCCCGGCTGAAGCGGATAGCTACACGGCCAACCTGGCATATAGTCTGCCGGTTTCTTGGGGGGCCATAAGCAATCTCACTTTCTATAACGATTTTTCCCTGATCACAAACAAATCGGCAGGCCTCGATGACACCTGGATGAATGTGCTTGGTGTGGCGGTTTCCGCCGGTGGACTCTATACCTATATCGATTTCGTCACAGCTGAAAACCAGCCTTTCATTGGCGGCACTATGGGGGCTGACAGTGGCGAATCGGAGCAGCGCCTGAATATCAATCTGGGCTACTATTTTTAAGGCGTCTCAGATGCAATCAGTTTTTATTATTGTGGCCAGCTGAATTCACAGGTAGTTTCCTGGTTTGCGCAAACGCCCCGAAACCAGGCGCGCCCCTGTGTGGTTTGTCGCTCCGCTTCAGTCAGTCTCTTCAGTGCCAGGGTCTGTGGATTGCGCTGTTTGCCAAGCGAGTAGTCCAACAGGACCCATTCACCAGAGCAGGCGATCACTTGTTCGATTCTGCCCATGGAGGTCAGCCAGTCACCTTTTAGGTCGAGCAGCTTTGGACTCTTGGCATCGGGACGCAGATGGCCAGAGTCGGACTGCACCATGAAGTCCACACTCTCGCCGGGTATCCAGCCGATGCCCGGGTAGGTGGCTCTCAATGGCAGCTTGCTGCGGTCAGGATCATCTTTCGCGCCACGGATCTTCAGCCAACCCCGGTGTGAGCCGGTGATCTGGAACTCGATGCCAAAGTTATGACTGTCAAAATTGATCACATAGGCTGGCAGTGTGCCGACCACCTGAGCATTTTTTCCAGCTGATGAGCGTACTTGCAGGCCATGCTGATGGGTCTCCTTAGACCAGCCTTCAATACGGCATTCGGTTTCAGTAGTGGGCACCCAGGCCTCTTCTGCAAAGCTCAATGAAGCGAGAGAGAGACAGAAGAGTAGGGCAATCGCTCTACTGAATGGTCTGTTAGTAATTATGGTGAGACCTCGGTGAGCAGATAATTCCAGGTGGTCTGACCCGGATTGGTTCTGATACTGTCTTCAAAACGAACATAATCGTTGGGGTGTACGGTCGTACAGCCGGCCGAATCGGTATTGGTTCGGCTGCCTGAGTGTATCTTGAAAGTGCGGTTAAGGTCATCGGTGGCCGCCGGATTGCTGTTATCCACATAGCCGGTTCCAGCGGTGAAACGCTCAACTCCGCCTTGCCCCTGGTTTACTGCCTGCGGCGTTGGTCTTAGGGCAAAATCACTACCGCCTGCCGAGGCTGGATTGCGATGGGTATCTTCATACATCTGAATGGTCTGTGGTGCGGCCAGTCTGCCTTGGTCTCGTATCCCATCACCCGTGACGTCCTCACCTACCGAGCGCCTGAAGTTGTTGTCGGGATGATTGGCCAGATTGGCATCGTACTGTGCTGTAGGCTCGGTTGAAACCTGATTGAACTCTTCCACATGAACGGTTCCATTGGCATCCCTGGAGATGACAGCGATACGGTCGTCGTAAACACCCTGGCCATTGTTTTCCAAGGTGCCGGTTTCAGAGCGCAGGCCGACGATGACACTGTTGCCGTTGGCAAGATCATCCTGTGCGGACTGATTGCCGTGGGTCTGGACAATACTGGCGTAGACATCAAACTTCTGCTGATCAGAGAGTGTCGATGTGACCGGCATCTCGGGTGGCTGGCTGCCGGCATCATTGATCTGTCTGATCGCTGTGCCAATCTCTGCCGGACTGGCGAACAGGTCTTGATTGTTTTGTACGGTGTTAGGTGAAATGGAGTACTGGAGCTCCGCGCTGACCATCCGGTCGAGTGCCTGCTGAACAGCGGGAGGTTGTCCCTGTTTCTGGTTGTTTAAAAGCGCAACCGCTTCTCCCTGTCTGCCCTGCCTGAACAGGTTGGCTACCTGTTGCGCTGTAGCCTGATTGGTTCGGATAGGCGTACTGAAGGAGATCGGTGCAGAGCCGGATAGATAATGAGTGGCCAGTGATTGGTTGGCTACAAGGGTGTTTGCTGACCCGTTCATGGTTGACTCCAGTACCTCAGATCCTTGAATTACAGAAGTACTATTTTAGTGCTTCTACTTAGGATTAGGCACTGGGGATTACCCTAGTCGATAAGAGTGGAAAGTTTATGGTGTTTCAGTAGCGAGCAAGAAGATGGGGTATTACTTTGTAATTGAGTGTCGTTTAAGAGTCGAGTCGAATTTTTCTGTAACCCAGTCTGTACCGGGTTACGAAAAACTCAATGAGCGGATGCCTAATTTCTAGTATAGGGAGTTGATAAGTCTAAACTGGTCTGGCGAGTTTCGTTACCTAAGTTGCTAAGGTACAAAATACTGCCTTCAATCCTGAAAATTCCATATATTGTGGTGGTGTCTTCAGGGGGCTGAAGGGTAACATCAATTTCTTGTGCTTCAAGGCCTGAGTCTGAAATTACCATGTCACCTAACTCATAAGTGGCAGAAATGATTTCTGTTTCTTCCTCTTGAATGGTGCAGGTTTCATCTGTGTATGGTGTGCCTTCTGAAGTGAGCTGTCCATTGATTTCGAATGTTACGGAAGTGATTCCATAAAGATCTCTTGTCTCAAGTGGTACAGTTACTTCTGTTGACACACTTTCAGAGCTTCCGACTACCATGCATGGAGAAGTCCAGCTGCCTAGAATGTCTATTCTTCTGTCAGCACTCTCATCGTTGTCAGATCCGCCACCGCAAGCAGATGCTAAAAAAAAGAATGGTAAGAAAAATTTGTTTTTCATGATTACTCCTGTAAATGTGCCAGTAACCTGGCCTTCCCTGTTTTAGGGTCTGTTAGACCCTAGCTGTGATTCTATTTAATGGTTAAGGTCTACCCAGAGTGTGACGGTTTCCGGGGGCAGGCAGACTTGATCGTTACAGGCCTGAAGCTGTAACTCAACCGGTAGTGTTGTTGTTTCGGGTTTCTCTTCATCGATCTGTTTCAGCAGAGTTTGTAAGCTGATATTTCCCCCATAGACAGACAAAGGCTGTTGTTGAAATGCGAGTTTCTGCTGTTTTCCCTTGGGGTAGGTTACCGGTCCCATCTGCCAGCCTTTGGCCTGTTCCGCAAGGGTCATGCGGGTTGCAATCAGATCCTTGCCGGTGGGTTGGTTGGAGTTGATGTGCCAGCCTTCCGGGATGTCGATCTTCAGGTTCAGTAGGGTTTGTTGCGCGGCCTTGCTGGTGTTGGCTTCGATGCGGATGCCACCCTGTCCGGCGTAGGCTCTCGATCCGAGTTCCCCGTGCCGGTGATCGGCTACGGCACTCAACAGGTATCCATAGCTGATCGGGGTCGCTTCGAGGGCTGGGGCGAAGCGGGATATCAGTGCATCGGTCTGTTTGCGATAGTCCAGCTCGCCGCTGCGTTGCCAGAGTCGCTGCAGGCTGTGTATCGCGACGGAACTGCCTGAGGGTATGGCATTGTCGGATCCCTCATCCTTGGGACGCCCCATGCCGGTGATGCTGCTCTCGGCCTCGTTCATGAAAAAGCCACCCTGCTGCGAATCGAGAAAGCGCTCGACCATGGCTCCGGCAAGCTCTTTGGCTCGGCTCAACCAGCGTTGCTCGCCGGTCAGGTCGTAGAGGTAGAGAAAGCTCTCCGACAGATAGGCGTAATCCTCCTGGGTGGCCGGTATGGAAGACTGGCCATTCAGGTGAACCCGCCACAGGTGACCGGCTTTGTAGCGGTTCTGCTGCCAGAGAAATTCGGCCGCCTTGATTGCCGCGTCACGATAGCTGTCGTTATCCAGCAGATCGGCGGCCTGGGCAAACGCGGTGATCATCATGCCGTTCCATGAGGTGACGATCTTGTCATCTCTCAGGGGTGGGATGCGCTTGTTGCGGGTCTCCAGCAGTATCCGGTTGATCTTTTCCGTCTGCGCCAGCAGATCGGTCAATCTGAGTTCGTTCTCTTCGGCAAACTCGGCGATCGATTGCGGCAGGTGGAGAATGTTGCGACCTTCAAAGTTTCCGGATGGGGTCACCCCGTAGAGGGTGGTCGCCAGACTGGCCTGCTGTTTGTCCAGGGCCGTATTCAGCTCATCCTGGGTCCAGGTGAAAAACAGTCCCTCTTCGCCTTCGCTGTCAGCATCGGTTGCGGAATAGAACCCTCCATCCGCTGAGGTCATCTCACGCAGTACATAGTCGAGAGTCTGGGTGGCGATTCGGCGAAACTCCTCTCGGCCGGTGATACGCCAGGTTCCCAGGTAGATCCGGCTGAGATGGGCCTGGTTGTAGAGCATCTTTTCGAAGTGGGGTACCAGCCATTCATAGTCGGTGGAGTAGCGATGGAATCCGCCCGCCACCTGATCGTAGATGCCGCCCCGTCCCATGTGGTCCAGGGTCACGGTCAACATCTGCAGGGCGTCTTGATCCCCATGCCGTTGCGCCTGGTCGAGCAGCAGATAGAGCCAGGGTTCCCTGGGGAACTTCGGTGCCTGACCGAAGCCCCCCTGGATCTCATCGAAGGCGTTCTGCATGCTTTTCAGTGCCTGAGCAATAACCCCTTCGTCAAGCGCCTTTGCCTCGCCTCTCAGGCGATTACTCTCGGCAACCGCATCCGCCACTTTGGTCGCCTGTGCAATTACCTCGTCAGGCTTCTCTTTCCAGAGCTGACTGACCTGTCCAAGCAGCGAGGTGAACTGTGCGGGGGTGAAATAGGTGCCGCCATAGAACGGTTTTCCCTCGGGGGTGAGGAAGCTGGACATGGGCCAGCCCCCGTGACCGGTCATTAACATCACGGCGGTCATATAGACCTCATCCACATCGGGGTGGCTCTCCCGGTCCACTTTGATGGCAATGAAGTCCCGGTTCAGCTGGGCGGCGATCTGCAGGTTTTCGAAACTCTCCCGTTCCATCACATGGCACCAGTGACAGGTTGAATAGCCGATGGAGAGAAAGATCGGTTTGTTCTCCTGTTTGGCTTTCTGAAAGGCCGCCTCTGACCAGGGGTACCAGTCGACCGGGTTATGCGCATGCTGTAGCAGGTAGGGCGAGTCCTCCAGGATCAGCCGGTTGATGTAGCTGGGGGTACCGTCCGCATTGAAATGTTCGGTGCGCGGGCGGTAGCCAATGCCTTTGTCCAGATAGGCCTGAAAGAGTTTCTGTGCCATAGGCTCTGATCTCTCTAGATGTAGGGTCTCATCCGCATGGCCGGTCGGTTGCAGAACCAGCAGGCTGAAGACAATCAACAGAACTCTTGGCATAGGTAGCTCTCACCCTTGCGCTTGCATGCTGTCTATTCCACGCAGACTCAGAAGTTCAGGTGGACCTGTCGATCCATCGGCAGAACCGGATCTGCCGCCCACTCCTGGGTGGAGCCGTCATAGAGTCTGGCTTGGCTGTTGCCGAGCAGTTCGTGGGAGACGAACCAGGCCAGCGCAGCACGATTGCCGGTGTGGCAATAGTTGATCTGTGCGCCTTGCAGGGGGACGTTGCTGGCCTGGTAGATCTGCTTCAGGTTCTCCAGGCTATGCAGTTTGCCGCTGCCGTTGACGGTCAGCCAGTCGTAGTTGAGATTGACCGCACCGGGCAGGCTGCCGGGACGCTCCTTGGCACCCCCCTTGTAGATACCCAGGTATTCCGCACGGGTACGGTTATCCACCGCCAAGGCACCGGAGTCTATGGCCTTTTTAACCGCCTCCGCGTTCGGAATCATCTCAGCTCGGAAGTTGGCCTTGAAAGTGGCTGGTTTGAGTTGATGATTGCCTTTTTCAAGCGGGTATTTTCGGCTCTCCGCATAGGCGATCAGACCCCCATCCAGGATTGAAACCTTGTCGTGTCCCAGTACCTTGAAGCTCCAGTAGACCCGGGATGCCGCCGCCATGTCACCGGCGCTGGCACCGAGCGGGATCAGTACCACATGAGTGTTGTTGCCGATACCCAGGGAGCCGATCAGTTTCTCCATGATGGGGACCGGGGGCAGTAGCTTGGGCTGGCCCTTTTTTTCAGTCCGCCAATGGCTATATTCGGTGTTTATGGATCCCGGAATATGAAACCGCAGGTAGTTCTGGTTGCTCTGCAGATCGAGCAGCACCAGATCGGCTTTTTGCTTGTTCTGTTCCAGCCAGTCGACGGATACCAGTGGTTGGGCCGATAGGGGGAGTGCGGTAATGAGAAGTATCAGGATGAAGACTAATCTGTACATAAGGCACCTTGAATCGAATATTTACTATGGTGTTGGTCTCAAGCTGGACATTACACCATAGGATTTGCCTGATCTCCGCTGAAACGTATCGAGATTACATAGTGGTGTTAAATATGTGATCGGAATCCGCTCATAAAGTTGCGTCAGCGGCACCACGGCTCATAAATCACTTCCAGTCGGCCTGTTTTTATGAATAATTCCTGCTCTAAGGTTTGCATTCCAGACACCATTCTGACGCCAAACCCAGATCGAAAAAACATTCAGCCCCTCTGGTAATCATGGGGTCCTGTGTCAGAATAGTGTGATCATGAAAAATACGACAATTAACTTGCTGTTGGCCTGGCTGCTGTTGCTGCTCTCTGCCGGGGTATACGCTGATGACTACGATGACGCGATGGCAGCGCTGACGGATGGGGATTACACCACCGCCTACCGGACCTTCAAGCGCCTGGCAAAGCGGGACCATGCCGAGGCCCAGTTTCAGCTTGGCATGCTCTATCTCTACGGTAGAGGGGTTGAGCAGGATATCCAGCAGGGCGTCACCTGGCTGAAACAGGCGGCTGAAGATGGCTACTCCTATCTGGCTGCCAATGAGCTGGGTCAGATCTATCTCGCCGGACAGTGGGTGGAGCGCAATGAGGCCGAGGCCATAAAATGGCTGGAGCTGGCGACCAAGATAGCTGAGGAAAATGAGGGGGAGGCGGATGAAGGCTGTGATTAATCCGCTCACAAAACCATGAAATTCAGCGATTTTGGATTTAAGGAAAACCCTTTCGCGATAACCCCTGATCCCCGCTATCTCTACCTGAGTCGGGGCCATGAGGAGAGTCTGGCGCATCTGATCTATGGTGCCGGCCCCAATGGTGGGTTCGTGCTGCTGACGGGGGAGGTCGGTACCGGTAAAACCCTGCTGCTCAGAAGTCTGCTGGCTCAGCAACTGGAAGATGTCGAAGTTGCCCTGATTCTCAATCCCCGGCTTTCCAGGCGGGAGTTTCTGGCAACCATCTGCGATGAGCTCGGCATCTCATACAAGGGGCCACCCTACTCCCTGAAACACCTCAGCGACCAGCTGGCCAAGCATCTGCTTGAGATTCACAGTGCCGGTAAACATACCGTACTGGTGGTGGACGAAGCGCAAAATCTGAGTCCGAGAGTGCTTGAACAGGTCCGTCTGCTGACCAACCTGGAGACATCCCAGCATAAGCTGATGCGTATCATCCTGGTAGGCCAGCCGGAACTGCTGCAGATTCTCGACCGCAAAGAGTTGAGGCAGGTCGATCAGCGGATCACGGCCCGTTACCACCTGTCGCCATTGAACCGTGCAGAGACCCGGGCCTATATCAACCACCGTCTGGCCGTGGCCGGGGAACGTGAGGATCTGTTCACCCCGATGGCACTGCGGCTGCTACATCGCTATTCCCGAGGTATTCCTCGACTGATCAACACGATTTGTGAACGGACTCTGCTGGCGATCTATACCAGCGGTAAACAGCGTATCGATGCCCGCATGGTTTGGCGGGCCGCCAAAGAAGTCAAAGGGCGTAAGGCAAAACGCAAACATGGCCTGGCGCTTGGGATAGCGGCCGCTCTACTGTTGCTGTTGGCAATTGGGGGTGGTTGGTACTGGTTTGACAGTGATCTGGAGCGGAGTGTGGATGTGGCAGCTAAAACGCAGCCGCAAGCGCAGAAAACGGTTGAGGAGCAAACAGCTGAACAGGTCGAAAAGTTACCACAAGCGGCGAATTTACCTCCTCAGTCAAAGCTCGAAAAAGCGTCTTCTGAAGTGCCGGCTAATGAGTCCCGATCCTCTCTGGTCGAACAGTCGGTTGAACCGCCACAGCTCCCTCTGGCTGCGCCGCCGGAGAGCGATGCTTCCGAAGCTGATGGTGGTATCGAGGAGGCGGCCGATGAGGTTGATAGTGCCGCTAAAAACCCACCCCAGGAGATCGATTTAGAGGTGCTATTCAGGCAGCCGCAGAACAGTTTTCATAGTTACCAGAAGCTGTTTCGGGTGTGGGATGCCTCGATTAATCTGGATACGGCATCCCATCCATGCCAGCAAGCTCCCGAGTACGGGTTACGCTGTTTGAATGAGTTTGCAGACTGGACCAGGTTGTTGCGGTTGAATCGTCCCTTGCTGATTCGACTGAAACAGGAACAGCAAGAGCGCCTGTTGTTCGTGACCCACGTTGATGGCGACTGGTTGTTGGTGGATACGGGTGAGACCCAGGGTGTGGTTAAGCTGGATCAGCTCAAGCGCTACTGGCGGGGTGGATTTGTCATGCTGTGGAAACCCCATGCCGGGCTGGCGCTGATCGGTAAGGGGTCTACAGGGGAAGCGGTCACCTGGTTGCGCAATCGGCTCAATCTTGTCGATGGCGGTGAATTGGTTCTGGTGGAGGGGCTGGACCGCTTTGACGCCGCCCTCGAATCCCGATTGGAGGCGTTTCAGCGCCAAAACGGTCTCGAGGCGGACGGGGTGGCTGGCCAACAGACCCA
>JAKSBX010000041.1 GCA_022360905.1 Chromatiales bacterium
CTTTTTTCGATTTGCCAGCTTGTTATTCCGGGCTACCGGGCGCACGAAAGCGACCAGGAATCCGGACCCGATACCATACTCGTCTTCTTGTTATGCTTCTATATCCCAGGGGGGCATATTCCATCGAATTTTCGAATGAGATGATAGAAAAGGGTTATGGATTATAAGGCTTTTCTAATAGAGCTGGGGGGGTAAAGCCCCTGGTGAGGCTGAATCTGAGATGGCTTCGCCGCGGATGGTTTTGATGGATTCAGTTCGCAAATGAACGCAAAAGGGCAGCGTAGTGGGTTAGTTGCAGGCGGGTAGGGGGGGGCTGCTTTCGGCTTTAGCTGCCGTAGTTGGAGAAGTGGTGGTGGAAGGTTCTACTGCCCTCCATCAGCATCTGTTCAAACACCTCACCGGGGACCGGCGGGCTATAGAGATATCCCTGGCCCTCCTGGCAGCCCATTTTCTGTAGCAGGGACTGCTGTGCCATCGTTTCGATACCCTCGGCGGTAATTCTCAATCCCAGATTTTTTCCAAGAGAGACAATCGCCTGTGTAATCGCTACCGCATCGCTGTCATGGGGCATGTCGCGGATGAAGGAACGGTCGATCTTGAGCTTGTCGATCGGTAGCTGCTTCAGATAAGAAAGGGAGGAGTAACCGGTGCCGAAATCGTCGATGGCGATCGATACCCCGAGCTTTTTGAAGACATCCAGTACCGGTACGGAGTTCTTCATCTGACCCATAAAAATCCCTTCGGTGACCTCCAGTTGCAGCATATCCGGCGGGCAGCCCGACTCGGCAATGATCTGCTCGAAACGCAGAATCAGGTCGGTCTGCATGATCTGGCGTACTGAAAGGTTGACGGCCATGCGTCCCTGAAAGATACCTTGCTTATAGAGATAGCGGGTCTGCTGGCAGGCTTCGTTCAATACCCAGTTGCCAATCTCATGGATCAGGCCCGACTCCTCGGCCAGGGGAATGAAGCGAGCCGGAGGGATGATGCCCAGGCGGGGATGGTGCCAGCGCAGCAGGGCTTCGGCGCCGGTCATCTCGCCATTTTTCAGTGAGATCTGCGGCTGATAGTAGAGCAGCAGCTGATCCTCTTTGAGGGCGCTGCGAAGCTCGGTCTCCAAAAGCAGTCGCTCGAAGGCGCTGCGGGTCAGTTCAGAGGTGTAGTAGCGGTAGTTGTTGCGTCCCTGCTCTTTCGCCTGATACATGGCGGCATCGGCATTCTTGGTCAGGTCGGCGACATCTTTGCCATCTTCGGGAAAGATGCTGATGCCGATGCTGGCCGTGACGTGCAGCTCCCGACCGGCAATCTTGAACGGGGCCTTGAACTTGTCCTGGATCTTGGCTGCCACGACAGCCGCTTGGCTGGGATCTTCCAGGTTTTCCACCAGCACAGTGAACTCATCGCCACCCAACCGGGCCGCGGTATCATCGTCGCGTAGAATGTTCTGCAGGCGTTTGGCGACCTCTTTGAGCAGCTCATCCCCCATGGCATGGCCGAGACTGTCGTTGATGTTCTTGAACCGATCCAGATCGAGGAACAGCACGGCAAGCTGACGGTTCTGGCGTTTGGCCTGTGCCAGGGCGTGTTCGAGTCTGTCCTCGAACAGCAGCCGGTTGGGCAGATTGGTCAATGAGTCGTGATGGGCCAGATGTTCCAGCTGACTCTGGGTCTGTTTCAGGCTGGTGATGTCGGAGAAGACCATGACATAGTGGAGCGCCTCCCCCTGTTGGTCGCGAACACAGCTTATGGTCATCCAGACCGGATAGATCTCGCCGTTCTTGCGCTGGTTCCACAGTTCACCGCGCCAGGAGCCGGTGGTTCTGACATGATCCCAGAGTTCGGTGAGATATTCCGGGCTGTGTTTGGCTGATATCAGTAGCCTTGGGTGTTTTTGGATGATCTCCGTTTTGGTGTAGCCGGTGATCTCCGAGAACGCGGGGTTGACCGATTCGATGGTGCCGTTGATGTCGGTGATCAGCACCGCTTCCATGGTGTGCTCGATGATTTGCGCCGCCTGTTGCAGTTTGGCGTCAGACTCTTTGCGGTTGGTGATGTCGGTGAAGACCAGCTGTATGGCTGGCGCACCCTCATATTCGACCGGGCTGACAAATACCTCGGCTAGGATGGTATCGCCGTCTGCCCGTTTGAAAGTGGTTTGCAGTGGTTGTTCAGTCTGCTCCGGGCCGGTTTTGGTGCTTGGGGAGTTCAGCAGCGTAGCGGGATCTTCGACGAACAGCGCATCGGCCGGTTTGTTCATCAGCGGTTGGTCCAAAGAGACCGCCAGTGCCTGGGTGGCCGCTTCGTTGAGAAAGACGATCCTGTCGTTCTGCAGCAGAAGTATCGGTGTCGGGGAGTGGTCCACCAGTTGGCGGTAGCGGTTTTCACTGCGCCGCAGGGCCTGTTTGGTCTTTTCCGCCTCACGGCGCACGGCCGCCTCTTTCAGTTCCCGTTCAACGGCGGGTACCAGGCGTGCCAGATTATTCAGATTGATGTAGTCGTTGGCGCCCGCTTTCAGCAGCGAGGCCACTTTCTCTTCACCAATGCGGTCGGATACCAGGATAAACGGTATATCCAGTTGGCGATCGTTCAGCAGTTTGAGTGCATCTTTGGGGTTGAAGCCGGGGTTGTCGGTGTTGGAAAGAATCAGATCCCAATCGCTCTGTTCCAATGCTTGGGTCAGCGCTTCACGGGTTTCAATGCGTCGGGTCAGGACATTGAGATCCTTGCGGCGTAGAGCCTGGCATATAAATCCATATATGCTTTCGGACCCCTCAATGATGAGGATCCGGAGTTGTCCTGGCATTGACGTTCCCTGATACATTGCTTCAAATAAAATTGCGGCTACTCGATTGTCGGCCTCTCGCGGAATGCTGAAATCCACAGCGCTACCGGAGAGGAGCTGTAACCCCCTTTTCCTTGGCTAAGCCCCATCCTCGAGTCTACTTCTGGTTAACTCGCTGGACAGAGCTTAATACTACCATGTTTTGATAGTAAGGCATCCGCTGCCTGGGGTTATGCTGTGAGTATAAACGGAATGATTCTTCATTGTAGTGAAATAGGGATGAGATTTGGGACGTGGAGCGGTGTATGGTAGGTATTTGCCGACAAATTAACAATTTCAGGACTTTAGGGCCTGTTAACACTAATCCAATGCGCTCTATTGTGCTTGAAAGAGCGCCAATCAAGGTGCATTGGATTAGTGTTAACAGGCCCTAAGGAACATCTGAACGCATGATCGAGTGACAATCCGTTCGGCGCGGGGTTGGTTTGACATTTCACGAATAAACCAAACCTCGATGGCGACGAGGTAATTTTGGTTGCGTTGCAAGGGGTCCACGGTTAATCATTGTCGTCTGATGTATTGAGTCTTACCATTCCGAGAGAGCGCATTGAAGGCAAGAATCCTAAAACCTGAAGCCCATGTATTCGAGCATGAACCCTACTACGAACCGGTAAGTGACGAGATAGAGGTCTTCGAAGCGGCCTACAAGAATCACCTGCCCATACTGCTCAAAGGTCCGACCGGCTGCGGTAAAACCCGTTTCATGGAACATATGGCGTGGCGTTTGGATCGGCCTTTGATCACCGTTTCTTGTCATGATGATCTTACCGCATCCGATCTGGTCGGGCGGTTTCTGGTAAAGGACAGTGAAACCGTCTGGGTGGATGGGCCGCTGGCCACGGCGGTTCGAATCGGTGGTATCTGCTATCTCGATGAGGTGGTGGAAGCGCGAAAGGATACCACGGTGGTGATACACCCGTTGGCGGATGATCGACGGGTATTACCGATGGAGAAAGTGGGCGAGCTGCTGGAGGCACCGGCGGAGTTCTGTCTCGCGATGTCGTTCAATCCCGGTTATCAGAGTGTGCTTAAGGATCTGAAGCAGAGTACCAGGCAACGCTTTGTAGCGCTGGAATTTGACTATCCGGAAGCGACACTTGAACAGAAGATCATTGTTAACGAAGCCGCTATCGAAGAGGAGCTTGCTTCGCGCCTGGTGAAGTTCGCACACATGACCCGAAACCTGAAAGGCAGTGGTCTGGATGAGGGGGCTTCCACCCGTTTACTGGTTCATGCCGCAAAGCTGATCGCCAGCGGTGTGGCGCCGGTCATTGCCTGTCGAACCTGTGTGGCACAGGCGTTGACCGATGATGCGGATATGTTGGCGGCGGTCAATGAGCTGAGTGCTTCACTGTTCTGAAGAGATGATTGCCAAGATCAGCTTCGAACAGATCGTCACCATGCTCGATGACTATTTCGAGGTGGAGTTCAGTTTCCGCAATACCCAACGTATTGCCGAGAAACTGGTTGAGCTTGAGCCGGAACAGCAGGCTTTTATCCTTGACTGGACAAGACGGATTGCCAGTACCCATATCGAGATCGCCTATCAGTTTGCCGATCAGGGACAGCGTGCATTGGCGCTGATGGATGAGGTGATGATCGAGGCGTGGGTGCTGCGGGCGATGGATATCTACGATCGTTCAGGTCTACACGCCGCATTGAAAGTCGTTCAACAGATGGAGTTGTTCGTGCAGCAGGGTCGCGAGCGGGCCTCTGCTGCAATCTTCGAAGAACAGGTTGGCGTGCTGCTGCCGTTTGTGCAGGGGTTGAGTGGCAGAAAGCTGAAACTGGAATTGGGCGATCAACTCTATACCGATGGTGAGGTGATCTATCTGCCGGCGGTGATGGCTCACCTGCCAACACCACGGGATAATTTCCTGCTCTATAAAGCCGCAGTTGCTTTCCACTGGGCAGAGACAAGGTTTGGCACCATTCAATCTGCGCTGCTTGATGAGTTGATCAATCATCCGGTGGCAGACAGTCTGCTGAGAGTCTTTCATCGATTGGAAGTCGAACGCTTGAATGGTTGTCTCTCCAGAGAGTTGCCTGGGCTCTATCGGGATTTGAGCCGTCTGCAGTCCTCCCTTGAAACAGAGCCGCCCACGGCGAAGTGGCAGGCGCTGACATCACCCCTGCGTGAACCGACAGCCAGAGCGCAAGACTCTCTCGAGTTGGCGATCAAGCTCATCGGGCAACCCATCCCCATGTTCTCTCCGCTGCACGGGGTGATCAAACCGGCCCTGTTACTGGCGACGCTGCAGAAAAGAGTAAAACGGGAAAAAGCCCAATTCAGAGTCTCCCTGAAAGCCATTGCAGATGAGATGAAACAGCATCAGGATGAGCCGTCAGAGTCAAGGCAACGCTTCTCCGTTGCGGAACAGGAGATGCCGGCAATGGATGAAGAGATTCATGTTGAGTTGCTGATGAACGGCAAGTCGATGCCGATTCCGGAAGACCTTAAAGGGGTGATGTCATCGATCAAGCAGGATCTGGGCGAGATACCCAATGACTATCTGGTGCCGGCCGGAGCAGGAGAGTACGACTATCGTGACCTGGGTGAGGAGAAACTGAGTGCGGAGGATGTGTGGAGCGGTACCTATCATGAAGACGGCGCTTTCCTCTACAACGAGTGGGATTATCGCAGAAAGCACTACCGTAAATCCTGGTGTGTGGTCAGGGAGATGCCGGTGGTTGAACAGCATGACGGATTTGTCGATCAGGTACGGCGCAAATATCAGCGACTGTTGAGCAGTCTTCGAAAAACCTTCGAAGCGATGCGTGATGAGGATCAGTTGCTGAAACGTCAGGTCTACGGGGATGGTGTGGATATCGATGCCTTCGTTGAATCCTGGGCAGACCAACATATGGGTTTGGAGATGAGTGATCGGCTGTTCACCCGCATGCACCGACAGGAGCGCAATATTGCGGTGATGTTCATGGTGGATATGTCCGGCTCGACTCAGGGTTGGGTCAACCAGGCTGAACGGGAAGCGCTGGTGCTGTTGGCGGAATCGCTGGAAACCCTGGGTGATCGTTATGCCATCTATGGCTTTACCGGGATGAGTCGTAAACGCTGTGAAGTATTTCCGGTGAAGACGTTCGAGCAGGAGTATGACGATGAGGTCAAGGCGCGCATCAGTGGTATACGGGCCGGCGACTACACCCGTATGGGGGCGGCGATCCGGCATTTGACCTATCGGTTATCGGAAGTCGAGGCGAGGACCAAATTATTGATTACCCTGTCGGATGGAAAGCCGGATGACTATCATGATGATTACCGTAGTCAATATGGCATTGAAGACACCCGTCAATCGCTGTTCGAAGCCCGCCGGCAGGGTATACACGCCTTTTGTATCACCATTGATGAAGCGGGGCAGGACTATCTGCCCCATATGTACGGGGCCGCAAATTATACGGTGATTGACGATGTGGAGAGGCTGCCGCTCAAGGTTGCGGATATCTATAAAAAAATCACTACCTGATACTATTGATTGGATTCGTGTTAACAGGCCCTAACAGGCCTTAATAATATTAGCGAGTTCATGTTTTTTGCCCGTTGTTAAATCGAGCTAAAAAACTTGATTTTGGCAGGCTGGCTAGGCAACCTGCCTTCAGGTCACAAAGATGATCTCAAACTACCACCGGAGGATAATTATGAAGAGAACCCTGATAGGTTTGGCGGCATTCGGCTTTCTGCTATCAAGTGGCGTTCAGGCAATGCCAGGTTATGGTCATTCACCAGTCTACCGAGGCGGAGCTGCGGCCATGCAGCAGGAAGTGGGGCCAGGGATGATATTGCGTGAAGGGGTGACCAAGCTGCTCAAGTTCATGCGTCAATCAGATCAACCAAACCCCCAGAAAATAGCGGCATTCTTGGAGACTGAGATCGCCCCCTATTTCGATTTTGACTATATGGCTGATTGGGCCGCTGGTCCGATGAAGCGCTATATGACGGAGCAGCAGAAAGCGGAGCTTGGTCAGCAGGTCAAAGAGTTGTTACTGGGAACCCTGGCGAAACGGCTGGGTGACTACAGCAATCAGGATGTGCGGTTCTATCGACCAAGGTCGTCAGGTCGAAATGAAGTAAAAGTACGTGTTGGTATCCTGCAGGCAGGTGGGTACCCGGCTAACATCGATTTTCGTTTCTATCGCAGCGAGTCTGGCTGGAAGGTGTTCGATGTTGCTGCGAATGGCAACAGTGCATTGGCTTACTATCGACAACACTTTGCGAACAAAATGCGTTCACAGGCACCTAACAGAGGGTACCGTCGATAATACTAGATGCGGTATTCAGCGGCAGGTGGCTTGTCTGAATAAGACGCCTGCCGCTTAGGAGACTGTTTCAATCACGGCTGTGTTTGGCGGCTGGAGACTCTCTATTCCATAAGATTCTGATAAGTGCCATGGCCTGTATGCAGAATGGGTGATGGCCAATCCACAGGTTGAAATCGTAAAAAGCCACCCCATGTTATTAGTGTTAACAGGCCCTGACACGACAACCATAGTCTTGAGGTGAATAAAGCCGGGCCAAACCGAAAACAGGTCTGCCGGCCCAAACAAAGTAGTGGAACAACGGTCTATCCGAGTTATGAGTGATCAACAGAATTACGGCCGATGGATGATCATCGCAGCATGGGTGCTGATGCTGGC
>JAKSBX010000088.1 GCA_022360905.1 Chromatiales bacterium
CCGGGAGCGTTCCAGCCGACATACGCATTGGGTCCGGTGCGCCAGTAGTTGATCCACGCGTCGGATTCGGTTTCAAAACCGAAGCGGAAGGTACCTGCGTCCTTGAGAAACTTTGGCTGCACGGCGCCGGCGGTATAAACGGTCTGCTGCAGATCCTCGTCAAAATCGTAGTAGGCGAATGCGCCGGCAAGGCCGTCCAGGCCGGCGTGACAGGTCAGGCAATCGTTCTGGAAAATATTGCTGCCGCCGCCGGGCGAGCGCGTGACGTCCTGCCGTACTCGATCGGGGTGGGCGGTGATGTCGCGAAAGTCTTCCATGTCCATGCACATGAAATTGAGCGTCGCAAACCTCAAGGGCGACCGATTGGTGCCGGCGACATAAAACGCTTCGGAAAACCCGCGTGTCGTCATTACGCCCGCCGTCTCGTTGACACCGAGCGGAGAATTGGGCAGATCCGACTGGCGTTGCTGCACGAGATTTGCAGGATTGCCGAGGTCGACGCGGTTCAGCTGCAGATCGAGATAGTGGTCGTTGTCCGACTGCGAGTAAGCAACGGCCGTGGCCGCCGGGGTTCCCACGTAAACGATGTCCTCGTAAAGCACCTGGTCGAACGGTACGTCGTCGCGGATCATGCCGACGACGGTTGCTATCGTGTCGTTCAGATCGACGTACACGGAGCGTTCGCGATTCGTCCACGGCGTCGCCAATTCCCGAACGGTCGTGTTGTAGAACGCGGGGTGTTCCATGGCTTCGTACGCCGCGCCAATGCCGTCACCACTGGACAGCTTGGCGGCCATGGAATCGACGACGGCACTGGTCGGCGGAACGCCGGTAAGACGGTCGTGGATACGCTTGGCCTGTTCGCGAGGTCCCGCAAAAGACAACGACACGCTCATAGTGCAGAAGAAAGCGATAACGATTCTCAATGTCGTAAGTTCGATTGTTCTTGGTAATTGCATCGTGTCACCTCTGATTTTTTTGGACGGCGGAATCACCGGCCGTC
>JAKSBX010000287.1 GCA_022360905.1 Chromatiales bacterium
AGCTGTCATTGACGGGCAAGGATCGAGCACACCTGGACCATCTACGGCGCCTATCTCAGCGCCACGACATACCCCTAAGTGCTACCGGTAATGTACAGATGCACCAACGCAATCGGCGTGTCCTGCACGATACCCTCACCGCGATTCGTTTGAACACACCTTTGGCACAACTGGGTAAGCGATTGGCCGCGAATGGAGAGGGTCACCTGCGCCCTTACCAGCGTCTGGTACAAATCTATCCCCAGGCCCTGTTGCAAGAAACCCTAAGCATTGCCGAGCGCTGCACCTTCTCGCTGGATGAGTTGCGTTACGAATATCCCAGTGAACTGGTACCCGAAGGTTACAACGCCACTGACTGGTTACGTATCCAGGTTGAAGCCGGTGCCAAAGAACGCTGGCCACAAGGGGTACCGGATAAAGTCAGAACAGCGATCGAACATGAGCTGGCATTGATTGCCGAACTGAAATACGAGCCCTATTTCCTCACCATTTACGACATCGTCTGTTTTGCGCGCAGCCAGAAGATTCTTTGCCAGGGCCGTGGCTCGGCGGCCAATTCCACGGTTTGTTATTGTCTCGGCATTACCGCTGTCGACCCGGCCCGCATGGCGCTGTTGTTCGAAAGATTCATCTCCAAGGAGCGCAACGAGCCACCGGATATCGATGTGGATTTTGAGAACGCCCGACGCGAAGAGGTTATTCAATACATCTACCGAAAATATGGACGAGACCGCGCCGCCCTGGTTGCCACCGTCATTACCTACCGGCCGCGTAGCGCTATTCGCGACGTAGGTAAGGCATTGGGATTTAGCCCGGTGCAGGTGGAGCGTCTGGCCAGATCCACCCGCTGGTGGGACAGACAGGCCTTGATCCCCAGCCATCTGGCCGAAATGGGCTTTTCCGCGGACAGCCCATTGATCAAACGACTGATCACCCTGGTGGAGATGCTGCTCGGATTTCCACGCCATCTCTCACAGCATGTCGGCGGTTTTATCATCTCGGCCGGACCGTTGACCCAACTCGTCCCCATTGAAAATGCGGCGATGCAGGAGCGAACGGTGATCCAGTGGGAAAAAGATGATGTCGAAGCCCTTGGGTTACTGAAAATGGACGTATTGGCGCTTGGCATGCTGACGGCTCTGCGCAAGGCATTGGGTTACATCGGCGCGTCGCAAGAACGCGAACTCTCCCTGGCGGATATTCCCGCCGAAGATCCCAAGGTCTACGAAATGATCAGCCGTGCCGACACAGTGGGTTTGTTTCAAATCGAATCCAGGGCGCAAATGTCGATGCTGCCTCGGTTGCGACCCCGGAACTACTATGACCTGGTGATTCAAATTGCCATCGTTCGTCCAGGCCCCATACAGGGTGACATGGTGCATCCCTATCTCTTGCGTCGCAGCGGCAAGTCCCCCGTCACTTATCCCAGCGAGGCCATACGTTCGGTATTGAAGCGCACCCTGGGTGTGCCGATTTTTCAAGAGCAGGTGATGCAGGTCGCCATGGTGGCCGCCGGCTTCAGTGCCGGTGAAGCAGACCAATTACGTCGTGCCATGGCGGCCTGGAAACGCAAAGGGGGGCTGGAGCCCTTCGAGGAAAAACTGCTCAGCGGTATGCGTAAACGAGGCTATAGTGATGAATTCGCGCGGCAGATCTTTCGCCAAATTCGCGGTTTCGGCGATTACGGCTTTCCCGAGTCCCACTCAGCCAGCTTTGCATTGCTGGCCTATGCCTCGGCCTGGATTAAACTCTATCACCCGGCTGTCTTCCTTTGCGCACTCTTAAATAGTCAACCGATGGGATTCTATGCCCCGGCACAATTGATACAGGACGCCAAACGGCATGGTGTGGAAGTGCGTCCCATTGATGTTCGCTTTAGTGAGGCGGACGCTAACCTTGAATACGATACCCCCAAGGAGCGGAGCGAAGAGCACAACAACTCGCCCGCCTGGCGGCTGGGTTTAAGGATGGTCAAAGGCCTCTCAGAGGAGGGTATGCAAAACCTGATCGATGCGCGTAAGCGGGAAGCTTTCGCCCATGTGGGGGAGTTCGCCAATCGCGCCAAACTCCATCGTGC
>JAKSBX010000040.1 GCA_022360905.1 Chromatiales bacterium
CGTTGGCCAGCAAGGTCAATCGCCCACCGGCGGTACCATCGGCACCGTTCCGACGCTCGGCGAATGGGGCTTGATTGCTTTTGTCACTCTGTTGATGGGCGGCGCACTGATCATGATGCGCAAGCGCCGTTTGGCGTAACGTCCATCGCTTTCTCGGGGGGATTTCCCCCCTTTTATAGTCACGAGACACAGGCCGGTTTGCTCAACCGGCCTGTTTTACGTTTGGCGGGAAGGTGGTGCGTCTTGGCGCTTCGGATTCCCTGAAACGGGCACCGGGCCCCAGCGGATGCCCCCGGTGGCATGTGGCGCCACCGGATCGATCAGACGAAAGCCCGAGCCGTCGATTTCGCCGAAAACGAATCGGCGAGTCTCAACCGGCGTAGAGGTGAAGGTTGCTGCCGATGTCGTCGGCAATGGCCAGGATCTTGTCCAGGTCGGGATGGCGCAACATCAGGAACCCGTCCGAGACCAGGGTGTGGCGCCAATTGCGCCGTTGAGCGCCGATTGGCAGCAACGTGTCCCACACGAGATGCTCGCCGTATGCCTCCTGGATGCGCTCCAAGCCCTCGATGCGTTGGATGTGGCCGTGCCCCTGGGCGCGTTTGTACACGGTAGCCACATTGTAATCGCGTGAGATTTCCGCCTCGAAGGCATGCCAGCAGATGGCGCGTCCCCATTCGCGGTAGACGTCGAAATTACAGGCGAATTTCATTTGATCCACCTGGTGGGCGCCGGGCGGGCGCGCCGCGATCTCACCGAACACCACTTCGCCGCATTCCTTGCGGTACCACTCCATGTGGGTGAAGCCGGTCTGAAAATCCAGCGCTTCGATGACCTTGTGGCCCATCTCCAGGCCTTCGGCCAACATGGGCTGGGAGATTTGGCGCAGGGCGATCACCTGTGGACTGATCCACTCGTTGCTGCGCGCGATCAACGGTCGCGGCCGATACCAGGCCACGTTGAAATAGGCGATGCGTCCTTCGATGGAGATCGTGTCGAAGGTGAACTCTTCGCCCTCCACGAATTCCTCGATACTGACCTCGGGAACGTGGTGCA
>JAKSBX010000163.1 GCA_022360905.1 Chromatiales bacterium
GATCGGTAACATCATCTTTCATCTGACCCTGCCAAAGGACTTTCCAGAGCGCTACCAGAGCGGCATCATTCGGGCGATGGAGCTGTGTGCGGTTAAAAGACACATGCATACCGCACCAGATTTCTCTATCCAGGTTAAATAGATAATCCATCTCAGAATTTCTACCATCACAGGATGTGCTAGGGCCTGTTAACACGAATCCAATACGCTTTGGTGGGGCATGGCCCCACCCTACACCATGAATTCAACCGTAGGGTGGGGCCATGCCCCACCAAATAACGCTTAAGTAAGTACCATTCGACCCAGCCCCTTCTTTTATATCAAAATGGGGGTTGCGCCTGAAAAAGCGCCACAAACCGTTGCTCGTCGCTCATTTGGAACAACCAAACTACACTCCTCGCACCCTCAGGAAGTGCCCTTGGGGTGCGCCTTGATTGGCTCTTTTTCAGGCACAACAGGGCGCATTGGATTCGTGTTAACAGGCCCTAGGGATAACCCTAGCTGGGGAAATTCCCAGCTATCTATTTCTTATGCAATCCTGCCTACTATCACCTGCACTGACCGCAGCGATGATCATCAATACCGGATACTCCGAAATCCTAGCTGATTGCAACACGGATTGGGGTTTGCTGATTGGCGCCAGAGAAAGTTCCTTTAATGTTCCCTTATGAGTTGAGCTCTATTTCAGGGGCGACGGGCAGATTAGAGATAGGTTATTTCCTTTCTATTCGGTAGTTGGTAGTTACCGATTAGGCATTCCGTAAAGAGATCTGCCTCAGCCCCTGCTCTTTTTCGCAACCAATATAGCGTGCCTGGGTGCAGGATAACCTACAATGGTCAAATCTGGATTCAGGGAATCCAGTTACTCCTTCAGTGATTCAAGGCACATCCGCTCCATCGATCTCTGTTCTTCAGTCGAAATGACAGTTGGTTTCACCGGTATTGAATGGAGTTGACGGGAGGGTGGCAATCCGAAATCTCCCGTCTCACACCACACCCGATACGGAGTGAATCAGAGCTCTCCGGATTCCCCCATCCGCTTGCGGATGTAGTCCGATAGATCCGAGTCATCACCAAACACCTCCCCGGCCAAGTCGATGGGTCGCTTGCCGTCATGGCCTTTAAGACCGAGATCGGCACCGGCATCGATGAGCAATCTGGCGCACTCCTCGAACCCGTGCCACAGAGCGTCATGGAGCGGTGTATAGCCGTTGGTCGGACCCTGGTAGTTGATGTCTATGCTGGGCTGTTGCAGCAGCAGGCGGGTCATATCGGCACGACCGTTATAGGTGGCTTTGTGCAGGGGTACGGCAAGGAAGGTGGGCTCGACCGCGTTGGGATCGGCCCCGGCGTTAAGGAGACGTTCCGCCGCTTCGAAGTGGCCGTCCCGGACCGCCACCAGCAGCGGCGTGTGGGCATCGTTGAAGTCACCGAGGCAGGGCGCGCGTTTATCCACCGGGTTGCCCGCTGCAAGCCTTGTGTCGAGACTATCCAGATCGTTATCGAGTACCGCATCCATCACCGGGTTGTTGTCGATCAGGGCCTGATCCTGTTGCTGGCGGTTTTTGACGGCGGCCTGGATGGCCTGAAACTTGGCCTGTTCCCCCGGGTGTTTGTTGACATTGAGTTCGTAGGCGAGATGGTCGTCCAGGGTGAAGCCATAGTGTGTGGGGATGCTGAGTTTGACCTCCCGTTGCAGTAAGTACTCTACAATATCGGTATACTTGAACCAGACTGCCTCCATTAGTGGCGTGTGGCCGGTAGCGGCGCATTGGCAATCGAGCTGCGCGCCCTGTTCAACCAGGAGTTTGACGATCCCCAGGTGACCGCCCTGACACGCCTTGTGGATCGGGAATGAACCGCCCAGTCTGTCGGGACAGTTCGGATCTGCGCCCTGCTCCAAAAGCCATTTCGCCAGCTCCCTGTGGCCGTAGCCGCAGGCGATCATCAGCGGCGTCAGACCGGTTTCCGGGCATTTGGCGTTGGCATCACCCAATGGCACCAGGGCGGCACGCGCAGCGATCAAATCGTTGTTCTGCACCGCACGGCATAGACGGGCGGCGTGTTCGGATGTCACTCTTGCTACCATCCTCTTCCCCTTAAGCTTGATGTAAAAAAATCGTTCCGGCCGCACCCGCTGCCGGCTTTTCGCCGGCCAGGCCATCCACGCCGTAGGTCCATAGTGCAGCAATTCCCTATTTCAAGAGTTATCGGGCCACCTACTGACTGTCAAGTCAAAACGCCCATATTGCACGAAGCAGCCCGCATTTTAGGACTTTTCCAGCCTGAGCGCCCTAATCTCGTTCGGCGTCGATTGGATTAGCGTTAACAGGCCCAAAGCAAACGATGAGACATTTATTTGATTTAAAAGCGTCGTGAAATACGCGGGGTTTCGCTTTTGGACGCATGATGCTTGGCAAAGGAACAGGATAGATGGCCCGCAAGGAGAAGCGGTGTGAAATTGCGGACTGCCCGAGCCTCTCCCAGTGATATTGTGCAGAGCCCTGGCCCCACTCAACCATCTGCGCTGTTTCAACTGTAACCGCTCCTGCGAGCAGGCGCCGACCGGAAAAAGGATGGAAGTGGATCAGATCCGCCGTTTTATCGACCAGGGCCTGTTAAGAAATGCGGGTTAACTCTCTTTGAGCGCGCGGATAATCTCCGACGGGTCGGTGTAGGATTTCCAGCGCACGATCTTACCGTTGCGCACCTTGAGCCACTGGATAAACTCGATTTCGAAGGGCATGCCGGTGGCTTTGACCACCGATTTTTCGTGGATCACTCCCATCGCGTTCTCCCCCTCCACCACCAGCTCCAGCAGCTCTTCCGATTGCACATCCACCAGGCCGAGAAAGATCACGCCGGTCTTCCTGACCTCCTCGACGCCATGCACCGTACCGATCCAGGGCATGATGTCGTTGTACCCCGGCACGATCTTGTAGTTGATCCACTCCACATTTTCGTCAAGGTAGGTGAATGCGGTATCCGGATCACCGCCGGTCATGCCGTCAAACCACTTCTGGGCCACCGCACGCGTGGTGGCGGAATCGATCTCTATCTGTTCGTTCATGTCATTCTCTCCATTGACTGTCGCTTACAAGCGTTGGATAAACTCGATCAGGTTCTCTTCATAGTCGCGGATGAAACAGGCCTTGAGGTTGAACTCCGGCGCATAGACCGGACCAAAGACGATCGCCACCCCCGACTCTTGCAGCTCCTCCGCAGTGGTGTCCATGTCGGCCACTCTGAACGAGAGTTGGCTGACTCCGTGCAGTGCGACGTGGTCCGCCGGTGGATCGCCGCGACGACAGGGCTTGGGGTCCGGCGTCTCCACCAGTTCAAGCTCCGTTCCCTCTCGCGCCAGATAGACCACCCGCACACCATATTCACTGTAGTCGTGGCGTTGCAGAGGTTGGAAACCGAGGACCCGGCCATACCAGTCGATTCCTCTATCGAGATCGGCGACGGCGAGGCAGGCGTGCAGGCCGTTGTTCGTGGCAATCGCGGACTTATCTGTCATGTTCGTTCCTAAGCCGCCAACACTTCCACAAGCTTGTCACCGAACGCTTTGGAGGATTCCACCGACAAGGCGGTGACGAAAGGGGCATCCCAGGCCACGCAGGGCTTGTTGCGGTTGGCGGTTTCATCTGAGATCACCTGGCCCTCGGGCCCTACAGCGTCTTCGGTGATGTGTTGCAGGGGGAAGAGAAACCCCGAGGTACGCAGTTTCATGTCCGGGTTGTCGGCGCTGGATCTCACCACGTCGTAGACCACATCCACGTCGAAGTCCCAGGCGTGGGGATGGGCGGTAACCGTCTTGCCGTGGATCACGCTCTTCTGTCCGGTATCGGGGTCGCGGGCGAACACCAGTGCGGCCACCGCATAGCAGAGCGCACCGATGATCTTGCCGCTCTTGTAGGCGTCGAGGATCAGCTGGTGGACAAACATATTTCCGGCGATATCCACCGCCGCACCGGGACCGCCGACCAACACCAAGTGGTCATAATCGGCCATCTTGGCGTCGCTGATCTTGATGGTGTCGGACCACTCACCCCGGTCGAGGATCTCATCGATCCGGCTCAACAACTCCGGCGGGTTCATGGGGATTTTGAGCATCGGATCGATGAACTCCGGATCCATGCTCAGTTTGAACGGCAGCGGGGTTTTGCCCAGAAAGGTCGCCAGGGTCAGTTCGTGGCCCGCGGCCCTAAGCGCGTCCCAGGGCGCTTGCAACTCTTCCGCCCAAAGTCCGTAGTTCGATGCGATTACGAGTATCTTCGCCATGATTCTTCCTCACTTTCCTGTTTTGCCGCGGCGTTGGCCGCCGGGCTTAAGACACGGATGGTTTCGTCGAGCTTGAACTGCGCCAGCTCGATCAGGTTGTCACTGGGCAGATAAGACTTCAGCGCGGCGATCAGACGTTGTTGCCGAGCCGGGCTCAAAGTGTCTCCGCCCTCCAAGAGATCACCGAGAATATTCAGATACATCCGGATATAGGCCTGGGCCCAGTAGATGCCTTCCCGCCCGCAGGGCTCGCCATGGGCGGGGTAAAAACGGGCCTCGCGGCTGAACTCGTAGCGCAACCGCTCCAGCCCGCTCAGCCACTCCAGGGGGTGGCCGTCTTTCATGAAGAGGTGCATCTGGTTGTAGATCAGATCGCCGCAGAAGACGATCGGATCCCCCGCCTGTTCGATGAACCAGACGCCGTCGCTGTCCGACTCGCAACCGCCGTAGTCGAGCACCCGGAAGGTCACGCCGTCGAACGTCAGCGCCTGGCCATCCTCCACCACCCGGTTGGGGAAGATGCGCCGCTCGGGAAAGTTATCCCCGAAGGCCATGCGCATGCCGGCGGACTCTTCCGCATCGCGGGAGCGGGCCTGCTCGATGGCCCCCGGCAGGGCGAAGAAGTCGACCTCCCGCTCCCCCATGATCTCGGCGACCCCCATGTAGTGGTCCGGGTGCCCGTGGGTCAGCAGCACCGCCAGCAGCGGCTTGCCGATCTCCTGTTCGATGATCCGCCGCACGGCGCGGCTGGAGCTGAGCGCCACCGCCCCGTCGATCAACACCACCCCATGGGCGGTCTCGACCAGATGGACGTTGACCAACATACCCATTTCGGTAGCGGTGTGGGTGCGGACCCGGGGGGAGAAGCGGTTCATGGGGCATCGTCAAAGCGGTAGTGCTTCTCCACATCCTCGGCGAAGCCGAGATAGTCCCGCAGCAACCAGACCGTCTCTACCGACGGACTCTGCAACGCCGGCGACAGGCAGAGTTGGTTCAACGCCTCGGCATCCCGCACATCGACGATGGCCATCGCCTTTTGCTGACCCGCCACCCGGTAGAGGCCAAGCACCTTGGCGGGCCCCTCCTCCTGCATAGCGCTGCAAAGCCCTGGCCACAGCTCATCCACCTGGCGCTGCTTTGGGTCCCAGGCGAACTGCACAAAGTAGAGAAAACGGGGGTCGTCCGCCATCTCCCGCCGCCGTTGGGAGAGGTAGGGAAAGACATCGATGCTAAAGCCCTCCTGGAGGGTGAGCACCTGTTCGAACACCAGGTGTTCGCGCATCGGCAGAACCCCTAAAGCGTAGCGGTCGAAATCCTCCGCCGTCGGCGCACCGCCGATCGACATGACATACTCCTCGGCGACCGCCTTGTAGAGGTGGGTGACTATACCCTCCTCGATACTCTTCGCCGCTGCCTTGGCCTCCTCCCCCTCCAGATCCCAGAGCTGGTCGAAGGTCATTCCCTTCAGATTCCATCGCATCTTGCTAAAGAAAATCACGCTTCACCTCCATTGATGAACCGGTTCGACAGGTTGTTCACACCTGTACCCCGGCGCTGTTTTCGATCAGTGCTACCAACTCATGCTCAGGCCCGAAGACCTCGGTCGCGATGGCCAACGGAGTCTTACCGTCGTGGCCTTGCAGATCGAGACGCCCCCCCGCCTCCACCAGCACCCGGGCGCAATCGTCGAAGCCGTGCCAGATAGCGTCATGCAAGGGGGTATAGCCATTGCTCGGCCCCTGGTAATCGAGATCGATTCCCGGTTGTTCGGCCAACATGCGGGTAATCCCGGCATGGCCGTTATAGGTCGCCTTGTGCAGCGGCACCGCGCCGAAGGTCGGCTCGGTGACATTGACATCGGCCCCCGCCCGCAGCAGGGCGGCGACGATCTCCGTATGGCCGTCGCGGCAAGCCACCAGCAAGGGGGTATGGTCGTCATTGAAGCCGTTGAGTATGGGGTAGCGCGCCTCGATGTCGGCCCCCGCTGCGATCTGCGCCTTGGCCACTTCGGTATCCCCCGCGATCACCGCAGCCATCAACCGCTCTCCCTCAACCTGGCTCCGATCATGGGCCTGGCGGAGCTTGACCAGCGCGGCGGCCCGCTCCAGTTTGTCCTGGTCGATGCGGTTCACCCGGAGCGCATAGGTCATATGTTCCAGCAGGGTGAAGCCATAGTGGGTGTTGACGTTGACCCCCGCCCCTTGGACAAGCAGATACTCGACGATATCGGGGTGTTTGAACCAGATCGCTTCGATCAGCGCGGTATGTCCTGTAGCAACGGCGATCTCGTCGACGAAGGCGCCCCGCTCCACCAGCAGCCGTGCCACCGCCAGACTGCCTCCCTGACACGCTTTATGTAGCGCCGTTGCACCGGCATTCGGGTCCTTGGTATAGAGGTCGGCCCCGGCGTCCAGCAGAGCCCGCACCGTCTGGATGAGGCTGCGACCGGCAGCCATCATCAGGGCGGTGAGGCCATCCTCCGGATCGCGGCTGTCGGGGTCGGCCCCCTCGGCTAGCCGCTGCGCCGCCGAAGCTTCATCCTGTGCACGAATGGCATCGAGCAAACCGGCATTCAGATCCCTCATCCCTAGCCTCCATTCTTCCTGTGGCCAACGCCCCGGCATGATCAAGCCGGATGGCGCGGACCTTGTTCCAAACTGTTGATGAACCGTTCATCGAATCCCTGTCCTTCTCATGTGAAATAGTCGATCAGACCGCGTCCCATGAACCAGGCACCGCCGGTAACGAAAGTCACGCCGAACATCCAGAGCGCGGGACGCTGCACCACCACCGCCAGACCGCCGAGCAGTATGGCCACCTGAAACAGGGCCACCGCGATCGCCAGTTGATCGTGAGTCTTGTATTCACGCCCGCCGGTCCGGTCGTATTGACGGCTCAGCTCCCGGTACTCTTTGGCCTGGAGGGCGTGGGCCAACATGGTCGCCTCATCCTCCGGATGCACCTCTTTACCCAACGCCTCCAGCAGTTCGACCTTGGCACGCAATACATGGTAGGACGCCTCCGCGCCGGAGGCGTAGGCAGCGGCGGTGGTCTTCTTCGCCCCGGCGATCGCCGCCTCGTCGGCGGCAAAGGTGGCGTAGAGGGCGGCGATCGCGGACAACACCGCCATCAAAGAAGAGGTGAGGGCCACCCAGGTCTCCCAGCGGGGGATGGCCCGGGTCGGCTCTTGTTGTCGTTCGATCACCGCATCGACTCCGATGTCTTCGATGTTGTCGTTAACCATATCTTCTAAATCATTCGGCATGGATACCTGCTTCTTTTGCTTTGTTAAGAGGTCCGCAATTGAACGCGAATGAACGCAAACAGGTTATTGCGTTAATCCAGTACACTGCCCTTTGTAGGTCTTCAAAAGCATTCAACCTTTCAGTAAATCCTGTCCGGTATTTGCGTTTATTCGCGTTCATTTGCGGACAAGAATTCAACGAGACACCAGAATCACAATGCTTCTGCCGGTCACCAGATAGTCGCCCTCTTCGATGGCCGTGGCGGCGTCGCTGTCCATAGCACTCTCCGGAGGCAGAGCGGTGTCCGCATAGCGGTGCCAGCGCCGCCCCTGCACGGGGGGAATCTGGAACGGCAGACTCGCCTCGCCCATGTTCATCATCACATGCAGGTCGGGTTCGTCCCCGGTGAAGGCCCCCAGGGTGAAGGCCAACACCTGACTGCCGGAGTCCTGCCATCCCGGCGCGTTGAGTTCACAACCGTGCCAGCCGATCTCGGGCAGGCCGCGCGGGTTGACCCGGTCCTCGAAGAAGCGGCTCTGACGCAACTGGGTGCAGCCCTTGCGCAGGGCGATCATCCCCTTGAAGAATTCGAATAGATCCCGGTTCTCATCCAGCAGTTCCCAGTCGAGCCAACTGATCTCGTTGTCCTGGCAGTAGGCGTTGTTGTTGCCCCCCTGGGTGCGGCCGAACTCGTCCCCGGCAAGGAACATCGGCACCCCCCGGGCGAGCAGCAGAATGGCGGCGAAATTCTTCACTTGGCGCTTGCGCAAAGCCTGGATGGCGGGGTCGTTGACCATGCCTTCCGCGCCACAGTTCCAACTGATGTTGTCATCCATCCCGTCGCGGTTTTCCTCGCCGTTGGCCTCGTTGTGCTTGCCGTTGTAGGAGACCAGATCCATCAGGGTGAAGCCGTCGTGGCAGGCGATGAAGTTGATCGAACTGCTGGGACTGCGACCGCTCCACTGATAGAGATCGGCGCTACCGGCGATACGCATCGCCACCGCCGCCACCAAACCAGGATCTCCGCGTACGAACCGGCGCACATCGTCGCGGAAGCGGCCGTTCCACTCCGCCCAACGCAAGCCGGGGAAGGAACCGATCTGGTAGAGACCGCCTGCGTCCCAGGCTTCGGCAATCAGCTTGGTGTCGACGAAGGTCTCGGAGAGCTCCAGGTTCCACAACACCGGCGGATGCTCCATGGGGGCGCCATCCTCGCCCCGGGAGAGGATCGAACCCTCGTCGAAACGGAAGCCGTCGATATGCAATTCTTCAACCCAGTACTCCAGGCAGTCCTGGATGAATTTGTCGTTGATCGGATGGTTACAGTTGACCGTGTTGCCGCAACCGGTGTAGTCCATGTAATAACGCTTGTCCTGGGGTGACAGCATGTAGTAGGTGGCGTTGTCTATACCCTTGAAGTGAATGGTCGGCCCCATGTGGTTGCCTTCGTTGGTGTGGTTGAACACCACATCGAGGATCACTTCGATATCCGCTTTGTGCAGCGCCTTGACCAGGTCGCGCAGTTCGCGGATATGCTCCCCCTCCTCCCGGCTGGCGCAGAAGCTCGCCTCGGGAGCGAAATAGCCGATGGTGGAGTAGCCCCAGAAGTTCTTCAATTGCACCCCGTCCGAACGCTCCCGGAGGATTTCGGTCTCGTCGAAATCGAAGATAGGCAACAGCTCGACCGCGGTGACGCCCAGCTCCTGCAGGTAGGGGATCTTCTCCATCAGGGCGCGGAAGGTGCCGGGATGGCCGGTTCCGGCAGAGGGCGAGGCGGTATAACCCCGCACATGGGTCTCGTAGATGATCGAGTCGCGCATCCGCCGGCCCAGGGGGCGGTCCCCCTCCCAGTCGTAATTGCCAGTGTCGATGATCTCGCAGCGCATGGTGCTGGCCAGATTGTCGCTGCCGTCACAGGCATCGACTCGGTTCCACAGCGAGTTGCTCAAACCCTTGGCATAGGGATCGATCAGAACCTTGTTGGGATTGAAGCGGTGCCCCGCCTCCCCGTCTTGGGGTCCGTCCACCCGGTAGGCGTAGTGCCAACCGGTGCTCAACCCCGCTACGTAGACATGCCAGAAGAAGAAGGAGCGGTGCTCCCCCGGGGTAAGCCGGATGGTCTGGGCCGGCTCCCTGTCTTCGGCCTTTTCGAACAGCAACAGCTCCACCGACTCGGCGTGTTGGGAGTAGAGAGAGAAATTGACGCCCTGCTCATCGGGGGTCGCCCCAAGGGGATGAGCCCGTCCGGGTTGGATATCGAAACCAGCCATGGTGCGCTCCTATGCCAGGATAATCTCTTCGGTCAGTTCGTCGGCGTTGAACAGCGCCTTGATCTCATCGTTGGCCCCCTTTACGGTGAGCTGCCCGTCGGGCGCCATCTTGCCCCGTTCGAAGACCAGGGCCCGCACCGCCGGTTTGCACATGCTCTGCAAGCCGGACATATCGAGGGTCAGCTCATTGGGATCGGCGGCGAGAGCTTCGGCCAGCTTGGTGCGGAAGTAGGCCACCGCCCTGGGATCGAGTTCGCCGCTGAGGGTCATCTGCTGTTTGCTCATGGTGATGGAGAAGTGCTCCATCCCTTCGGTCGGCATCAGCCGCACCACCACCTTGACCGCCTCGTCGCTGTCGGGCAGGGAGACGCTCAATCCATCGGCGTCGAAGTTGTCGTAGGCCTTGCCGTCCAGAGTTACCGATTCGATGCGAATACTTCCCTCCGGCAACAGATCAGGGGCCACCCGCAGGGTGCGATCCGCGCCGGGGCCGGGCTTGAAATGGAGATCCAGAGGCTCTTTGGTGATCAGCAGATTGGTGTAAACCGCCGCCAGGTAGCAGAGCTCGAAGCTGTGGTAGCCGGCCATGGAGTGGCTGCCCTTCTGGCGCTCGGTGCCCATCATATAGGGCATGCCGTTGGCGAGTACGTTGAAGTAGACACCCCCGGCGTCGTGATCGAGGAACCAGGCGTTGTAGAAGGCGGAGGACTCCCTGGCCAAACGCAGATACTCCGGCTGTTTCTCCACCCCGAACAGGATCAGGTAGGCCAGTATGCCCTGCTCCTGCTGCCACCAGGCCTTGCGGTCATGCCAGGCGTAGCGGTGCCAATCCTCACCCTCTGCGCGAACCCGGGAGACCACGTCGTACCAGCCGCCGCGCTGAATATCCATGCCATACTGCGGCATCAGTTCGGCGATCGTGGCGGCGAACGACTTGTACTCCGGTTTATCGTTCATGGCGCGGATGCGGGTCAGGTTCCAGGCGATCTTCAGGTTGTGTCCCACCACGGCCCGGTTCTGCTGCCAGCCCCAGGTCTGGTCGTGACTCCAGTCGGCGTGAAACTTCTCGTTGACGAAGGGACTGTTGTCGTAGTCGGGAAAGTGGGCGCTGATGGTATCGGCGCAATACTCCAGCATCGCCTTCCACTCTGCCTTATCGGTGGCCAGCACGGCATTGATCAAGTAGGCCGGGGCGTGATCCCCCACCGAGTTCCAATTCTTACGCGAGCGGTTGTGGCCGAGGGATTCGGCGGTGCCATCGAAGGTGATCGGGTCGATGTGTGACCAGTAGCCCCCCTGTTTGCGATCCAGAAAGTAGTTCTGGAACATGTTCACCGTCATCTGGATATCGTTGGCGATACGGGGGTCGCCGGTGATGCGAAAGGTCTGGGTGGGCCCAGCCAGGGCGTAGATCTGCTCATAGGCCGGGATAGCATCGTAGTCGTCGCCGAACTCTGAGGCTAGAATCTTGCGCTCGTGGTCTCCCACCACGTCGATGGCATGATACCAGTAGCAGGTCCGGTCGCTGCTGTCGCGGCAGGAGAAGTGGTCACGCAGGTAGTCAGTACCCTTGTCCGCCGCCTCCAGGTAGCGGTCGTCCCCGGTCAACAGATAGGCGGAGGCGAAGCCGAAGACCAGCCTCGAAATGGTGTCGGTCTCCTGCCGGTAGTCTCCGGTGGTACGGCCACCGGCGGTGAGCTGGGTGCGGTAGTTGCGGTAGTCGATCTCGCCGTCGCCGAACTCGGCGCGCAGATAGAAGTCGCCGAGTTGGCGGATCTGCCGCACCCACCAGTCCTGACGTTCGAACACGAACTGCTGCTCGGTGCGCCCGGCGAACACCAGGTGCTTGGCCTCGAAGTGGATGGTCTCCTGTTCCGGATAGAAGACCCCGTAGACAAAACAGAAGCGCCCCTCCGCCAGCATGTTGCGCATCTCACCGGTGGCATCGATGAAGGCCTCTCCCAGGTTGCGGATGATTTCGGCATAGCAGTTGTCGCCGATCTTCACCTCGAAGTTGCGGCCGTCCACCGTGGCCAGGGTGAAGAGATCCTGCTTCTCCCATTCGAACTCACTGACGTATCCCATGATCAGATCGGAGAAGGTAAAGTGCATTGCGTTCATGACAATCCCTTTGGTTGGTTAGCAGTGTAATTTGGGTAAATTAGGGTCAGACCGACTGCTTGAGCCGGTCGATCAGGGTCCTGGCCAGCAGATGACAGTGGGCGCCTGTGCGGGCGGTGACCAGATCGGCGTCCACCACAACGTCTTCGTCCTGATAGTCGGCCCCGTAAGCCCGGGCGTCCCCGATCAGGTTGTTGTGGCAGGTGAGCCGCCGCCCGCGCACCAGATCGGTTCGCGGTGCGGTCAGCCAGAGACCGTGGCAGATGATGCCTTTCAGAACACCCTGTTCGGCAAAGGCCCGGGCGAGAAACTCGGTGGCGGGGGGGACCTGGTTGACATCCTCGGTATAGCGCAACCGGTCGGCCACGATGCCGGAGGGAACGATGATCGCTGCGTAACTGCGGATGTCGTCATCGCTGAGCCCCTCGAAACTGCGGTTCACCGCCATCGGCGCCTTGTACTCATGACCGGTGAAAGTGAGGGAGTCCTGTCCCCAGAGGCGGCTGAGGAAATGGAGCTCCATGCCCTCCTCCGGAAAGCGGTGCTGGTAGTAGTGGATCTCGTTCTCGTAGTAGTCCGACTCGATCAATACGGCGATCTTCTTACCCTTCAATGGCAGGTCGCTCATGGCATGCTCCATTATCCCGATTATTCTTAAACCGGCTTTGGCCGGTCGTTTTTTATCCCGTCTTGCGCGAAACCGCTCAGCGAAACTCCGGCCCGAGTATCCAATGCTCCTCCGCCGCCAGGGTGTGGATATATTTCGGCTCGACGAATTCGGCCAGATCGGGCTCCACCAGATCTTTGTACTCCGCCGATGCCCACATCGCCTCGATGGCCGCCACGTCGTCGAACCAGAGGATGAAGGCGGCATCCAACAGTGCCTCGCCGACTGCGTAGAAACCGTCCCGCACATGACATTGGTAGTAACGGCGCAAGCCCGGCACACTTGATACCTTTGGCGCGTGAGTCTCCAGGGCGTAGCGGCGGAACGCCTCCAGCGACATCCCGGGTTTGCGCTTGACCAACATGAACAACTTCACCAGGGAGGAGTCCCGGCTGAACGGTGCGCCTTCCATCACCACATGGGCGGTAGTATCCAGGGCCACGGTGCGCCAGAAGGCGGCCCAGTTGGGTTCGTCCCGGCGCGCCCCTTCCAAAAACTCTTTGGATTGCAGGGAGGCGAGCTGCTCCTCCTCGTTCTTCAACCAGATCTCCGCCACCCCGCTGAACAGGGGGTCCTCCGGCTCCGGTCCGCAGGGGACCCGGGTATCCACCATGTAGCGCCGGATCTGGGATATCTTGCTGGCGTAGTTGACCGCGTGGACATTGACCCAATAGTCCTGGAATGCCTGTTCGCTCATACCGGGTTTCGGGTGGGCGAAGATCAGTTGGTGGATCATCGTAAGTCTCCTGAGTGATTATTCTGTTTTTTTCGATGGGCAGACATTACTGGCCACACTTGCAACCGGGTTGGTGATCGTCGCTCTCTTCGCACAACACCAGATCGATCACGAAAGGCCCTTTAGCGGCCAATCCCTGTTCGATGGCCGCCGCAATCTCATCGGACCGCGCCACCCGCACCCCGGAGGCCCCCATTCCCTCCGCCATGGCGCTGAAACCCAGGGGCGGATCGGAGAGATCGAACGGACCGGGAAAGGCATGGGCGGGAACATCCTGCTCACCCCAGTAGTGCTGGATGTTGAGATCCAACAACTTGTAGCGGTCGTTGTGGCAGACCACAAACAGGATATCGAGCTGGTATTTGGCGGCGGTATAGAGAGCCTGGATGGTATACATGCTGCCGCCGTCGCCGGTGAACCCGACCACGGTGCGCTCGGGATGGGCCAGCTTGGCACCAATCGCTCCCGGTATGCCCACCCCCAGGGAGCCGCCCCGGGTGCAGAAATAGCTCCCGGCCATCCTCGGGGGGATAGCCCGGGTCAGGGCCGGGGAGTTGGTCAGGGCCTCGTCGAAGATAATCGCATCCTCGGGGAGCCGGCGCGCCAGTTCGGCGGCAAACGCCTCCATGGTGGCGGAATCCCGCGAGGCCCGCTCAGCGTCGGCGGCCGCTTGCTCGGCAAGGGTCGCCGCTTTGTGCTTTTCCATCGCTTCCAGACGTTGCGCGGCGCGGGCTTCGGCGTCCCGGCCCATATGATCGGCCAGCCCTTCGGCCAGGGCTTCGAGACCGCACTTGGGGTCACAGACTACCCCCAGGTCGACCCGGTGGTTCTTGGCGATCTCGTAAGCGTTCAGGTCGAAGTGAACCACCTTGGCGGCGGGATCGAAGATCTCCCCCAATTCGGGAAAGACCTCCGGCAACAGGTAGGTACCCGCCACCAAAATCCGGTCCCCCTTGCGGGTCAGGGGCAGGCTTTGGCTGCCGAACATATGACCGGTGAGACCCTGATAGCAGGGATGGGTGGTGTCCACATTCAGATCGCCGCTGTCCGCACCCCAGATCTCTGCCCCCCACTGCTCTGCGAGACGTTGCAGCGTCTCCCCCGCCCCGGACCAGGCCACGCCGTCGCCCATGAAGATCATCGGTCGCTCGGCGTCGGCGAGCAGCTCCGCCGCCTGCTCGATTAGGGCATCGTCGGGCCGCACCCGGGTCTGGGGAACACAGGCGGGAAACACCGGCTCTTCGTTGACCGCGTCCAGAACATCCGCCGGCAGGCAGACATAGACCGGGCCCATGGGGGGCGTAGCGGCGATCTTGATCGCCCGGCGCAGGGTGCGCAGCAGACTGCGCGGCTCCAGCACCATGGTGGCGTACTTGGTCACCGGCTCCATGATCGCCACCAGGTCCGCCGCCATCTGGGCATCCATATTCATGTAACGCAGACCCGCATCACCGGCGACCACTACCAGCGGCGCATGGCCCCGTTTGGCCTGATAAAGCGCCCCCACTGCATTGCCGATACCAGGTGAACTGTGAAGCTGCACCAGGGTCGGCTTCTGGGTGGCGCGGGCGTAACCGTCAGCACAGAGCACGGCCACGCTCTCCTGCAAGGTTTGGATGTAGCGCATCTCGGGAAACTCGGACAGGGCGTCGAGAAATCCCTGCTCCACAGTTCCCGGATTGCCGAACATGTGGGTCATACCGTCGGCGAGAAACTGACGAATAATGGCGTAACGGCCGGTTGTGTCCATAGGGCTATCCTGTAAGCGGTAAGGTGGAGCCGGTTGCGGTTCGCGAACCGGCGGACATTCACCAGCCGTAGCGGCGTAAACCCCGATCCAGCATATTCACAAACTGCTCGCCAAACTCGTGTGAGCACTGCAGCGAGCGGGCAGTGATGAAGGGATAGTCCACAACCACCGAGGTCGGCTTACCGAAGTTGCCGTGGAACTGACCGTCGGACCCCACGGCATCGCTTAACAGATACTCCAGGCAATAGGGTGGCGGCCCGATGTTCAGATCGGTACCCACAAACCCCGTGCCGTCATGGTAGTCATACTCGATACAGTGACCAGTCACATGCTTGCCTTGGATAATGCTCTTTCGCTCGTTGAAATCCCGTGCCATGGGCAGACAGGCGACCCCGTAGCAGATCGCAGCAATCGGTTTGCCGAGTTTGAGAAAGCCCAGGATGACATCGTGCACCCGCTGGTTGTTGACCATATCGAGCAGAGGCCCACTGCCTCCCACCAACATCACACCATCGTAATCCTGCAACTCCTGATAGCGTTGCAGTACGGTCTGATGATAATCCTCCCAGGCCCGGAGAAACTTGTCCTGGCTGAAATAGGGCCGTTCGGGAAACCACTCGGAGAGATTGATCGGATTGTCCAGCTCGGGACTGTCCTTGATCTCTTCCACCAGCTTGGCATCGGATTCGGTGGTGACCTTGCAACCCAGTGGTGGGTCCATGTAGTCAGTATCGTAACTGGGTGGCAGGGCGATCGGCCGTTCTCCTTTGGGAGTCGCGTAGGTCAGGGAGTAACCCGCCTCCACCAACTTCTTTCTGGGTCCCGCCAGCTCGACCCCCCAATAACCGAAGTTTGATACGATGGTTAATATTTTTTTTGTCATGTTGCCCTCGTTATTCGTTATTAGCTTCCCTGTTACGGAAGAGAAATCGGCTGATAGCCAGTCCCGCACAAAATCAGGAATTACCTGGGGGTATTTGGAAAACCGTATCAATGATCTAGGAGCGTAGCAGATGAATCGAGGATCGGATAGAAACGAAAATGAACAGGTGTAACTTAGTACTTTTTATGACACCTTCAAGTCCTCGACGACAGATCGTTGAACTTCACCGCACCGGCCCAATAACCCTCTCTTACCACTAGCATGGATCTCTGACTATAACGGCAACCCCGCCACTTACTTTAAGACCATCCATACCTGTAGTACCGGTCACCTGACCACCAAGTTACCAATAGAACAACCCTGCTTTTTAAAAGACGGAGGCGACATTGAATCAATCAGCCCCGACTCTTTTTTGCAACCAATACGGCACGTTTGGGAGCGGGATAACCTTCAATGGTCAACTCTGAATTCATGGGATCCAGGTAGTCCTTCAGTGACTCAAAGCGCATCCACTGTGTCGATCGTTGTTCTTCTGTTGTAGTCGTTGATATATCGACCACTTGAATATCACTGAAACCACTACGTTTCATCCACCCCTTGAGGGTCTCAACCGTGGGAATGAACCAGACATTGCGCATCTTCGCATAGCGATTTTCCGGTACCAGAACTTTCCCCTCACCACCCTCGATCACCAGGGTTTCAAGCACCAGTTCACCCGCTTTACGCAGTGCACCCATCAACTCGTTCAAATGAGAGAATGGCGATTGACGATGATAGAAAACGCCCATCGAAAAAACCGTATCGAACGCCTTTAACTCCGCTGGCAGCTCTTCAATGCCCAACGGAAACAGGTGTACCGGATAGCTGCCGCCGAGAAAGTGTTTCAGTGCCTCGAACTGCATATTGAACAGTTGCGTCGGATCGATACCGATTACCCGTGTCGCCCCCTCCCCATGGATGCGCCAGAGGTGGTAACCATTGCCGCAGCCCACATCCAGCACGGTTCGGTTTTTCAACGGTGATATATGCTCAACCAAGCGATCCCACTTAAGATCCGAACGCCACTCCGTATCAACCTCGATACCGCAGATCTGGTAAGGACCTTTCCGCCAGGGGTGCAGCTGTTGCAACACCTTGATGATCCGATTCCTGGTCTGATCGTCACAATCAGACGCCGAGCCAGCCTGCACTTTGCCTGAGCTGAAATCGACTGTTGAAATAGGGATATTGGGTAACCGGGCTAAAGCTTCACGCCACTTAGGCATATCCCCGTGAGCCTGTTCACGCCATACCCGGTCGACCTGTTGTGGAAGTTCGGTCAACCAGCGTCCCAGAGGGTGATCGCCGTAGGCTTCACACCAATCCCAATCGTAGTTCATTTGATGGCCAGTAACGAGACAAAATTAAAACACTGAAACCAGACTTCCACGGTTGTGAAACCGATCTCTTGCAGACGCGCCTTATGCCTCTCCAGGGTCTCCGGAATCAGCACGTTTTCCAGAGCGCTTCGCTTCTGACTGATCTCCAGATCACTATAGCCCTGAGCTTTCTTGAAGCTGTGATGCATCTCGGTAAACAGCTGTTGTGAAGCGTCATTGGAGAGTGCGATCTTTTCCGAGAGTACCAATAAACCGTTCTCCAACATGCCATCATAGAGTTGTGTTAAAAAGCTCTGCCGATCCTCGGCAGGAATGAATTGCAGGGTGAAATTCAGGATAATCATGGATGCCCGCTCAATCGCCACATTCCGCACATCAGAGCAGACCAACTGTATGGGACTATCCTGTTGACTCCGTTCCAACAGCTTCGCAGCCTGTTGCAACATCGGCAAGGAGTTATCGACGGCGATCAGCGCATAGTCCTGATGCGGAATGGCGGAGCTGACCGCCATGCTGGCCGCCCCCAGCGAGCAACCGAGATCGTAACAATTGGAACCCTCGGCCACCCAGCGACTCGCCAGAGTACCGATCATGTTGATAATGGTTGCATAACCGGGAACCGAACGATTGATCATGTCGGGAAAGACCTGCGCGACCCGTTCATCGAAGACAAAATCGGGAACCACCCGCTGCGGATCGACATAGAGCTCATCTTTTTTCATGTCAGCGATCTATGTCAGTTCCTGGGCTGCCTTTTCACCCGCCTTCACGTCCACCATGCTCAATAGCACCCCACCGAGAATAAACAGTACGCCAACCGAAAGTATGGAGATTCTGGTGCTGCCGGTCAGAACGCCGACCCAGCCCATCAGGAAGGGCCCCAGTACGGCAGCAAATTTACCCAGCATGTTGTAAAAACCAAAGAACTCAGCGGCCTGATTATGGGGAATCAAGCGGGCATAGAGGGATCTGGAGAGCGCCTGTATGCCGCCCTGCACCAAACCGATGGCGATCGCCAAGGTATAAAACTCCCAAACCGACTCCATATGGTAGGCCCAGAGCAGAATCAGTAGATAGATAAAAATGGCGATCATAATCCCCTGCTTGGCCCCTCTCTTGGAAGCTATGGAGGCGAAAACCAGTGCCGCGGGAAATCCGACGAATTGGGTGATCAACAGGGCAACCATCAGGTTGTTGGCATCGAAACCGATAGAGAGGCCGAAATCGACGGCCATTCTGACAATCGTGTCCACCCCATCGATATAGCACCAGTAAGCAAGCAAAAACAGGAAGGTCATACGCAAACTGCGCAGACTGGCGAAGGTCTCAAGCAGTTGACGCAGGCTGGCGGATAGCCAGCCTTTCGGCTGCTTCGGGCCAGCCGGTTCTTCGACCAACAGAAACAGGGGCAGTGAAAACAGCCCCCACCAGATGGCGACGCTGATGAACGAAAGACGAACCGCTTGTGCAGCATCCGCCAGTCCGAAAGCGCTGGGATAGAGGGTCATCAACACATTGAAGGTGAACAACAGCCCTCCCCCAAGATAGCCAAACGCATAGCCATAAGCGGAGACCCGGTCGTAATGGCGTTTTTCCGTTACCGATACCAGCAGCGAATCGTAGAAGATGTTTCCGCCCATGAAACCGAGCGTACCCAGGCAGTAAAGCACCAGGGCCATGACCCAGTTGCCCATCGCCACCAGGTAGAGGGCGCCTGTCATGACGATACCCATGGCCGCAAAGAAGAGCAGAAACTTCTTTTTCGCCCCCGCCTGGTCCGCCAGGGCACCCAAAAAGGGTGCCATGCAGACAACCAGGATACTGGCCAGGGAGTTGGCCATGCCAAGCCTGAAGGTCGATTCGGTAACCTCCACACCGGCACTCCAATACTGCTTGAAAAACACCGGAAAAAAGCCCGCCATGACAGTCGTCGCAAAGGCTGAGTTTGCCCAGTCATAGAGTGTCCAGGCGAAGGTGGGGGGGTGCTTTAGCAGCGCCTTACTGGTCTGTTGGTTCATGAAACAGAGTCATATCAGAGGCAGGCCGGTGTTTCAAGGCAAGCGGTGTGACATCCGCCTCAGCGGATCGCTGGCCGATCGGCTGACGGAGACTTGATCAACCTAGTCAAGCTACTCCTCAGGCAGTTCAACCAATGTCAGATTGGCACTGATCGCCATACGTACCAGTTCTGCCAGCGAATCCGCCTCCATCTTTTCCATAACCCGGGCTCGATGGGCCTCGACGGTTTTCGAACTGACACCCAGGCTGGTGGCAATCTCCTTGTTGGCCTTGCCATTGGTGACCATCAACATCACCTCATGTTCCCTGGGAGTCAGCCTCGCCAGCTTGGTTGCTATTTCGGCGCGTTGCGACTGCATATCACGCTGTTTGGCGTCCACCGCCATAGCGTGGCGAATACTCTCCAGTAACAGCTCGTCATTGAAAGGTTTCTCGATGAAGTCCACAGCCCCGGCCTTCATGGCCCGTACCGCCATAGGCACATCGCCGTGGCCGGTGATGATGATCACCGGTATGGCAATCTGATTGACCTTCAGATACTCCTGCAACTCCAAACCGCTCATCCCGGGCATGCGCACATCGAGCAGCAGACAACCGGAGCGTCCAGGATAGTAGGATTGAATAAAGGCATTCGCCGAGTCAAAGGTCTCGACTTGCATGGATACCGATTCGATCAGCCATTTCAATGAGTTTCTCATGGCTTGGTCATCATCAACTACAAAAACTGTTGGCCGATTGCTCATCACTAAAAACCCGGTAATTCAAGCGTTGGATCGGTGGGTAAAACCAATCTGAAGGTTGCGCCTTGACCATATTCAGACTCTACCTCGATCATGCCCTTGTGATCCTGCATGATTTTTTGACTGATTGGTAATCCCATACCCATACCGCTCTTTTTGGTCGAAAAGAATGCATCGAAAAGATGTTTCTGTGTTTGTTCCGGTATCCCCGTACCGCTGTCCTGGACTAAAACCTGAACCTCTCTGGAACTCATTCTACCGGTTTTCAGTACCAGTCTCCGTTGACTCTGATCAACTTGTTTCATCGCATCGATGGCATTGCGTACCAGATTCAACATCACCTGTTCAATCTGCACCAAGTCCACTTCGACCGGCAAGGCACCCTCCGCCAGCTCCAATGCGACTTCAACATGCTGTCGGTTGGCCTCAAATTCGATAAATGATGCCACCTCCAACACCAGGTGGTTGAGATTAACCACTTCATGCTCCTGTGGCCGTTTACCAACCAGGGTTCTCAAGCGTTTGATGATCTCCCCAGCCCGCTCAGCCTGGGCGGTGATCTGGGCAATCGCATCAATGATCTCCGGCTCTCCCCCTTTACCGGATTGCATACGTCGAACGCAGCCGCTGGCAAAGTTGACGATGGCAGAGAGTGGTTGATTCAGCTCATGCGCCAGCCCGGTGGACATCTCGCCCATGGTGCTTAGACGGCAGACATGGACCAGTTCAGATTGATGTTGACGGCTCTGCATCTCGGCCATGCGTATTCTTGTGATGTCCCGGCCATAGATATTGACATATTCGAGCTCCAGGATCGGGGCAAGCTGCAAGGAGAAGATCTGACTGTCCAGATTGACTTCATACTCTTTGGTGGTTCCCTCTTTTAACGAGCTGGCAACCAGGTTTTTCCAGTACAGCGGTAGTGTCTGCCCCCGTTCACAATCCCAATAACCCATCAATGGTTCACTGGCGGCATTGGCGTAGACAATCACACCACGATTATTGATACGTAACACAGGGCTTGGGTTTTCGCTGGCCAGCTTCGCCAGACTGGTGATCTCCCGCTGAGCCTGTTTTTGCCCTGTGATATCCCGCAGGTAGACGTTGAAAACCGTCTGTTGCTGCAGATGAATCGAGATCACGGAACACTCAACCGATTTCTCCTCCCCATTCACCGTGACGGCCTGCATCGCCTGACCTCTGCATTTGCTGTTCGAGGCCGACATACTGATGCAGGCACTGAGCATGGCTCGAAAGCGTTGCCGGTCATTGGGATGAATCGCCATCTCTTCAAGATGACGGCCGATCAATTGACTGCGGTTGTAGCCAAAGGTCTTGAAGGCCGTGCCGTTGACTTCAACGATAACGCCTTCCTGATTCAGCGTGATGATGGAGACCATCGAGTTGTCAAACAGTGCACTTTTCAACACTTCAGTCTCACGCAAACGCTCTTCCTGTTTATTGCGCAGCGTATCGCGGGCTCGGATCAACTGTCGAAAGAAGGCTTTCACCCAATCCTCCAACAACAACAACTGATTGCCTTTCTTGTAGACCGGCTGTTCAATGCCCAGTGCCTGCTGACCGAAGCGGGAAATTCTCATCAGTACATGACTGATCTTGGCCGATATTAGATAGAAAATGAGGGAAAATGCAGCGATATAGACAAGTGCGGCAAGAAACCTATCCTGTTGAGCCAGTTTGGTGATGTTGTGGATGGTCCTTTCCACCGCATCACGAGAGACCAGGGTCGTGAATAACAGGCTCTGCTCCATAGACTGAAATCGGGTTATCGCCTGTGAAGTCAGCAGATAGTTTTCATGCCAATCAACCAAATGGGAATTTCTCGGTATCATCTCCCGATTGCTGGTCGATAACAGCTTCAGTGTATTGGCGTCCACCAGCGCAATCAGCGTGTCGGAAGCATTGGTCATCGATTGTGATTCCAGGAGAAACTGATCATCGACCGGAACTACCAGCAACAAGACGGCAGCCAGATCATCCTCCAGGTAGGAGACATTCGACCAGACCAGAAGGTAGGGTACTTGATCGATCAGTGTAACCAGGGCCTCGTTTCGCCCCGAGTAGAACTCAAACAACTGGTCTAAATCGAATGAGAGAGGCTGTTTCTGATAGATTTCCCTCGGGGTAGCCCGATTATCCAGCAGCACCACGTGCTTCGGCTCGATCGAGCCGAGTTTGAGATAACCAGGATCAAGCCACTCAGGCGTCTGCTGGTGAAGAATCGCCTCGGTATCCGAGTTCTTGCTGTCATGCCATGCGCTTGTGCCAAGATAGCGTCGGATGCGCCAATGGTTCGAAAGCCCACTTCCCACCTGGCGCCACTCCTGGAGAAACTGCTCAAACCGGTGGCGGGTCTCAACTGCCCTCACATCCAGCCTTCTGACCAGCTCGTCATGAAACAGGTTAGCCAGCCTTCTGTCCTGAATCGGCTCCAGCACCAGCCACATCAGAAGACCGCACAGGATACCAACCAGCAAGGAGAGTGCGGGTAACGGAACAGCAGCCAGTTTCGACTGCCATTTTGAGCTTCTCAATGCGCTCATGCTTTCCCTGTCAGCTGATAAAAGTGACTACTGCCTGTTATTGCTCTAGTTTCGGCATATCTCATATTTAAATACTGATATATTTGAGAATCAATGGCTTATTTTTACTCTTCTTGACCAATTGATGCCAGTACTATTAACCGGACGGCCAAGTGCTTAGCGCATCCCCATGGCCAAGGTGTGGCTCACAAAGCATGAGCATGTTCTTGCCATAAGTCACAATAAAACACACGCTGATACCGCTTTGCCGTTTTCAGCAAATGATCTCTCTAGGGCGAATGGCACTTACTTAAGTCTTTTACGCCCCAATTCTGCTGAAGAAGTCGGGCCACCCTAAGAGATTAGCCGCCAATGAACGCCAATCACCGCGAATCCTCGCTGATAGAGTCCGCTATGTGAGAGTTTTTCGCGACATTTTGCGGTGATTGGCGTTCATTAGCGGTTTATTCCCTTAAGTTAAGTGCCATTCCTCTCTAGGGCCTGTTAACACAATTGGATAAAAAAAAGACGCTTATCGCGCCTTTCTCAATAGATCCAGTTAACTGGAATAGGATTGTTATTATTCAGGAGGTATTCGTAATCAGTAGGTCGACGCTCTCAGGTTTTTTCCCGGATCCGCAATATGGGTGGCTTTATACCCCTGATAGAGGTAGGCTCTCTCGGCCACTGTGGCATATCCATAGAGCATTTTACGGAGCATCTGCCTGACACTGGAATCCAACTCACTGAACATCAATCCCAGGCAACCTGATTGCTGGTGCACTACCATGGCTTTAGCGCGACACTGATTGGTACCACCGCAGGCCTCGACAGGAAATGAGACCTCAACAATTGTGTTAATCTGCTGTGAGTCTTCACCAACATCAACTAACATGCCACTTAAGCTAATATTACGGACTTTCCCTTTCAGTTTGCCGAGTTTGCGATCTTTGATGGTGATCTCACATGAAAGTAATTTTCGGTGATCACATCTGTGTTCCATGCTTTGGCCCCCGTTTTCAGATGTCACTGAACATGAACTATAAGTATGGATCTTGATGCGCAAATTTCAAATTCGGATTATCGCTCCCGACTGTTAGGGTTTTCCCTTTTTTAAGCGTTATCATCTGACCATGACCGATCAATCAATGACTTCCCAAACGCTGACCAAAAGCGTTGCTCCCGGACTGCTAAGACGCCTTGGCGCTATCTTTTACGATAGCCTCCTGTTGACGGCTTTGGTGTTTGTCGCCACAGCAGCGATTACCTTGCCACTTGGAAATCCGAGTGGTCTCTGGTTACTTTTTTTTCAGATATTTCTCTTTGAGATCATACCTTTAGTATTTTTTTGCTGGTTCTGGATAAGCGGTGGGCAAACCTTAGGAATGCGTGCCTGGCGTCTCAAACTGGTCTCTATGGAGGGTCAGCCAGTCGATTGGAGACAAGCGCTTAAACGCCATTTTGCAGCCATTCTTTCACTGTTGGTTTTTGGCTTGGGTTTTTTATGGATAGTGTTCGATTCAGACAAGTTAGCTTGGCATGATCGACTATCGGGAACTCGTCTAATTCTGATAAAAAATTGACCCAGATCACACTCCTTTCAGATAGGACGATTCAAGGCCGGAACAACCACCAACTCGTTGTAAGTAACCGTCTACCCACTATTAGGTAGAACAGAAAATGTGCGCACTCCGAGTGGGAGATGATTGATGCGGGAACTCACTTCCCGCATCTTTAAAAAAACTTATTGGATCGATTAATCGAATGGATGACGACGAACAATGGTCTCATTCCGATCAGGACCGGTTGAGACAATGTCGATTGGCGTATCGCACAGGGATTCGATTTTACTGAGATATGCTTTGGCCGCCTGCGGTAACTGATCGTAATCGGTAATACCGACAGTCGACTCCTGCCAGCCCGGCATTTCAATATATACCGGCTCGCATTTTTCAAACTGATCGGCACCGCAGGGTGGTGTTGTCACTTCCTGACCATCGAGCTTGTAAGCGACACAGATCTTTATCTTTTCCAGGCCGTCCAGTACGTCCAGTTTGGTGATACAGATACCGCTAACACTGTTGATTTCCAGGGAACGACGCAGCGCGATACTGTCCAGCCAGCCACAACGCCGCTTACGCCCGGTGGTTGCGCCAAACTCATGGCCTTTGGTACCCAGGTGATTCCCATCCTCATCAAACAGCTCCGTTGGAAAAGGACCGGCACCAACCCGTGTGGTGTAGGCTTTGACGATGCCCAGTACATAATCGATATAGCGGGGACCAACCCCGGTGCCGGTTGCGGCACCGCCGGCCGTGGTGTTTGAGGATGTGACATAAGGATAGGTGCCGTGATCGATATCCAGCAAGGCACCCTGGGCCCCTTCGAACATCACATGTTTACCATCCTGACGCAGCTGATGCAGAGTACCGGTTACATCCTCCACCATCGGTTTCAGACGTTCGGCCTGCACCAGCAATTGATCGAGTACTTCCTGATAATCGACTTCGCCATACTCGAACAGATGCTTGAGCGCAAAATTGTGGTAATCCATTACTTCACGCAAGCGCTCAGAGATATGCCCCTGGTCGAAAATCTCACCCAGACGAATGCCCCGCCTGGAGATTTTATCTTCATAGGCCGGCCCTATGCCCCGGCCAGTAGTGCCGATGGCTTTTTTGCCGCGGGCCTTCTCCCGAGCCGCATCCAGAGCAATGTGATAGGGCAAAATCAGTGGGCACGACTCGGAGATTCCCATTCTGTCAGAGGCGGGCACCCCGCTCTTCTCCAACATGTCAATCTCCTCCAGCAGGGCATCCGGCGCCAACACCACACCATTGCCGATAAGACAACGCACCCCTTCACGCAATACACCCGAGGGGATCAAATGCAGTACGGTCTGCTCGCCATCGATAACCAGGGTATGACCAGCATTGTGACCACCCTGAAATCTGACGACGGCAGACGCCTTGTCAGTCAGCAGGTCAACAACCTTGCCTTTGCCCTCGTCTCCCCACTGTGTTCCGATAACTACGACGTTCTTGCCCATGGCTCTCTCAAAATCGTTAGATCCGGATAAAACCGGATTTTTTATTACAAAACCTGTCGATTCTTACAGATATATTTATAAAATCAAACAGAAATAAGTTGCCAGCGGTCATCCACCCACTGCAGCTGCTGTTGGCAGCCCATCTCGGCCGCTCCTCCCGATTGGCCTGGTAGTGCACAGATCACCCGGTGTCCCTCACCACGCAATCGAGCGATCTCCAGGGTGAGCGCCGGATCCGTGGAGACCGGTGCAAAGATCACCATTTCATCGGTCACCTGCAGGGCGGGTTGTGCTACCCGAATTAGATTCTTTAGATCTGCGCTGAAACCGGTTGCCGGCCTGCCGCGACCGAATACACTGCCGATGGCATCGTAACGGCCTCCCCTGGCGATCTCCTTGCCATTTCCCGGTATAAAGGCTGCAAAGACAACCCCAGTATGAAAGTGATATCCCCGCAGTTCCGCCAGATCGAAATGTACTGGCACATCCGGTAACCATTGAGCGATCTGATCGGCCACGGCCTGCAGGTAATCCAATGCCTCGATCACCGTCGGTGAGGCCTGTTTGAGCTCCTCTCGGGCCTGACTCAATGCCTTGTCCCCATTCAGCTCTCCGAGACGCAGCAGCATGGCAGCATGTTCTGCCGCAATATCAAACGAGGCCAAAAGGGTCTCTATTTCTGCCAGGGCCTTACGCTGCAGGGCATCGAACAACTCTCTCTCCTGCTGTTTATTCAAGCCGGCCTGTTCGGCCAGACCCTTGAATATGCCCACATGCCCCAGGTCGAGATAGACCTCTTCGACGCCGGTCTTATTCAAAGTCTCCATCATCAGTCGCAGGATTTCGATGTCACTCTCGATCCCACAATGGCCATACAGCTCGGCACCGATCTGTAAGGGGCTGCGGGTGCCGGCAAAACCATCGGAACGGGTATGTAGCACGGTCCCTAGATAACAGAGTCTGGTGGGATGTTGTGCCTGGATTCGATTGGCGTCGATACGTGCTGCCTGAGGGGTGATATCAGCGCGGATACCCATCAGTCTGCCGCTCATCTGGTCGGTCAATTTGAAGGTATTCAGGTCCAGGTCACTACCGGTTCCGGTCAGCAGGGAGTCGAGAAATTCAACAAATGGCGGGATTACATAATCATAACCCCAGCTGCGATAGAGATCCAACAGCTCTCTGCGCTTGCTTTCTACGACTTGCGCCTCCTGGGGAAGCACCTCATCAATGCCGTCAGGCAATATCCAACGTTCGTTTTCCATCATCGCCAAGATCAATTCACCA
>JAKSBX010000039.1 GCA_022360905.1 Chromatiales bacterium
ACTATTGGCGGGAGATCGACCATCAACTTGATCGGGTCGAAGCGACTCGGCAAACGGCTGTCACTACCGTCCTAAAGAGCTATCGGCGGATCATCGAAATCTTCTACAAAGAGCGCTTCAATCAACCACCGACGGCATCCTTATTGGTGAAGGCGGCGAACAGCAGTCAGCAACACCAGACGGAATTGCGCAAACGTCTCTACCGGCGCTTTATCACAAGCTATCAACACCTGCAGCAGGAAGGTATCCATGGTTTGCAATTTATACTCCCGGATGGCCAAACCTTTCTGCGATTCGACAATCCCGAGCAATATGGCGACAGCGTGCTTGACCATCGCCCCATGTTGCAAGGGGTTTTGAACGGTTTCCCCCAAGGGGGGCTGCTGGAATATGACCCGGTCCATCCCAGCCACCGGTTTGCCTTTCCGATCATGCATGAAGATAAAGTGGCTGGAGTCATCGATTTCGGAGTCGCCTTCGAGGCGATACGTAAAACCCTGGCCCAACTGAACAGCATGCGAGACACCCACTACATGCTGATGTTAAAGCATGACCTGTATGAATCGGCTACCAACCATCCATTGAATCCACGCTATCGGCCCACAAGAATTAAGCCCAACCTACTGCTCGAAGTAACGAGACAAAACCGTGATCAGCTCAGCACGCTGAATAAAATCGAGGCCCAACTGGAGACAAACAAGTCACTCCATCGAGCGCTGGACCAAAATCAGGAATTTACCGAAGAGATCTGTCTTAAAACCGATGCCTGTTACATCATCAGCCTACAGGCACTTTTGGATAGCCATCAAATGGCAACCGGCTATATCCTCAGCTACTCCGCCGTAACCGATCTGCGCAACATCCGCAGCAAACACCTGACCCTGTTTTTGGTGGGTATCATACTCACATCCTTGGCACTCTACGCCTTCAACCGTTGGTTGCAAACCACCAAGCGACTGCAGACGATCTCCGACCACATGGCGGAGGGTATGTACGTCACCGACACCAAAGGCAACATCAACTATGTCAATCCCAAAGCCTGCAGTATTCTGAAATATAAAAAGTATCAGTTGCTGGGGCAGAACGCCCATCAACTGTTCCATTGCGACGATCAGGGCAAGTCTATAGCGGATCAGCCCTGTATCCTTCTGCAGCACAACCTCAGTGGCGATCCGTGCAACAGCGAAGAGTTACACTTCAAATGTCACGATGGCAGCACGATTCGCACCAGCATTGTCAGCTCGCCGATCTGGAACAACGGTAGTCTTGCCGGATCAGTGGTGCTGTTTCGAGACATTACCCGGGAACATGAAACCAAACGCAGACAGTATCGCAGCGATGTAGCCTTGAGTTCGCTTGCAGAAGGCGTCATGGTGACCGATGCCGACGCAAAAATTGAAGCGGTCAACAAAGCTTTCACCGAGATCACCGGTTACCAAGAGCATGAGGTTCTCGGTAAACGGCCTAACTTCTTAAAGTCCGGTCAGCATGATGAGCTCTTCTATGAGGAGATGTGGGATCGACTCATACTCGATGGCTATTGGGAAGGAGAGATCTGGAATCGCCGTAAAAACGGGCAGATCTATCCGGAGTTGTTACGCATCACCAGTGTTCTGGGGGAATCGGGTAATGTCAGTTCCTATGTGGCAACCTTCAGCGATGTAACAGACAAACGCCGTCATGAAGTGGAGCTGCACAATCTGGCCTATACCGATCCACTCACCCAACTGCATAATCGTACCGCATTCTTAGAGATGTTCGGTCATGCGCTGGCACATACCGAACGTCGAAAAACCCAATGTGCCCTGCTCTATCTTGACCTCGACCGTTTTAAAAAGATCAATGACACGCTGGGCCATGATATCGGTGATAAGGTACTGCAGATGAGCGCGGAACGGCTCAATCAGGCGGTGCGCAATAATGACGAAGTGGCACGTCTCGGCGGTGACGAGTTTATCGTCTTACTGGAAGACGTTCACCAGGATGACGCACCAGCCAGGGTTGCGCGTAAAATCATCAGTCTGCTGAGCCAGCCGATGAATCTGGAGCCCCACACCCTGCATATCACAACCAGTATCGGTATCGCCATCTATCCCGACGACGGCAAAGACACCACCACGCTATTAAAAAATGCTGACTCTGCCATGTATATGGCCAAACGTGAGGGACGAAACGGCTATCACTACTTCACCAAAGCGATGGCAAAAAAAGAGGAGAATCGATTCAAACTTGAAATCGATCTCCACACTGCCTTGATGAACGACGAGTTTCTTTTGCGTTATCAACCCAAAGTCAATCTCAACTCGGGCGAGACAACTGGCTTCGAAGCTCTGCTCTACTGGCAACACCCACAACGTGGGTTGCTCTCTGCAGGCGAGTTTCTCAGTGTGGCCCATGATGCCGGTGTGATGCGTGAGATCACCCACTGGGTGATCAACGAAGCCTGCAACCAGCTGCAGAGCTGGCTGGATCAGGGCCTGGAGCCCGGCCGTATGGCAATCAATATCGACACCCATACTTTCAACAGCAGTGATGCCTATGATCAGATATGTCGAACCATCGAAATGAGTGGCGTCAGCCCACACAAAATTGAACTGGAAATTGCTGAGAACGGGCTGCTGGAGAAGCCCTTCGATGACCCCTTCTGGGAGCAACTGGTAAAACTCGGTTTCACCCTGTCGATCGATGACTTTGGTACCGGTGTCTCCTCTCTCTATCGGCTGAAACGCTTGCCGGTCACAACCCTGAAGATAGACCAGTCGTTCATCCAGAATATTGAACATGACGAGCAGGACCGCAGTATTATCTGCACGGTGATCGCAATGGGTAAAAGCCTGGGCTTGAACATTTTGGCGGAAGGTGTGGAAAACCACAGACAACTCCACTTCCTCTGTGAAATCGGCTGCGACCAAGGCCAGGGCCATCTATTCTCAAAACCCCAACCACCACTGGTCATCACCGAGCTGTTGACTTCCAACCACTATAAACAGCTGGTTGAGGTATCCACCAATCCTTGATCTCAAGCCCCTCCATTGCCTGGCAAACTAAGGCATTATGCCAATGATTTCAGCAGCATGCCGAACAGTATCCCAGTAGAAACCATGGCCTTTATACGATTCGTATAGGGGTGGTGATTTGGGGTATAGTAGCGTGATACAGGAGACCACCATCCCGCATAATATGAGGCAGCATACAGATGAATGAGACCTATATGGTATTGCCAAGCTCAAAACCGGAACAGATCCGCCTGGTTAAGGTTCCCCACGATCTGGATCGCAATGAGGCCTATCGATTTGCCACAGGCATCATCGCCCACGCGGAGGAGAGCAATGCCGATTATGGTTGGGAGGAGATTGCCGAAGCCCTGGAGGCGAGAGGTTTCGAAGCCGTTGAGGCGATAATCGGCCCTGCGCTCGACTGATCCGGGCACGCGACACGATCGGCCACAGACCCGCCTGAAAAACGATTAACCCAACCTACTACTCCTGATCGAGACGCAGCTCACCGGGTTGATACGCCTCAGTCAATATCGTCATATTCATCGAGATCCATCTGCAGAAGTATCGCTTTGCGCAGCAACTTCTGTTCATTGCGCAAGGTCTTCTTCAGCGTACTGATCTCCTTTTCCAGATCCTGAATACGATAGATGAGCTCTTCTGCATCGGCCATAGGCTGGGCCGCCTGTTGCGGCGCAACCGCCTGATTGTTGCTACCCGGCGCACCAGGGTGCAGGGGTGATACCGATGCCAACTGGGGAGCCTGCTGCTTCTCATCAGCAGGCGGATTAAAGCTGACTTCCTGCTCCAGCTCCTGCATCACAGAGAGCACGGCATCTTTATTCAGCTCATGCATCTCTTCCAGGCAGCCGAACAGCATCAGTCGGTCACACATCGCATTGATGCGCCGGGGCACACCGCCGGTGAATTCAAAAATCATCTTGAACACCCCGTCAGCGAAGGTTGGGTCCTGCTGCCAGCCCACCAGCTGCAGACGATGCAGGATATACTTTTCAGTCTCTTCCACACTGAGTGGATCCAGATGATAGGAGGCGATAATCCGCTGCCGGACCTGTTCCATACCCGGACTTTGCAGGGTTCGCTTAAACTCCTCCTGACCGAGTAGAAAGGTCTGCACCAAGGCCCTGTTGTTGACCTGGAAATTGGACAGCATACGCAGCTCTTCAACAGACCTGGCCGGCAGGTTCTGGGCCTCATCCACCACCAGCAGCATCTGCTTGCCTTCCGCATGTCGGGCACGGGCGATGGCTTCGAGATTATGCAGCAGGGTCGCTTTGTTGAGACCTTCATGGGCCAGACCGAAAGAGGCGCACACCATTCTCAACATATCTTCCGGATCGACCTGAGTGGTAACCAGTTGAGCCGCCATGACATTCATGTTACTCAACTCGTCGAACAGATTACGCACCAGAGTCGTCTTACCCGTACCGATCCCACCGGTAATGACGATGAAACCCTCACCCTGCTCCAAGCCATAGCGCAAGTAGGCCATGGCACGGTTATGTCCCTTACTGTTGAAGAAAAACTTGTGATCCGGGGTCAGCTGGAAGGGTTTTCCCTCCAGTTTGTAAAAATCATCGTACATATCTATTTGGCCTTCATGTTGTTTCTTTGCTTTCCTGCTTGAGAGGCAACCAGCCACTGAAAAAGACGCCGTCACCAGAGGAGAAGATGCATTTTCCGGTGTCCATGGCAGAAGAGATCTCAAATATGGTAATTACATTATGCAACCAATCAGATCATATTCCTACTCTTGCAACTCAATTCAGGCGATGCAGGCAAGCTCGACATTAGGGAAAAACCGGACAAAAAATTAGCTTAATGGATGGTTGACCGAACTCATTCAAGTCATCTATCTTGCGTAGTGACAGCTGTGGGCTTGCACCGCCTGTGTCGCCGCTGTGCAAAACGGCACTGAAGGTTATTCTCCACAGCTAATAAATGACCGAAAAACACAATGAGAACAAGCATCTAGGAGACACAATGCTCAACCCTGGAGATCAAGCGCCATCCTTTGAATTACCCGATTCGGATATGCATATTATCCGCTCCGATCAATTTCTCGGAGAGCAGAATCTGGTGATCTACTTCTATCCCAAGGATGACACCACAGGTTGTACCATCGAGGCTGTTGAATTATCTGATTTAACGGATGAGTTTACCGAACTTAACACTCAGGTAATCGGTATCAGCCGGGATAACTGTGTCAGTCATGCCGCCTTTCGTGACAAGCACGGCCTTACGGTCCGGCTTCTGGCAGACACCGAGGGTGAAGTGTGTAAAGCCTACGACGTATGGCGGGAGAAAGAGAAAAACGGCGAAAAGCGTATGGGAATCCTACGTTCCACCTTCATTATCGATAAGCAGGGCATCGTCCGGCAAGCCCTTTATGACGTAAAACCCAAAGGCCATGCCGCACAAGTCATTGACCTGATTAGGGAAATCACCTAAACCATTAAATAAAGCACCCGTTGGGTCCAAGCAGCAAGGCGGTTAATAGCCAGTGAAACTCCGAACCAAGATTCTGATTGCCCTGTTTCTGTTCGGTTTTGCACCTTTGACCGCCATGGTGCTCACCAACCTGCCGTTTGTACTCGACCGGCTCGAGTTCTTCTACCACAAAGCCTATCTGCAGAATCTCAGAGCCGATTTTCGTGATCTGGATGAACATCTGGCCAGCCGAAATGAAATGTTGCGTCTGCTGGCCAAACTGCCGGAACCCGGCCTGATCCTGGGGCAGCAGCAGGATGGGGAAAACGGCAAGATCGATTTGGCCCGGGTACGCTACACCGAGTGGATCAACCGGATTCTGCAGGACCACCAGGATATCTTTCAGATTCTGTTTCTCGACCTGAGAGGTAACCCCCGTTACTGGCTGGAGCTGAACCATCGCACCCGCCAATGGGAGCCCACCATCAAAAAACCCGACATGCCCTCCGAGGCCTTCTTCAAGAGCAACGTCAATCAGGAGTTTGGCCGAGTCGCGGCGAGCAAGATCAGCCTCAACCCCAATGTCGCCCATCTCGACCCACGCCGTTTCATGACCCTGCGCATGATCAGCCCGATTCTCGGCCCCGACAGCAACGATCGGGTGACCACCCTGGGTGCGGTGGTCATCAATATCGATGTGGGAGGCATGGCAAGAGCCTATCGCAACACCTTATGGGTAACCAACGACGGCAGCTACCTTGAACAACGCCTGAGGGGGATAGACAAAGCGCAGGCCTTTGAAGACTTCAGCGGCCTGCAAAGCCAGTTCGAAGCGGGTAATCTCACCCTGTGGGAGGGCAGAGGCCGACAGGTAATCTGGGTACCGCTCTTCACCACTGAGGATTCAGGCCCCCTCTGGGTCGGCCGCCCAGTCGACCCCTCTCCCCTGGATAAATTCCGTAATGTCCTGGTGGCCAGAGTCATGACCATCGTCTTGGTTGCGCTGGTCATACTGCTCCTGGTGGCACGCTGGATTGCGTTGCGCGGAGAGCAGTTTGGCGAGCGGCTCAGAGACGGCATGGAGCGGGTACTCAGGCAGGACGATGCGGTGCGGTTCGATTGGCGAGGTTCCAGTGAGATCAAACAACTGGGCCAGCAACTGACCGAACTAGCGGAAACTCATGCCCAGCAGGCACAGCAGCAGCGCCAACACGCCCAGCAACTGGAAGAGTCGAATCGCTACAAGTCTCAGTTTCTCGCCAATGTGAGCCATGAACTACGCACGCCCCTCAACTCAATCCTGCTGCTCTCCAAGATGCTCAACGAAACCAATCAGCAGTTGAGCAAAGAGCAACAAAAGCAATTGCAGGTTATTCATGAAGCTGGCCAAGACCTGCGCACATTGATCGACAATATTCTCGACCTTTCCAGAATCGAGGCCGGACGGGCCAGCTTCACCATCCAGCAGATATCCTTGCGTGCCCTTTTGTATGACCTGATCGACCTGGTCAAACCCCAGTTCGATGCCCATGGACTCTTTCTCAAACTTGAAATCGATGATCGGCTGCCCGAAACCTTCCTCTCAGACCAGGAAAAAGTGCGCCAGATCCTGAAGAATTTTCTCTCCAATGCCTTGAAGTTCACCCAATCCGGAGGCGCCACACTGAGCGCCCATCTCAGCCAAGTCTCGAACCAACAACCCATCTGCCTGACGGTGGAAGACAGTGGTATCGGTATCGCCAATGACAAGCAGGAGCTGATCTTCGAAGCGTTCAAACAGGCCGACGGTTCCACCAACCGGCAATATGGCGGCAGCGGGCTGGGCTTGAGCATCAGCCGGGAGTTGGCGCGACTTTTAGGTGGCGAAATCTCCCTGCAGAGCAACGAAGGGGAGGGATCCAGATTCACTCTCTGCCTGCCGACAGCATTCGATTACGAAGCGCACCCCAGCTCTCAGGTCGAGCACTATGAAGCGAACGAAAAGACGGATCTGGTGCGCAAATCCAAACCGACACCGAGTCTCCAACCAGCGACACAAACAGCAACCGCCCAATTTTCCGGGCACCGCATTCTGATCGTGGACGATGACCTGCAGAGCCTGCTGGCGCTGACGCCGCAACTGGAGGCCTGGGGATTCGAGGTAGTTGCCGCCGGTGACGGTCAGGAGGCAATTGAAACCCTCACCGAAGAGCAGGATTTCAGCCTGATTCTGATGGACATCATGATGCCTGAAATGGATGGCTATGATACGATCAGGCATATTCGTGAGAAGATGGGACTGACTGAATTGGGTATCATCGTTCTCAGCGCCAAGAATGCGGCACAAGACCGCAGCAAAAGCCTGGACGCCGGCGCCAACGAGATACTTGCAAAACCTGTGGATACAGAACACCTCCAATTGGTATTCAGCACTTATCTGGGGTAGAAGATTGCAGGCATTTCAAATGGCCTCCAACCCGGCAATGGCAAATAGAAACTCAGCGACTTGTTGTTCAGCATGAAAAGATATTCAGGTTTCAAACTGCTCATCGTGGATGACCACGAACATAACCTGTTTACGCTACGCACCCTGGTGCAGCGTTATATGGATGTGGAGATACTGGAAGCCACGTCTGGCCAGCAGGCGCTCGATATCGCCATCAAGGATCCAGCGATCGACCTCATCATACTCGATGTACAGATGCCGGAGATGGATGGGTTTCAAACAGCATCGATGCTGAAAATCCGCAAAAAGACCAAGCATATTCCGATCATCTTTCTTACCGCCGCATTTAAAACTGAAGAGTTTCAACAGAAAGGTTATGAAGTCGGCGGCGTAGACTATCTGCTCAAACCGATCGATGACAACCAGCTGCTGAACAAAATCAGTACCTACTTCCGGCTGATCGAAAAAGAGCGGGAGCTGAACAAGCTGCTGGAGCAGAAGGTTGCTGAACGAACAGCAGAACTGGCCTCCGCCAAGCAACATCTGGAGAACATCATAACTCACATGGGTGAGGCCTTGCTGGTGCTCAATCCACTGGGGGAGATCGAGTCAGCCAATCCGGCCGCCTGCAGGATGCTCGATTACAATGAAGCTGACCTGCTGCAACTCTCGATTGGCGATGTCTTCGAAGAAGAGGAAGAGGAGCAGGCCGGGGCTTTCTTCGGTACCTGGCTTGAGGCGCTGATCCGCACCGGTGCGCTGAGCCGTATCGAGGCCAGATTTATTGCCAAAGACGGACGACGAGTGCCCATTCTCTTTTCTCGTACGGCTGTCAAAGACAGCAACGATGAAATCCAGCATATAATATGTATTGCCAAAGACATGACGGGTTATGTCCGTGAGATCGATATAAGTTCCGCTTCCCAAGGAGTGTAAAAATGAACGAGCCGCTTGATCCTCGCCCATCCGAAGAGGAAGACACTTCGCTGACGGCCAATGCCCTCAAGGCGATGGCACATCCCTTAAGATGGAAAATACTCTGCTCCCTCGGGGAAAACGAACTCTCTGTCGGGGAGATTGTGGAACGCACCGGTACCTCTCAGAGCAATATATCCCAACATCTGGAGCAGTTGCGTAACAAAAATATCGTCGTCTCCCGCAAAGAGGCGAACCGGATCTACTACCGGATCCGCAATCACCAGTTGCTCGAGCTGATCGGCATCATGCGCAACGTGCTGTGCCCGGCAAATCTTGATGACCGCTACCCAAGATAGCAGGCGAGACTGAAATGGACGAACAGATCGTTGAGCTGGAGAGCCGAATTGCCTTTCAGGATGAGGCGATCCACTCCCTCAGTGAAACCGTTGCCCTGCAGCAGGAAAAAATTGACGGCTTAACCGCCGCGGTTGAAGCACTCAAAGAGAAACTGAAGGCCCTGGAGCCCTCGCCTCTACAATCTACAGAAACCGAGCCGCCGCCACCGCACTATTGATTCGGTAACCAAGGACCGGAAAGATCCGTTTGAAGGTAACAAGAGGTTGCCTGTAAACCATCTCCACGACGCTTCATCGAGCTGTCTATACCGATCCCGGATCGTACCGAATAACCTTTGTAAAAACCTCAGATGTCGGTCTACAAATTAGCCTATAGAATTAATCAACTGCTCCAACTCAGGGTAACTCATGGCCAAGAAAGGTCACTACTCATTAATGATTCATGGCGGCGCCGGAACGCTGGACAGAGTCAAAGAGCCTGAAACCGCCGCCCGATATCTACAGAGTATTCGTCGTATTCTGGAACATGGGCGGGCCGTGCTTGAACTGGGCGGATCCGCGCTGCAGACCGTAGAGACCTGTGCATCTCTGCTCGAGGATGACCCGCTCTTCAATGCCGGCTGCGGTTCGGTTCTGAATGAATTCGGCAAGGTCGAGATGGATGCGGCGATTATGGACGGCCGTGACCTCTCTGCCGGCGCAGTGGCTGCTGTGCAGAATATCGCCAATCCCATCCAACTCGCCCGCCAAGTGATGGCAAAAAGCGAGCATGTGATGCTGATTGCCGAGGGCGCCATGCGTTTTGCGGATCGATGCGGCATAGAACGGCAGCCAGACAACTATTTCTACACACCGGACCGGGTGGCCCAGCTCGAGCAGGCCCGACAGAAACACAGAATCATGCTCGATCACGATGCTAATGATGCGGATGGTGAAACAGAGAAATATGGCACCATTGGTGCGGTCGCCAGGGATCGGGAGGGCAATCTAGCCGCCGCTACTTCCACTGGCGGTATGGTCAATAAACGTATGGGGCGTGTCGGTGACTCACCCATCCTTGGCGCGGGGGTCTATGCCGACAACGAAACCTGCGCCGTCTCGGCGACCGGCTATGGCGAAGATTTCATGCGCACCCTGATCGGCAAAACGATCTCTGATTTCATGCTGATGAAAGCGATGGATGGCACACAGGCCACGGCAGCCGGCATCGATTATCTCAAGCGCAAGGTTCAGGGCAGAGGTGGGGTGATCGTGGTCGACAAAAACGGCCAATGCAGCCGTGGCTTGACCAGCAAAAAGATGATCCATGGCTGGATCGAAATGTGTGGTGAATCCATGGCCGGGTATTATTAACCCACTCAAGATTTAATCGCTAAATGACTATGGAGTGTGATCAATCCCACAATATTGTCATGGTTATGCGATTTAGCCGGCAACTCTTGATCAAGATCAAATCCTAATTCTTCACGCCCCATTACACCTATCTGTGCAATCCAGAGATTAATCCCGATTCGAGGTGGATCTATGACAAGATGGGACAGCTTGTGTGTACTATGTCTGACTGTAGCAATCACGGCCTGTGGCGGTGGTGGTGGTGGCGGAGACAGCACCGACACGGACAACAACACCAACCAGAACAGCCAGGTGACCCTGGAGGCGCTGGGAAGAAAACTCTTCTTCGATACCAACCTCTCAAGTGGCAGCAACCAAGCCTGTGCCACTTGTCACGATCCGGATAGCGGTTTTGCCGACCCAAGGGTCACCGTGGACGCTCCGGTTTCTGAAGGTTCCGTGGGGGGGACCTTTGGCGATCGCAATGCACCAACCGCAGCTTATGCCGCCTTTACACCCTCATTCACAACGGTTGCAGCAGCAGCACAGACCCCGGAGACCGACTCAAAATATGAGGGTGGACAGTTTCTCGACGGCCGTGCCCTCGACCTGGTGACCCAGGCCAAAGGGCCATTCCTGAATCCACTGGAGATGAATAACGCTTCTGCGGAAGAGGTGGTTGGTAAAGTTCAGAATTCAGACTATGCCCACGAGTTCACGGCACTCTTCGGTGAAGATGCTTTCAGCGATACCGACACGGCCTACCACAATATCGCCACGGCGATCGCCGCCTTTGAGAGCTCCGACGAGGTCAACCCCTTCAGTTCGAAATTCGATGCCTACCTGAATGGAGACTACACCTTCAATGCATCGGAACAGCGTGGCTTCGACCTCTTCCAGGATGCCAACAAATCCAAATGCGCCAATTGCCACCCCCTGGGCACAACCTCAGAGGAGTCTCTGTTCACCAATTTCCGCTATTACAACATCGGCACGCCGAGTAACCCGCAAAATCCCGCCAACATTGCAGACAGCGGGTTTGTCGATGAAGGATTGGGCGCCAGTAGCGCCATTGAGAGTGGGGATGAGGCGGCGGAACGGGGTAAATTCAGGGTCCCGACACTGCGCAACGTAGAATTGACTGCACCCTATATGCACAATGGGGTCTACGAAACACTGGAAGAGGTAGTCCTGCACTACGATATTCAAGTGGCCAATCTGTTCATCACCCCGGAAGTGAATGATCCGAATATCGCCGCGGAGATGAATGCCGGCACCTTCGAGGGCCTGAACCTCAGCGATCAGGAGCGTGCAGACCTGGTCAATTTCATGCTTACCCTGACGGATGGCTATTTTTAGGTCGGCGAGCCGTGTTTTCTTGAGGGGCATACCAGGGCTTGTAAACAAAAATCGAGTCGGCCCTGGTTCCCCTAAATAAGAACAGGTTGGATGTGGGGTTAATCACCCCTACTCCGCCTTCAACTCCTGAGCTTGCTGGGAAAGTGTAGGTTCCGGGCGCTGCCAGAGCCAGATGGCGACCAGGGTCAGAATCAGCAGCACGGCCAGTGAAATCTGCCACCCTGGACTGCCGAATAACTGAAAAAGGAGAAAACCGAGACTCATACCCAGCACAGCCATCCATTTCCCCATGCGTGAAATCTGTCCATAGGTGATAAAAAGGTAGACCGGCTGGCCAAACCTGGGGTGCGCCAGAATGCGCTTTGTCAGATGCGGCGCACTTCGGGACCAGCACCAGACCGCACCGATCCAAAAAATGGTGGTCGGAAGCAAGGGCAGCACCACGCCAACCGCACCAAGTAGAAACAGCCCCCAGCCGGCAGCCTGCATCCAGACTCTCGACACGGGATGCCTAATTACTTCGCTGTTCTCCGCCTCTTTAATTTCACTCATAGACATATCCAAAAACCAATCCCCAAACACATAGATATCCCAAGCAGAATTGTAAGATTTTATCTATAGACCATGGTGACTAGTATATAGTTTGCTGCGATCCACTACTGTACCTAGCATAGACAGCGGTTACCCATTGATACAATCAACAGTTTCAATTAGTGCGATAGTTTTAGCAAATTGAACACAACACAAATCTGATGACCGAAGAACAATGACCATAGTCAATCGCGTGCCAAGAATCAGGATATGAATACCGTTAAAGAAGGTGTGGAAAAAAGGAGGATACTACCTAGCACCGACCAATGACAGCACAAAAGCTGCTAAAGCCGAGCAATGTGGGGCTAATACCCACGAGTAAGCCGGTGACAAAATAAATGGCCGGCCTGAAAAACCAAGGCCGGCCCAAGTGTAGGTCTGTTGAGATAGTAAGCGCTCAGGAGGCGCAATTTATTATCATATAGGCCAATAAGCCGTATGACTTTATAAAGTTCGCCTTCTGCTATAGGTGACAAAACCGATCAGTGCAGCCCCAAACAGCCAAGCAGCCGCCGGAAGCGGTACCGCACTCATGGTTAAATCGTAATCAGATGCAATCTTAGGATCCAGCGCATTCAATGCAAATCCCGACAGGGTAAAAATATAGTCCCCCGCACCTAACATGAAGGTCTCTGAAAACACAGTACCGAGGTGGAACTGCTCGTTGGTCGTTATGTTCGTCAACAGCAGGTCATCCTGAAACATACCTTCATGGGTTCCTGCAATGTTAATCTCCAGGGAAGGCACATCGACAGTCAGACTGTAAGAGTCGAGAAAATTACCAACGGGTTGAGGTGTGGCGTAGGAATCGCCTAGTGCAGAGAAAACACCGGCATCATAGGATGCCGCTTGAACCCCGACTGCAGAGGTCATCAGCATCGCCAGCGCAACGATAGAGCGAAACAATAGCTTTTTCATAATTTTCATCCTTAATAGCGTTAGAGGTTCCGATCACTCCTAACGAATCGGCTCCAGCCGAGTAAAAAGCTAACACCAAAACATCGTTCACAACAAAAGCCGAGTGCTTAAAATTAGAACTATTTACAAAAATTTCACATATCGTTGACAGTCTGCGTCACATGAACATTGTAATATTTATTGCGCCCAGTCACACAATCCTGGTTTTTGAGTTAACGCAACGCCATAACAAACGATACAACTTCACATCCAAGCTGATTTAGATCCGCCTGGGGAGGTCAATCGCCGCGATACAGTTCAACATCCATCTTAGGCGGCATCTGCAGGTGAAAACCCTGTGTTGCCAGGTTCTGCATGACCACACTAACCTCTTCCCTTGCCAGCTTCCGCGTACTGTTCAGGGTCAGCTCCATGACTTTTTCCGGTGAGCCGAATTTTTTCATAAGCAGATCAGGCACATTGGAAAAATCCCCTTCTACGGGAACATAGAGATACATCTCCTCCTTTTTCGGGCTGCGGTAGATCCAACAATTCATTTCCATTGGCTGGTCTCCACTTACTGGCCATTGATTGCCGGTGCCGGAGCAACGGTCAATTTCCAGATATCCCGGTTATATTCGGCAATTGTTCGGTCGGTGGAGAAGCGCCCACATCTGGCGCTGTTGATAATGCTCATACGAGTCCATAAGGCCTGATCACGATAGGCCTGAGAAGCCTGCTCTTGCGCATCGATATAGCTGCGAAAATCTGCTGCCGTCATCCAATGATCGTAAGGACTTCGAATCGACTCTACGATCTCATCGAAAATTCCAGGTTCAAACTGGTTGAAGTAACCACTCTCCAGGAGTTTCATAACCCTTTTAAAGTCATCATCATTTTCAATGATATCGTTCGGTGCATAATGGCTGCGCTTAATCTCAACCTCATCACTGGTCAGCCCAAACAGAAAGAAATTGTCTTCCCCAACCTCTTCCAGAATTTCAATATTCGCACCGTCGAGCGTACCGATGGTCACAGCGCCATTCATCATGAACTTCATATTACCGGTACCGGATGCCTCTTTACCGGCCGTTGAAATCTGTTCTGATAAGTCGGTGCCAGGTGCAATCACTTCCATGGCAGTAACCCGGTAGTTCGGCAGAAAGGCCACTTTCAGCAGCCCACCGACCTTCTCATCCCGATTGATCACACGGGCAACACTGTTGATCAGCTTGATGATGAGTTTGGCCATCTGGTAACCGGGAGCGGCCTTACCTCCAATCAACACGCAACGGGGTGTCCAGTTTTCTGTATCACCAGCCCGGATACGGCAGTAGAGATGGATCACGTGCAGTATGTTCAGCAACTGCCGTTTGTATTCATGGATTCGCTTAACCTGAACATCGAACATGGCTTCAGGATCGAAATCCACATCGCAATCGATCTTCACCAAATTAGCCAGATGTTGTTTATTTTCAAGCTTGACTTGTCGCCATTTCTTTTGAAAAGCACGATCATCGGCGAGTGACTGCAGCTGCTCCAATTTTTGCAGATCTGAAATCCAACCATTGCCTACCTGCTCATCAATCAACTGACGTAAACCGCTGTTCGAGGCCGCCAACCAGCGACGGGGCGTGACACCATTGGTCTTGTTGTTGAATCGCTCCGGCCAGAGCTCATAAAAGTCCTGAAATAAACCCTGCTTCAGCAGTTCGGTGTGGAGCGCGGCTACACCATTGATCGAAAAACTGCCGACAATCGCAAGATAGGCCATCCTGACCATCGGCTCAGTACCCTCTTCGATGATCGACATACGCCGCAAACGATCTGTATCACCTGGCCAATGCAGCGCCACGTCACCCAGGAATCTGGCATTGATTTCGTAAATAATCTCCAATAACCGGGGCAGCAAACAGTCAAACAGCTTGACCGACCAACGCTCGAGTGCTTCCGGCAGCAGAGTATGGTTGGTATAGGCCATGGTTTTGGATGTGATTTCCCAGGCCTTATCCCAGGAGAGCCCCTGCTCATCCATTAACTGCCTCATCAGCTCAGCCACCGAGACACTGGGATGGGTGTCATTCAGCTGAAAGCAGTTTTTCTCTGCGAAATCACTGAAATCGGAATGGTGCTCGTTCCACTCCCGAATAACGTCTTTGATACTGGCTGAGGCTAAAAAGTACTGTTGACGCAGACGCAGTTCTTTACCATTTTCACTGGCATCGTTCGGATAGAGCACCATAGTGATGTGCTCCGCATCGTTCTTCGCCTCGACAGATTCAGTGTAACTGCCCGCATTGAACTCATCCAGATTGAACTCATCGGTTGCAGCCGCCTTCCAAAGACGCAGGGTATTCACCGTGCCATTTCGATAGCCGGGAACCGGCAGGTCGTAAGGCACCGCAAGAACATCCTGAGTATCCACCCAGCGGACTCTACCGTTGATATGTTCGGTACGTCCGCAAAACTTGATCAGTTGGGTATATTCAGGACGCTCCAGTTCCCAGGGGTTGCCATCCCTCAGCCAATGGTCGGGATCCTCGATCTGCTGACCATTGGCGATATGCTGTCGAAACATGCCATATTCATAACGTAATCCATAACCACGAACCGGCAGCTGCAGGGTTGCACAACTGTCGAGAAAACAGGCCGCTAAACGCCCCAGACCGCCATTGCCCAATCCCGCATCCGGTTCACTCTCTCTGATATGGTCCAGATCGATACCAAGCTCCATGAACGCCTGGTTGACTTCACTACTGATATCCAGGTTCAAAATGGCGTTGCTCAGTGTCCGCCCCATGAGAAACTCGAGCGAGAGGTAGAAGGTGCGTTTGCAATCGGTTTCTTCGTAGTACGAACGGGTCAGTTTCCATCGCTCAATCAACCGGTCACGAATCGTCAGCGCAAGTGCCTTATAGGGGTAGTGGCTCGAAGTACAGTGATCATCTCTGCCTAGGGTGTGGGCAAAGTAACGACGAAAATCAAATGAGATCGCCTCGGAGTCCATGCCTAGCGGAGGCAAGGGAGCCAAGGGGTTACAGATATGCTCTACTCTTTTATTGGAGCCGGCTTGCTCTTTCGACATGGTCAATGTCCTGTTCTCTCACTCAGGTTGAGTTGTGTTGCGGGTGTGTCAGTATTGGCTAAATAATACACAGTCCCCAGCCACACACCTGAATCGGGATCGGTATAAAAGTAAAACCCTACTGGGTTGTCGGGGGATTTTAAACAATCAAACTCACGAGTTACACTGGCCAGGCAGAAAAAGATCGAATCCCATTGACCACTGAAACATTTCGGTAAAGCCCCTAACCGGTTGTTTCGCAGTTCATTTAGCTTCAAACCCGGCAGCGTCTGGAGCGCCACCGCTAAACCTTATTTTTATAAGGGTTTATTCCTCAATTTGGCCCAAGCCGGTCCTGGATAACCTTCGCTGGTCACGGCATTATCCCGAGGCCCTCTTCTACGAAAACTCTTAACCCATTGTTAAAATAAGCTGTTTTTCAGTTAGCCCCACTCTATTGCAGAGACCGTTGCCAGCTACTGGTATGCAGGATTTCGAGCAGCCTCCGCTGGAGATTGCCTGTATAAATTGACAGCAGAGCAAAGCACTCACTCTCGGAGTGTAAGCTCAATATCAATACTCCACCCTGGATAAAAGGGATAAAGCTATCTATCTTTTTAAGGGCAGCTCACTTGGCTCAAGCAGGGCTGACCAAAAGTCATCAAGGAACCCACACCTCATAAAGCGGTTCTGAAAACATATAACAATCAGGCATCGGCTAAACCACCAGCTATCCAGGCTCTTCTCATGGTTTGTCTTGATGCCAATTGCGGAGGATAGAAGATGGAGAGTACAGCGTATACTGGCAGCACTCGCTGGGATGAACTGGTAGTTAACCGAATCGCAATCAATGAGCCTCTACAATGGCTATCCAAAGGCTGGAAGGACATGCGGGATGCGGGCCGATACAGTCTCGCCTATGGCGCCGCCATCGTATTGATCAGCGCCCTCATAACCTACCTTTTATACGCCACTGAGAGTCAGTTTCTACTGCCTTTTCTGGTGGCCGGCTTTTTTCTCATTGCACCATTCTTGGGCATTGGCCTCTATCAGATGAGCGCCCACCTGGAAAGGGGAGAACCACTGAAAACCTGTAATGCGGTGGAAGCCTGGAAAAGCAACCATACCCATATCAGTATGATCACCGGTGGTTTTTTGATCATCATGCAGCTCTGGATAGCCTCCAATTATGTACTTTTCTCTCTGCTCTATGAGGGCATCTCTCCACCGCTGGACAACTTCTTTGAAAATGTATTTCTCTCGGAGAAAGGCAGAAACTTCACCATTGCAAGTATCATGGTGGGCTTTTTCTTTGCCTGGTGGGCCTACATGATCAGTGTTATCACCGTACCCATCTTGATTGACCGCAAGATCGATGGCTTCACTGCGATCCGCCTGAGCGTCAAATCCGTGCTGAAGAACATGCCGGCCATGATGCTGTGGGCTTTTCTGATTGTATTGATCGTTGGACTCGGACTGATCACCTACTACATCGGATTACTGATCGCCCTGCCGCTGATCGGACATGCCAGCTGGCACGCCTATCGGGCATTGGTGCCACCTTCCTAGGGACTGTTTTATTGCAGGAGATTAAAACCGAAAATGGTCGCGAATCACCGCAAACTCTCGCATAAAACAGATCAGGACTGACGGTACCAATCATAGTCATTCCGTGTGTATGCAGGATAAAAGCCCGAAGCACATTGAACGACTAAACATCAGATCTTGTGAGATATTGGTGGGTATTTGCGGTGATTCGCGTCCATTCGCGGCTATAGGTTTACACACTATCTACTAACGACGGAATCAACGACTCACACCACTTTCATCAGATGTACTGGGCTTTAGTGGGCGTATGCCGGGATCCATGTGTCGAACTTAATGGACCCCGGCTTTCGCCGGGATGGCAACCAGTGACTTGAACAGTGGCGGCTTAGGTAACCACCGTGAGGAACCGCTCGTTCAGTTTCTGATCATGGTAGAAGATCGCACCGCCTAGCTCATCGGCTGTCCAGGTGATCGGTTCATGATCCGGATACCAGTCGTAGGAACCATGGAAGACTTCATTACGATTCCCGGAGGGGTCGAAGAAGTAGATGGTACGCCCCCGGGTAATCCCATGACGGGTTGGACCGATGTCGATGGAGATTTTATGTTTGCCGATGATGTCGGCGGCACGCAACACCTCTTCCCAGGAACCGAGCAGAAAGGAGGCATGATGCAACTTACCCTTCTCTGCATGTCGGATGATCGCCAGGTCGTGGGCTTTCATGCCACAGGTCAGAAATGAGGCAAGTTGCAAATCGCCATCCACAACCTTTTCGGACTCATCGAATCCGAGGACTTCTTTGAACAGTTTGACACTGCCGTCCAAGTCATCCCCGTAAAGCAGGCAGTGGTCGAATCGTTGCACCTGCATGCCTTGCAGATTATCAGGCCAGGGTTCCGGATTGACCCGTCCCATATCGGTACCTTTCACATCCTTATCCGCATAGAGCTCGAACATGTGACCGGTCGGCGAATCGAAGCGGACCCGTTCACCACAGTGATTCAGCTCACCCGCCGGGATACGCTCCACATGGCAACCGAAATCCTTCAGTTTCTGCTCCAACTCATTCATGGTTTCCGTACTGTCGACTTTGAAACCCATGAAATCCATGCCGGTGGAGTCCGCTTCCCGCAGCACCACCGAGAACCAATCCTGCTCATCCCAGCCTTTGAGGTAGACCCGACCCTGGTCATCCCGGTCTGTCTCGATCAGGCCGAGCCGCTCTTTGTAGTGAACCAGGGACTCATCCAGATCGAGTACACGCAGGGAGACATGCCCCGGGCGTAAAACACCTTTAATAGCCATCAGTGAAACCTCCTATAGTCGCCGCATTTTGCTGCGGCCGGTATAAACGTAGTCAGTTGAACCGGTCTGTAATTGCCGGTTTTTATTAAGAGCAAGAACCTCGGTAACCGTTAAGTCCAGGGGTACGGAAACAGATCAGCGATTTGTGTCCGACACCGTTGTCCGCCAGGCTTTTACTCATATCTGGGGTTGACGGTTTACCATCGATCTTCCATTCCACCTGCTCCCAGTTGACCGATTGATAGTCCGGGTGCATGCCGTAGTAGGTGGGTATCAGCTCTTCGATGAGCGCACCGAAAGGCATCTCCGGGGGTAAGGGAAAAGCGATCGCCGAACAGAAGCTCAGGTGCTCTTCCCAGTGCAGGTAAACCACCTGGTTGCCGTGAAAATTCTCTTGTCTGTCGCGGAAATCAACCGCCTCTTCATAACCGGGTTTGAGCGCTACAACAGCCATCTAAACCTCCTCTCTCTTGATCTCGTTATGGCCACCCGCCATCGTATTCGACAGCGGATGGATTAAGGCCTTAGCCGGCCACTTTCTTGCGCGCCGCCTGCCAGGCATCCCACTGCTGTTGATCCGGCGAACCGCTGTAGTCCAGGTTGTCGATACCGTTATCCATGCGATACCACTTCAACACATCGCCCAGATCGGCTCCGCCGCAATTGCCTTGGAAAATCTGGTGTACCGGCAGCCAGGCTTGGGCAAACTTCTCCGGCTCGTTCTCGAAGATGTCTTTACAGCCATCGGAACAGAAGTGGTAACGCTCACCTTTGTATTCGGTCGAGCGAAACCCGATCTTGGTGGGATCACCGGGCTCGGTGTAACCCATGGGAATCTGACAGGTTTGGCAAAGCTGCGGCAGGGCATTGTTGTAGAAACGCTCACCCTTGGCCTCCATCTCCCGCCACATCTCGAAACGGGGACGGTAGTATTTGTCGAAGGTGTTGGGATACTTCTCCGACAGCCAGGCCATCTCTTCATCCGTCGGCAGCCAGGTATGGAAACCGGCCGCTTGGGTGTATTGATAGAAGATCGCCCAGTTCTGGTGGGAGATATGCTCCGCCTCTTCGGTGGCGATATCTGCATACTTGGGAACCCGCAGACCGTAACGGGAGAGATCCTCAAACAGGGCGCCTCCCGCCTCGGTGAAGTAGATCTCCCAGGCCTCCTTCCAGGACATGATCCGTTTCGGCAGCATGTAGTCCATCATCATCGCCACCAGTCCCAGCATCTTGTGACCACGCCAGAACCATTTGTCCACCCACTTCTGCACGATCGGCAGATTGTCCGGGTGCTGTTCCAGCATGAACTTGATCACCTCGATACCGAGCGTCATGTGACGCGCCTCATCGGACTGAGCCGAGAAACCGAAGGTCACCGTGGCCAGGTCACCGTTGTAGGCGGCGCCGGACATGAAGGGCACGAACAGCAGGTTGGTCAGCACATACTCGAAGGCGAAAGAGATTGCGGTGAAAAACTCGAAAGGACCGGCGGTACAGGCATCGTCGAAAAAGGATTTCGGTACCGACAGATACCAGACCCGATCATGCATATGGGGGAATTCGGCAAACCCATCGAAGTACTTGTTGTAGTGACTGATGGTGTGAATCTGGGTCTGCGCGTGACGCAGCTCATCCAGGGACTGCATCTGTGCCGCCACCCGGGGACCGACGCCACGGATATGCCGGCCCAGATGGGCAAAATGGCGATGGGCCTGATACTCCAACGGGGTCACGCCGGTGAGGAACAGCTTGATGGCATTCACATAGCGGGCATCGGAGATCCCGAGCTGGCCGTTGTTCTGGGCAAAGGAGTCGAGTACCGCATAGAGCTTGCGCTCTTTCTCACCTTGGTATTTCCAGTAGGCATCCATGGTCAGACGGAAAGGATCTTCCCATTTCGACCAGTCGGTAATCTTGATCCCTTCGAAGGTATCGTAGGGAAAGACGTCATCCATCTTCTGGTAGCTGGTCTCCCAGTCGAGACCTCGGGTCATCAGCGCATAGCGCTGTTTCAGGTTCATCTTTTTCTTGCGTGGGGGTGTCATATGAATTGCTCCTCCGGTGTTACGCGCCCCAGGAGAGGACCAGCTCTTCATCGTCCTCATCCAGGCTGCCGCCCATGGATACGATGGTGAGATGGATCTCCTGAGGATCCCAATCGCGGCCGATACGCTCGGATACAGACTCCGCCTTGACTACCAGGCGTTCCGGGCAGTCGATCTTGACCGCACCGGGCATGTAGTTGGCGTTGGCGCTGGGGTTGTCTTCCAGAATGGACTCGATCACAGGGCGAGCCTCATCGTTGTTCTGCAGGGTTATGGATACGATGCCAGCCATCTCGGCCTCCTGTTATAGGTTCAAGCCGAGCTTGCCGGCCCGCTTATCAAGTTGCTCTTGTACATCGGCAAGGGCGCTATCGGCACCGTCACCCAGCACCATGGCAGCCAGGGGCTGTAGGGCCTTATGGGTCTCATCCCGCCACTGGCCATACCATTTTGAGAGCAACGCCTGGTTCTCTTCCGACTCCTTGGCCGCCACCTTGATCACCGCGTCGACCCAACGATTGTGCTCCGCATTCCAGTCGACCATGAACTCGCAGAGTATCGAGATCGCCGCCGCACCATGCTTCTGGCCTTCTGTATCGAAGTGGTTGTAGACCAGGGGATAGACCAGCCCATCCATTACCAGGAACTGGGCCACCAGAGCCTCGAACCAATCCTTCAACACCAGGCTGTCCTCCACGCTCTTACGCACGCCTTGCCAGGCCGGGCCATCCATCCAGTGGGCTTTGGCATCGTCGAGCAGATCGCCTGTGCCATTGCCCAGAGAGATACCGATACGGGAGAGGATCTGCGCGATACCGAGACGATCACCGGCGGTGAAGATCGCCGCCGAGGTAATGGCGGTGCCATAGCCTGCATCGCTGATCGAGCAGGCATTCATATTGGCGCCCCACTCATAGTGACGCAGCGGGATCAGATAGTTGACGATCATCTCCCGCCATTCCGGTTCGATGTTGGCCAGCATCTCCCGCTTCTCTTCAAAGGCGAAGTTGCGATCGGTGGTCTGATGCATGTTGGCCCGGGCGATGGTGTAGGTGCCGTAGTAGTACTGGCGGGGATCCTTGAACTTGTACCAGTCGGACATCTTGATTTGGGTACGGCCCTCATCGAAGTGCCAGTGTTCCGGACCCCACAGGGGACGATAGTGAAAATGGGTGGTGGCCTGCAGATCATAGACCCCCTCCTCATAACGGGAGGCCGGGGCGTCTGAACCAAGACGCCTTGCCACGTGGGCGAAGGTGTGGCGCTTGGGCTCCACGTTCATGGTTTTGATATCGATACTCATGGTTGCTCTATTCCTCCTGGGATAGCGAATCTTCCGCTAATGGCTCGGCGACTCCCGGTAGAGACCGGGGCGCTTGGTCTGACCGTCCGCAGTTCCAATCTCATCGGAGTTACGGACCAGCCTGGCCTGGTGCTTGTCGCAGAAGATCTTGAAAGCTTCGTGGGGGAGGATCAGCTCAACCGTCAGGTCCTCATCATCGATGGAGAACTCAAACTCGACGAACTTGCCGAGCCGCTCGCCGGTGACTCTGATGTAGGCCTGGCCAATTTTCGGGACATATTCCCGCATGACATCCTCCTGTTATCTAAAAATGGAGGTCTCTAAACCGACCTCTCTCTATTTCTGGTCAGTGTTAGATTGCAGAAGCTATGCCAATATTTATAACTCGTTGTTTTTTATATATTTCTACATAATTTACCAACGAAAGACCGGGATAAGAATTAACGATACAGTGAAATTGATTTAATCATTTGGCGAATTTCACCAAATCATACAACCGTCGACAGTAAAAAATGCTGCAGGTGCACAATCACAACGACCAACCCATTACAAATATGCTTAAACCATCCCGATCTCTGCAGAAATTTATTATTTGATTAAAATCCCGGTTCGCACTATAAAAATAGAAACGTATGGGGAAGCCTATCGATCTTCCAGCCAACACAAATAAAAGCCATACGTACTCAGGGAAGATTTTTATACCAACTGCTACACCCCGAAGATCAGGAGAGGCGGGGCGGAGGATAGATGTCATCTCAATTGAGTATCTCCGGTCTTCCCATGGAAGAGCGGAACCTGCACCTGACTTTCGACGCGGGACAGATCCTGCTCAACGACCACCGCATGGTATTGATGCATACCCACGCCATGGGGGCTCTGCGTAAAGAACTGATGGACACCCTGGGCCACGACCGGGCACGGGGTGTGCTGACCCGCATGGGTTATGCGTCCGGGGCCAAAGATGCGGACCTGGCCCGCAAACTGCTGCCGGAGTCCAATGACGAGGACCTGCTGTTGATGGGCCCGCGACTGCATACCCTGGAGGGGGTGGTGCATGTCAAACCGATCAAGATCGATATCGATATTCGTCAGCGCCATTTCTACGGTGAGTTCCTGTGGGAGAACTCCCATGAGGCGTCGGAACACCTGAAGCTTTTCGGTATCCATCCGGAACCGGTCTGCTGGACACAGATCGGTTATGCCTCAGGCTACACCAGCGAGATCATGGGACGCTTCATCGCCTACCGGGAGGTGGAGTGTCACGCCAAGGGAGACAAACACTGCCGTATCATCGGCAAGCCCATCGAGGAGTGGGAAGATGCGGACGAAGAGCGGCGCCACTACCGCCCCGACCCCATGGCAGAACAGCTGCTGGCACTGCAGGATGAAGTGAGCCATTTAAGGGATTCCCTGCAGGAGCAGACCGGCATCGGCGATATGGTGGGCAGCTCCCAGGCCTTCAAGGATGCCTGTGACATGCTGCGTAAAGTGGCGGAGAGTCATGTCACGGTGTTGCTGCTCGGTGAGACCGGGGTGGGCAAGGAGATGTTCGCCCGTGCACTGCACAGCATCAGTCCCCAGGAGAAAAATCCCTTCGTCGCCATCAACTGCACCACCATCCCGGAAGAGCTGATCGAATCCGAACTGTTCGGGGTGGAGAAAGGTGCCTATACCGGCGCACTGCAATCCCGACCCGGACGCTTCGAACGGGCTCATGGGGGGACCCTGTTCCTGGATGAGGTCGGCGACCTTTCGATGAACGCCCAGGCCAAGCTGCTGCGGGTTTTACAGGAGGGGGAGATCGAGCGTGTCGGTGACACCAGAACCCGCAAAGTGGATGTTCGGGTGATCGCTGCCACCAATGTGGATCTGCAGGAGGCGGTCGCTGAAGGACGCTTCCGCTCCGATCTCTACTATCGCCTGAACATCTACCCGGTGATCATTCCACCGCTGAGAGAACGCAAGGATGACATCGATCTGCTGGTCGAACGTTTTCTGGAAAAGTACACCGCCAGGCACGGCAAACGGGTCAACGGCGTTACCGAGCCCGCACTGCAATCCCTGCACGATTACAACTGGCCGGGCAACATCCGTGAACTGGAGAATATGATCGAGCGGGGAGTGATCATTGTGCCCAACGGTCAGGCCATCGACCTGAAGGATCTGTTCCCCTGTCTCAACATGAGCAAAGATGCCCCGAGCATCATGCCCACCAACCCACAGGAATCCCTGCCTTTGGACTCGCTGGTTGCACAGGTGCTGGATCAATCCGGTAGCATGGAAGCCGTAGAGACACTGATGCTGGAGTCCGCGGTAGAGAAGGCCAACGGCAATCTCAGCCAGGCCGCCAGACTGCTCGGCATGACCCGCCCCCAACTGGCCTACCGACTGAAAAAGCGGGATGGGGATTAGGATTATTAAGTCCGCAAATGAACGCGAATAAACGCTAATGGTTTTTGTTGTTACTGATCGATCGGAGTCATAATTCATGCTGCGAATGAATGCCAATCACCGCAAATAACCACAAGAAAATCACAGAGCATACCGCTCCATGAGTCGTACCCAACCCCCTACACCATTTTAATTTGCGATTCTTATTTGCGTTCATTAGCGTTCATTTGCGGACTAAAAAAATGATATCCAAGTACTCACAAACCCGATGCCGCCTCCTCAATCATAACGAGATAACCTAAATGTTCAGCCAGATACTCGAAGTCACCCTGCCTGTATTTGGCATTGCCCTGCTGGGCTACCTCTATGGCCGGCTCAACGGCAGCGATATGGACTCGGCCAATCGCATCAACATGAATCTGTTTGTGCCGGCGCTGCTGTTTTATGTGCTGTCGGAGAAAATACCCGATTCTCCCGAGTGGCGATCGATCGCCTTGGGAACGGTGATCATCGTGCTCGGCTCTGCGCTGCTGAGCTGGCCTCTGGCCCGGCTGCTGAAATTTCGTACGCGGGTGATTCTGCCACCCATGATGTTCAACAACTCAGGTAATCTTGGCCTGCCTCTGGCGGCATTGGCCTTTGGTGAGGAGATGCTGCCCTTCGCGGTAGTTGCCTTCGTCGTCTCCACCAGTCTCCATTTCAGCCTCGGCATCTGGCTGGTCAGTGGTCGCCTGCACCCCATGATCCTGTTGAAAAACCCGGTCTTTCTTGCAACGGTAGCCGGCATTACCGCTCATATCGACGACTGGCACACCCCGGCACTGCTGCTGCCGGGCCTGGAGATGATCTCCCAGGTGGCCATTCCATTGATGCTGGTGGCCTTGGGGGTCCGTCTGATCCATGTGGATCTCAGCCACTGGCGGGCCGGGCTGGCCGGCGCCCTGCTCTGTCCGGCCACCGGCGTGATCAGTGCCATGGCCGCCATTGCCCTGCTGCAGCCCTCCGAACAGATGAGCAAGATCCTGCTGCTGTTCTCCGTACTGCCTCCGGCGGTGATGAATTTTCTGCTTGCTGAACGTTATCAACGGGCGGCGGATGAAGTGGCCGCCATGGTGGCTTTCGGCAATCTCGCCAGTCTAGCGGTGATTCCCCTTGCCCTGGTCTTCATCCTGTGAATCGTCGCGCAACGGCTGGCTGGCTGTTATCAGCCGCAATCGTTGCCGCGGTGATCCATACCCTGATTCCAGCATTCCCCAAAACAATGATCGGCCTACTCACCTGGGGCGCCGGACTGCTGCTGATACCGGATATTTCACCCCAGTCCCGAAGGCAAATCCTGATTCTGATGGCTGTAGGTGCGGTCGGTATCGGCTGGGGGCTTATCCACCGGATCCAACCGGACTGGCAAATGATGCTCTCGGGCAACGCCTTGCTGCTGAGTATGCTGGCAGCGGTCAGCTTTCTCAGACTGATCACCAGACCCGACACCCAGGCTGGCGAACATCTGCCATCCGGAAGACGTGCGGTCTGGTCGACCCTGCTCGGGGTTCACCTGTTCGGTGCCGTCATCAATCTCTCATCGGTCTTCATCATGGGCGACCGGATCAGTCGAAAAGGACGACTCAACCAGGCGCAAACCGTAATACTGACTCGCGGCTTTACCGCGGCGGCATTCTGGTCTCCCTTCTTCGCCGCGATGGCAGCGGCATTGACCTATGCCCCTGGAGCTTCATTGCCGCAGATCTGGCTGATGGGGATCCCTCTGGCTCTCTGCGCTCTGCTGTTCACCGCCCTGGGGTGTCAGCGCAACCAACAGTTCACCGGCTATCCCATGCACCCGGAGGCACTGCTATTACCCGGCTTTCTGGCCATCTGCGTGCTGTTGCTGCACCAGTGGCACAGCGACTGGCATATTCTGGGCATTATCGCTTTACTGGCACCCGGTTTGTCCCTGTCGGTTCTATTTCTGCGCCATCCACAACCCCGTTCAAGGGTACTGCAACATATCGCCACGGATCTTCCCGGCATGCAGAATGAACTTACCCTGTTTCTGGCGGCCGGTGTCATGGCAGCCGGGCTGAATGCGGTCTTTGCGGTCTTTGGCGGTTGGCTTCCGTTTGATCAATTCAGCGGAACCGAAGCTGCGCTGGTGCTACTGTTCATGGTCGCGACCTCAATTCTGGGAGTTCATCCGGTGATCAATATTGCGGCTCTGGGGACTCTGCTGGCGCCATTGAACCCGGACCCCTCCCTGCTGGCCATGACCTTCATCGCCTCCTGGGCGATCGGTACCGGCACCAGTCCCTTCTCCGGCATCAACCTGGCGATGCAGGGCCGCTATGCGCAACAGAGCGGAGACAGCCTGAAGTGGAACGGGCTGTATGGGGTAGTGATGGTATTGTTATCCATTTTGGTTCTGAATCTTTACGACACAACCATACTGTATTAGCCGTAGTGACACTGAACTATGCTTGATGCAGTAAAACGGAGAGAGCGATGAGCAAGGCAATCCTGATCAGCGAGCATGGTGCCAGCGATAAACTTCACTATGGCGATGTCTCACTTGAAAAACCCAGCGACGGCGAAGTGCGTATCGCTCACCAGGCAATCGGCTTGAACTTCATCGATGTCTATCACCGTACCGGCCTCTACCCACCTCCCTCACTACCATTCATACCCGGCATGGAAGCGGCCGGCATCGTTGAAGAGGTCGGTCCAAAGGTAGAGGGATTTGCGATCGGTGACCGGGTTGCCTATGGGGCGGGTCCGCTGGGTGCCTATGCACAGGCCCGAAACATACCTGCGGAACGCCTGGTGAAAATCCCCGACGGAATCAGCGACAGGGAAGCGGCCGCCATGATGTTAAAAGGCATGACCACTGAATATCTGATCTGCCGCACCTATCAGGTCAAAGCGGGTGAGACGATTCTGCTGCACGCGGCATCCGGAGGTGTCGGACAGATTCTCTGCCAATGGGCATCCGCAATCGGCGCCACCGTGATCGGTACCGTTGGCAATGATGAAAAAGCGGCTATAGCAAAAAAACTCGGCTGCAGATACACCATCAACTATCGCAACGAAAATATCGAAAAACGGGTCATGGAAATTACCGACGGCAAAGGTCTACCTGTCGTCTACGACTCCGTCGGCCATGATACCTTCGAAGCTTCATTGAACTGCCTCGCACCCAGAGGCCTGCTGGTCTCCTTCGGTCAATCCTCCGGTAAAGTACCCCCATTCGACATCACCAGACTGAGCCAGCAGGGTTCACTCTATATCACCCGCCCCACACTGATGGATTATGTGAAAAGCACCGACCAGCTTCAGCGCAGTGCCCAGGCGCTATTCGATATCTATCAAAGCGGTAAAGTGTCCATCAATATTGGCCAGTCATACGCTTTAAGCGAGGCACAACAAGCTCATGACGACCTGGAAAACAGATTGACAACTGGTAGTACGGTACTGATTCCCGAATAGCTCCAGCTTAGGTGTGTGAATGTGAATAGAGACCTGTCACTAAAGTAAAAGCTGAAGTCGTCTTCATTGCCCATAGATCGACTTCATCTGGCTGGCAATGCGGCTCTCCTCTTTCAGCTCACTCAAAGGATATTTCACGATAACACCATAACGCTGCAGTTCACCGATACGAATCTCCGCATAGGGGACTTCGCTGCCGTCATTCGAATCGGCCACAACATTATGCTGCCCCAGACAGTCTGTTCTGTTTTCCAGGCCACAGTAGGTATCCGAGTGATTGAAGACATTGATCAGCAACTCGAAATAATCGTTGATGGTCTCCAGTCCTCTGGAGGCTTTATCGTGTTTCAACTCAACCTCGGCCAGTTGTTTTCTCAACTGATCGGCCCTGCTGCGGGTCTGATCTATCTCTTCCGCAACAAAATCCAGGGCGCCATCTTCTGCCTGCAGAGTCTTCAGCTCCATCTTTAAATGGATCCGCTCACGATCGAGATCCGCCTTCTTCTCGGTGTGTCTGGCCAATTTGAGTACAGCTTCCGCGATCAGATGCTGAAAGGCTCTCTCGCGCAAATCGTAGCGCACACTCTCCTCGGAATCTGCCGGCTTCACCAGCTGGTGACCGGTAAAATTGACCACCTGCTGCATCACCTCGCTCTGGATCATATCCCCGACCTGCGCATGACCCAATACACTTTTCTCCTGCCGGCTCATCACCATCAGGGCATAGCCATGCGTCAGTGAAAAACTATCCGGTCTTTTCACAAACTCGCGAAAATCAGCTGAGTGACTGAACACATGTTCCATTTGATCGACAGAACCAAAGTAGGCATTAACACGGGGATCACTTGAGTAGGCCTGGCGACTCAAATCGACTGGACCAGGAAGCTCTGCAATCAATGCATCGGTATGGATCAGGGCACTCTCAACCGCCGGCACTAGTTTTTTACGATAGCCCGGGATCAGCTTCAGGCGCGAGTCGAATCGCTCCACAGCCATTTCGATGTGCTTGTCCAGTTCATCACGGGAGTAGGCAGAAGCGTGCGGCTCGCCTGACGACAACAGGTTTTTGATAAATGAAAACACGATACTCTCAACCTCCCAATCACAACCCCACTCTGTCAAAACTATAGCTATGATCCGATGGGATGTGTATCAATCTGCATTCACCTTGGATTGAAACCCAAATACCAAACGAGTGAAAAAATCAACTGGGTGAGTATCCTGGATCCCGGCATGCGCCCACTGCTGTCAGAAAAGATCCGTGCGTCTGTGCTAATCAACGCGTATTTGGTGGGGCATGGCCCCACCCTACACCCTGAACTCAACGGTAGGGTGGGGCCATGCCCCACCAAATAGGTTTTGAGTAAGCACCATCCAAAATCAGCTGCTATATCGCTTCCAGCTAGATAAAACGAATTTATTCCGGACAGTAGTGGGCATACACCGGGATGACAGATGATCGCTAACGGCTAAGCTGGTTGGAGGGGATTCATTCTGACTGAAATTTTCTCCACTTGAATCAACTACGTCAGATGTTCTGATACACATTAACCATTAGCGTTTATTCGCGTTCATTTGCGGACTAAAAAAATCTACTCTTCAACTTGAACCGGAAGGATAGAGCCAACGGGAAAACAGCCGGGTCAGGAGAGGCAACACAAAATAGGTCAGGGTCGGCACCACGATAATGGTCAGGGTGAAGGTTCTGACGACCAGCGGCAGCTCCTCTATGTAGGAACCGATCAAAAGACTCAGCAGTGTCACCAGTGTGAACACCCCTAACCAGACTAGAAACGCCATCTTGTACTTCGGCGGATGCACATTGATGGCACAATCCGGCAGGGTGAACCAGGCCTCGAGCCCGGTGATGGTCTGAATCTCTCTGGGCTGACTCACCTGCTCCGCAATCTCCCGCCACTCGGCACGCTCAGGAGAGTTCTCCCAGCTTTGCAGATTACTCAGGTGATCGAATTTAAAAATGATACGGTAACTGCCATCGGGCTTGTTCGGTCTGAACACATTGGTGCCCATATGCCCCGGCCACTGCATGGCCGCGTTGGTGATACCGATTATGTAATCTTCGAACTCCGACTCTTTACCTTCGATAGGCTTGCGGGTCACCATCACGGTAACCGGTGGATCACCCTCAAGATTGTCACCCGTTGGGATCGTATTACTCTCTGTCATCTCAACCAACCCCTGCCCAATTTATCCATCACGATTTTCGGTGCAGTTTCGGTAAACTCCGCTGACTCGGTGATTCTATCGAACCAAGCCATTAAACCGGGACTGCGAGGCGAAGGCATATCGTAGGCCATCGCCAGCCCGAAGCGCGTTGCCAGGATAAAATCGGTGATGCCGCCATCGGAAACAAAGTAGCTCCGCTTTGCCAGTCGCTCTTCCAGATAGGGCATCGCCTGGTGCCAGGCTCCCATCGCATTGGCAATCACTTCCTCATCCCATTCTGCCGGCGGCTTATCGCGCCGCTGAAATACTAGGTCTCTTACCGGCCGACCCACCGCACTGTCTGCGTAGATTGCAATACCCCGCGCCTCTGCCCGCTGTTCAGGCGAGGTTGGCCATAGACCACCATATCGCTCATCGAGATACTCCAGCATCACCGATGAGTCGTGCAGCACCATCTCACCTGCTTTAAGCACCGGCACCGTGCCGCTTGGCGTCAGTGGGCCCCACTCGTCTTCAAACTCATCGTAGGCCAGTCGTTGGTATTCAACTTTGCAGTGATGCAACGCCATCCGCACCCGCCAGCAAAACGGGCACTCCTCTTTATCATAGAGCAGAGTTTGCGTGGTCATAAGCGGGAGAGCCGTAGCTCCCGAAGATGTTCCAGCACAAAATCGATACGATCCTGGCCCCAGAAGATCTCTTCACCAATGATGAAGGTCGGCACACCCACTGCACCTTTTTCATCCGCCTCCTGCCAGTTGTGCATCAACTGGGCCTGATTATCTGAATCATTCGCGGCTTCAGCCAACTCGTCCCGATCGAGGCCGATACTTTCACCGACTTGCAAAAGGATATCGAGCTGCCCGATGTCGGCGCCTTCTGCCCACTCCTTGCGCATCACTTCATTGATATAGGGCTTCAACAGCCCCTTTCGCTCTGCCAACAGGGATCCGGCACCTGCCAGTGTCGGGTCGGTGGTTTTCGGTGGTGGATTGACCGGTATCCCAAGGCGCCTGGCAAAGCGGGCCATATCCTGCCTTGCAATCGGCAATTTTTTCACCGCCACTTCCGGGGGCGAGCGACCATCCCAGCCGCCCAGGGGGCGCCATACCAGGCGGGTATGGTAATCCTCGAATATGGGCCACAGGGTCTTGGTCGCCAGATAGCAGTAAGGGCTGCGGAAGTTGAAATAGAAATAGACATCGACTGGTTCAACCATCGTCAAGCTCCTAAATTTGCTAGATTCATTTTTACCAACTGTTTGTCATCCCGACGCAAGCCTAATCCTGTCAGGAACAGATTCATGATTAACCTGGCCATAAGCAGCAATACTGATTGCCGGGTTAATCAGCCTCAAAGCACAGCATTGAGTTTAATCAAAGAGTTTGGTGGGGCAGGGCCCCACCCTACCATTAAGTTCAGGCTGTAGGGTGGGGCCATGCCCCACCAAATAGGGCTCAAGTAAGCACCAATCAGGGTTGGTTACTATTGCCTTGTACAGATTATGAATCTTTGGTTTCAGGTCACTGTCATGGCTTATCCCCTGCAAAATCAAGGGCCACATAGCTATCAGCTGAATAAAACAGTTTTATTCCGGACAGCAATGTTTGCGCTCTACTCAGATTCCGTGGTTTAGAAAACCTTAAAGGGTTTCTCATTCAATCTTCAAATACAGCGGCTCAATCAAAAGGTCCATGACTTTAGCCATATGGGAAATTGTTTAGATTCATGAGACCACTCTCATTACTAGTCACTTTCCCATAGGGCCAAAAATTGTCTGGCGGCTGACGCCGCCAGACAAAAGCACGGTATCAACGACCGGAAGCTCTTAAGTTCTGTACTGTGAATTTTCTGGCAGGATTCAGAGAAGGATCGACCTGTCCCTTGAACTGCCCGGTGGTGCAGTGCATCGCCTGCACATCGATCATAGTGAAGGAGTCATCGATCGCCACACCGGTGCCTTTGTTCTTCGGCAGGTGATGATCTGGATGGGCCTGACCGATCTGCCAGCTCTTCCACAGATCCCCTTTACGGTCGTAGGTCAAAGTACGGGGAATAGTGAAGGTCTGCGCGTCGATATAGTGGACACGCTTGCTAATCGGATGGTTGGCATCCTTCGGCTTGTTCTCCAGTTCATAGACCTTACGCAACTGCCAGGTGATCTGAGGAAAACAGTCGCCCTTGTCACCCATCTCCACAAACTGATAGCCATCCGACTCTTTGTGCTCTTCGGAGAGTTGCAGTGCATTGTGGTTATAGAAAGGCACCAGGATGTTTTTCGCCCCTTTGAAGGTCCACTCCATATCATTGATGCGACCGTTATAGCCTTCGAAATCTTCGATCATGATATCGGAACCAAGGAACGCATCGGTGACCTGCCCTGAAGCCAGGCGGCGTACACGACGCTGAAAACCGAGATAGAGCCAGGCGCTGTCACGTTTTAGATCATTCTCATAACGATGGATCAGCAGCTGGGTATCCTTGACGTCAAACGGCTCCAACGCCTGTACATAGATGGCGCGGAACAGTTTTGACGGGTTGGGTGTAATCTCCGGCAACGGCTCCTGATTCACCCGGTGCATGTAGTTGAGAAAGTGGAAGTTGAACTTGATGGTTCTCTCCAGCTTGCCCGACTTCATATCCTTGTACTTCCAGTAGAAAGGATAGATTGCCGCGTTGTCACCCCAGTTGTAACCATACTTGTAGTTCCAGGCGAGCTTTTCACCGGCACGGGGATCGTCC
>JAKSBX010000172.1 GCA_022360905.1 Chromatiales bacterium
CAGGGTAAACACAAAAAAGTTGCATTAACAGCTTGTATGCGGAAGTTTATTACTATGTTGAATGCCATGGTGAGAGATCAAGTTACTTGGGCTTATTGATCTTTTTATTAGTCGGGTTGACGCCACAGTCGCTTGTTAGCTGATTACTTTACTCAAAGCTGATTGCCATCTAACACAGCGCTTATCTCTACGAGACGCTTGCCATTCTTTCCATGAATTAGGGTATAGGTGCCGTCGCCATTCGACTCAGTGTAGTGGCAACGACGTTTTTTATTATGACTCCATTCAATACACTTCTTATTCGAAGCCTCATCGATCCACCATTTACCTTTTCGTACTTTGCCTCGTTCCGCCACACTGTGTGCCGTACCATCCGCACCGTGATAAGTTTTAATTGAACCGTGTTTATGGTGTACGCCAACAATCGTTTTCTCTTCCCAAAATTCCTTTAGCGCATTACCGTCAAGGCGCTCTCCAGCTTCTGCCGATACTGCGAACATCATGAGTAGCAAAATAATGCATTTCTTGTTCATTGATATTCCTCGTATTGTCAAAATAACCACCGTGTGACCTACTTTTTTCAGCTAACAGTTTATTATGTAGCCGGCACATATATTGTGTTAAAACGCCAATAGCACTATAAATGTTCTCATTTGACTGCCTAATCACTACTTCAAAATCAATCTTACTCAAGCTCCTCGATAACCCTGTGATTTTATTAACAAACACTTTTTATCTCATCTTGTGCAGTTCTCTTAACGTCAAACATAACTCTACTCAGCATCAGGCACAGGAGGCGCACTTTTTTGTATGAGGTTGTGTACAGGAAAAGGCGAACAAGAGGACAATAGACAGCTACCTCCCCACAAGAATTAGATTCCCAGAAGAACCCTTGATCTATCAACTTCGATCTGAATCGCCTGAATAGAGGGTAAACACTAATTAAGGCTGGTTTGCGTGGCTCGATCGATACCTCTATTTCCATAAGAGATGCGTCCCTGTTATTGGATCGTTGCTTGTATACCACCTTTTCTAGTGCATTTACCGCAAAAACGCAAGATATCCCTTGCATAACAGTGCCTTGCAGCATAACCACCAGTCATTCCCTCACTCTAGCGGAGTGGTCATCCATTACCTCAACGATTGGGATCTGTTGGCTGCATACCCTGACAGTTCATAAGGGGATTGAGATTTTTCAATGTTTGTATCGCCCCCAGTCGACATCATTCTTGTTTTATATAACCATTCTCAGCTAGTACTACTCATGAAATATCCCTCTTTTACCGCGGCCCTGCTTGGTGGTCTTTTGTCTTTAAACACGACCTTCGCTTTTTCCGCTGAGCCCGGAAATCAAACCGATCCAGCTGACACTCCTTCCATCGTGGTTGAGCAGACCATTCAGCACGACTACGACAAGGCGCTGAATATCGTCAGACAACAGTTGAAGGATGACGGCTGGAAGCTGATAGCCGAAATCGATCTTGGTACACGCCTGGCGAAGAAGGGGGTGGAAGTACCTGGGGGATTGGTCATTTTCAAACTGACCAGCGGTAAGAATGCCGTACCGCTGCTGGCCGCCGACGAAACCCGTTACGTCTCCGCCATGATGCCTTGTGGTCTCTCCGTCTATGGTAAACAGGATGGTACGGTTGTTATCTCACGTATGAATTTCGAGATGATGAGCGCCATGCTGGAGCCCAAGGTTGCGAAGGTTATGACGAAGTCGATTGCCAAACTGAACAAGACTGTTGACAGCGCGCTGGCTAAAATGGCTGCCAATTGATGCTTTATTAGTCGGTTCTGCACATTCCGGGAAGGGAGTCCCCGGACTGTAGCTCGCGCTACTCAGACTGGAGTGCGCCTTTGCGGCTTGGATTCTTTTTATTGCCAATCCTGAATCCAACCATTCAACCATCAGCTTTCACGGTCGTTCGCCGGCCTTTACCGAAAAAACTCTGCACGCAGGTGGGGGGCCCGTTTGAAACAACCTCCAAGCGCTTTGGTTCTGGTGTGTGAACTGCTGTCCATGACCCCTCTGGCTTTTACGCAATAGTGGGTGGCTTCGATGGAGACGGCCACATCCTCCGTATCCAACAGTGTCTGCAGGGCGACCAGTATCTGCCGGGTGAGGCGCTCCTGTACCTGGGGCCTTTGCCCAAAAAAACGTACGATCCGATTGATCTTCGACAGACCGATCAGGCTCGCTGAGGGTAGATAGGCCACCTTCACCTTACCGTCGATGGTGATGAAGTGGTGTTCGCAGGTACTGGTCAGATCGATCTCCTCGACCGAGATCATCTCATCCGAACCCATCTTGTTATCGATCAGGGTGATCTTGGGAAAGTGGCTGTAGTCGAGACCGGAAAAG
>JAKSBX010000038.1 GCA_022360905.1 Chromatiales bacterium
CGCGATTACGTCAACCATTGGGCCGCCCACGATCCCGAAGCCGTGAATCTCGTCCTGGACGATCTGCTCTCCGCACGGACGGTCGAGCAGGTGGTGTCGATGGCGAAACGGGCCGGCCTCCCCGGCCAGAATCTGGTCTGTGCCGATCGGGAGGGGCACATCGCCTGGACGGTCGCCGGGCGCATCCCCCGCAAGCAGGGCGAAGCGGGCATGCTGCCGCGCTCCTGGGCCGACGGCAGCCACGGTTGGCGTGGCTGGCTCGACCCGGAAGAGGTGCCGACGGTGATTTCGCCGCCGGGCCACCGCCTCTGGACCGCGAACAATCGGGTCGCCTCGCTGGAAGAACAGCGCGGGGTGTTCGGCAATGGCGGTTTCGATATCGGCGCGCGCGCCGGGCAAATCCGCGATCGCCTGCTTGCCAAAGATCGCTTCACGGAGCGCGATCTGTTGGCCATTCAAATGGATGACGAGGCACGCTTCCTCACCGAGTGGCGTCAGTTACTGTTGCGGCATCTCGACGAGAAGGCGCTGGCCGACGTGCCCGCGAGGACCGAGTACCGCCGCTTCGTCGAGGATTGGGCCGGCCGGGCCGCCGCCGACGACGTCGGCTACTTTTTGGTGCGGGACTACCGAATGAATGTGCTGAACGCTCTCTTGCCCGTGCTCACCGGTCGATCCGAACAAACCGACAAACGGTTCAGTCAATGGCATCTTCCCCAGCGCGACGGCGTGATCTGGCACCTGCTGCAAGCTCGGCCCGCCCACTTCCTGCCCGCCGAATGGCCCGATTGGCACGCCTTTCACCTCGCCATGGTCGATCGGACGCTCGAGGAAATCGAGCAGAGCGATCGCCCCCTTTCCGAACACACCTGGGGTTTCCACAACCAGGGTGTGTTCGCCCATCCCTTCGGAAACGCCATGCCGATGCTCGCCGGTTGGCTCAACATGCCGGTGACGGGGATGTCCGGCGACGTCAACCTCCCCCGGGTTCAACGGGGGATTCACGGGGCCTCGGAACGGATGGTCGTATCGCCAGGGCGCGAGGAACAAGGGTTTTTTCACATGCCTTGCGGGCAAAGCGGGCATCCGCTGTCGCCGTTCTATCGCGCCGGCCACGAAGCCTGGCTGAACGGCGAACCCTCTCCGTTTTTGCCGGGTCCGCCGGTCCATCGCTTGGTGCTGGCGCCGGAAAGCCGATGAGTACCGTCGTTTTGGTTCGGGTACGAAGTGATTTTCCGCATTCCGAGGTGGTATATCTTTCCGGTAAACTCTTGCGGGACCAATTTGTATTGCGTTATAACAGAACCATCAAATGGTGACGAGCCGCCCCTTTAGGGCGAC
>JAKSBX010000037.1 GCA_022360905.1 Chromatiales bacterium
CCACGATCAGAAATGTGAATATCCAAAATCGGTTGGGCAACCGTTTCGATACCTTGCCAGACACCCATCGCTTCAAGAATCAGGCGACTGCCCCAGGAGAGTGCGATCACCCGGTCATCATAGCTGGGCTGACTGGTGGAGTTAAGCGGCCAGGCCTCGATCACACCGATGTTATAGCCATGTCCACTCAATGCATGGGCCAGACTGGCGCCGACCATACCACCGCCGACAATCAGAATATCCTGTTGATCAATCATACTAGGGCCTGTTAACACTAATCCAATAGGCTCTGCTGGGACTATTTTTTTGCCCAGCAAGGCAGAATGAGCGAAATGTAGCTGTTCTACATGAGCGAATGATAACGCAGCTGGGCAGAAAAATAGCCCTAGGGCCTGTTATCACTAATCCAATACGCCCTGCTGGGACTGTTTTTGTGCCCAGCAAGGCAGAATGAGCGTGGTGTAGCTCGGCTACATGAGCGAATGATAACGCCGCTGGGCGCAAAAACAGACCCAGCCCCCTCTTTGATATCAATATGGGGGGTTGCGCCTGAAAAAGCGCCACTCGGCGTATTGGATTAGTGATGACAGGCCCTAGGCCATTATCGATTCAATCTCAGCAACAGACTTGGGCACATCCTTGGTCAACACCTCACAACCCTCCTTGGTGACAACCACATCATCCTCAATACGGATTCCGATATTCCACCACTTCTTCGCAACCCCCTTACTCCCGGTTGGAATATAGAGACCGGGTTCAATGGTTAACGCCATACCCGGCTCAAACATTCTCCAGGCTCCGTCCACCTTGTAATCCCCGACATCATGCACATCCATACCCAACCAGTGACCGGTACGATGAGGAAAGAAGGGTTTATATTTCTCTTCACGTATCGATTTTGCCAGCGTTCCCTTGATGATTCCCAGTTTGATCAAACCACGGGTAATCGTCCTGACCGCTGCATCATGGGGGTCATTCCAGTGATTACCCGGCTTGACCTTTTCGATTGCCGCATCCTGGGCAGCGAGCACCAGCTCATAGAGTTGACGCTGCGGCTCTGAAAATCGACCGTTTACAGGATAGCTGCGGGTGATGTCAGAGGCGTAGTAGTCATACTCACAACCGGCATCGATAAGCAGCATCTGTTTTGCCTGAGTCTGACAGTCGTTATCGATGTAGTGCAAGGTACAGGCATTGGCGCCTGCACCGACAATCGGCGGGTAGGCTTGTGACCGGCCACCTTGATGACTGCACTCTCTGACAAACTCAGCTTCGAGTTGATACTCCCATATACCCGGCTTACAACTCTGCATAACCTTCTTATGGGCTTTTGCAGAGATACGAGCCGCCTGCTTCATGACCTTCAACTCGGAGCGACTTTTGTAGAGCCTCATCTCGTGCAGATAGTGATCGAGTGCAATGATCTCAACCGGTCCCTGAGCACCGTTGCGCGATTCGCATCGAATCGCATTGATCCACTCGGAGAGTCGCTTGTCGAATTTCGGGTTACAGCCCATGACATAGAATATCCGCTCACACTGCTCCAGCATCCGCGGCAAAATATCATTCAGATCACCAATCGGGAAAGAGTCATCGGCACCATACTTTTCACAGGCGCCTTCCTGTCCTGCACGAGCACCATCCCACAGCTCCTTTACCGGATCGGACTCCCGGTTGAATAGAATGTACTCGGCCTGTTTACGCCCGGGTATTAAAACCAGAACCGCTTCAGGTTCCGGGAAACCGGTCAGGTAGAAAAAGTCGCTATCCGGCCGGTAGGGAAAGTGAACATCTCGGTTACGGATCAATTGCGGTGCAGTTGGTAAAATCGCAATGCTACCAGGCCCCATCATTCGCATCAGTTCGCGACGACGACGCTTGAATTCACTCATCTGCATTCGCATCCCCCCGTATCTCGAACAACTCTTCCCACATCAGCAGCGTAACCACCTTCAAAAACTCCTGTAACTCCACATAGGCCACCTCAGTCGCTTCACCCGACTCGAGCTGCTCGTAATCCAGACGGGTAAAATGTGCCAGATCCTGAATCGCCTCTTTGGAATCACCTGTCAGCATCTGCTCAGTCACACCGGCCAAACCAAGTCCGTAGAGATATCCTTCACACCATTCGCTGAGTGCTTTGGCTCTTGTTGAAATCGCCTCATCGTCCTCAGGAAGTAAAGGCATGAAAGAGAGCTCTTCCTGAGTTATCTGATGCCTGGCAGCATAGTAAAGTTGCCCTATCATTTCCCGGGTTTCCTGAGCCAGTAGATCCCCCTCCGGCCAGGCTTCGATAAACGTTGCAATCCAATCCACCGGCGCCTCGGCAGAACCAGCACAAATCAATCCGCTGATGACACCATGCAACTCACTCGCCCCCATATCGGCACCCATAGTGCCCAGTAGCTTCTCCAGGCGCTGGTACTCAGGCATCTGATCAGTTGTTAACATTTTATCTCTATCATGCCTCTAAATTTATGATCAATTCATCCAAGTATGTCGTTTCCAGCTACAATCCGCCAGCCGAGTTTTTGCCAAGCCAATCGTGGCTGAAAATTTGTGCCCGTGCACGAATCCTGGCGCCGTGCGATCACATGGCCTATCAAGGTGCTGGGTCAATAACAAAGGCTGCCGCCTCCCTGACCACTCAAATAGTGATACTCTTGGCAACAAGGACAAACCGATAAGACGCTTTTCTTGAAGTTGCTAAACATCTAATTTTAAATGAGAGATCTGTCACGCGTGATGAGCAACAACCTCTCAACAAGTCTGGGACAGGCAGATTGTCGATCATAATATGTCGATTTAGGACACAGATCGCGCCTTATAGTCCCCTATTGCTAGAGTAGTGATCGTTTTTGGCTACAGTGTGTCGCTCCGTGACTTGCCCATAGGTTGCTAAATGAGAGCACAGAAATACTACAGTTAGTGTGATGCGGCACTGATGACCATAAATTTTCATCAGAATCGGCCGATAGAGATGCCGTGTTAACAGATTCGAATCATTTCATGCAGTTATAGAGATTGACCCACCACAAACTGCCCACTATATTGATGCCCATGACAGAAAAAGAGACACAAAACCCAACTGAACTGGATCTCCAGGCACTCGAAGTCCGGGTTGAGGAGCTGATTCGTGCCTGCTCCTACCTCAAAGACGAAAATAAGTCCCTACGCATGAGGCAGGACAACCTGGTGGCAGAAAGGGCTGCATTGATCGAGAAAACCGAGCTGGCAAGAACTCGTGTCGAAGCTATGATAACCCGTCTCAAATCCATGGAAACACCCCAGTGAAAAGCAACACCCTGCCTGTAACCGTCTCAATTCTCGACAAGGAATATCGTATATCCTGTCAACCGGATGAGCGTGAGTCACTATTACAGGCTGCGGCTTATGTGGATGGCCAGATGCGCGAGATCCGCCAGGCCGGCCGGATCATCGGAACTGAACGTATCGCCGTGATGACCGCCCTGAACATTGCCAACGACCTGCTACTGAGCCAGAGAACCAAGGAAGACGGCTCACAAAACATCTCCCGCCGGATCAAGACCCTTCAAGAAAAGATTGAGATCGCACTCAATACAACCAACCAGATGGAACTTTAACTATCCATCTGCTGGCTCCACCAGTCGCTTTCATAACACCAGACAGCCCGTATACGCCATAAAAAGCGCGCTATAGGTCAGGTCGACCACAGGTTAAAAATAGGGGAATTGACAGTTCCTAGACAATACCCGCAACAGGGCCCAAAGAGACACTTAAACACCTAACATTCTGATTTAAAAGAGCGCCCGCACAGTTTCCCTCGTCAGACTTCATTTTGGGACCAGATTGCCAGGGGGTGAGTGTAGCGATGAAGTTGACAGTTTTAGTTGCCGGTTTAAGAAAATAGGTTTAGCCTAGAGTTGTGACTCCCCTGTGGTGCACGTTAGCAGCCCGGGTATTTTCTTGAGCCTAATAGCTACCCTGGGAACATAATGCTAATACCGGTGTGCATGTCCGCTTTGATGCGGAAAGCCTGAGGTACTACTGTTGTTCCCACTTGAACCCTCTGGTTCAAGAACAAAGGCACGCGACGGCACAAACGGGGGTGTCACCTCATCAATCATGCAAACGCCACGACTTCGCCAACAGATCAAGGCCGAACGCCGCCAACTCAGCCGACAGACCCGCAAACAGCACAGTCTGCAACTGCTCCGTCACGCGAAAAACTTCAAACCTTTCAGACAGAGCCGACGTATTGCCTTCTATCATGCGGTCGGCGGTGAAATTGATCCGAAACCACTGCTTGATGAAGCATTGAGGAGCGGTAAAACACCCTACCTGCCAATTCTCAGGCAAGACGCAGCCATCGGCCTATGGTTTGCACCCTATACTCACAAAGCCAAGCTCAAGTTGAATCGATACGGCATTCCCGAGCCGGCCGTAGTACACCGACAGTTGATCAAACCATGGTCACTCGATATGGTCTTTGTACCCTTGGTGGCATTTGATGATCATGGACATCGTATCGGCATGGGAGGTGGCTTCTACGACCGAACATTTGCCTTTAAACAGCAACGCACACATCTATCAGGCCCAATCATGGTTGGCCTGGCACATAACCTTCAGTATCGACCGGCACTCAAGTCTAATCCATGGGATATTCCACTCGATTGTGTGATTACAGAGACTCATCGATATCAGTTCTGAGCAATGGTCCATACGATCAGCATAGGGTGAAACATGAACAATCATTGGCTAGTAAATACGTAGCAAAGGAGTGCCATCTCATACCGCAAGACAGCACTTATCGATCCGCTTAAAGGCACTTTGACGGCACTAATCGATTCGAGAAAAACAAAAACAATAGATCCCTTATCACTCAACTCACAGTTTAAAAGCAGACTGATCGTTTCAATCAAACCAACTTCAATAAGAGTGCTGGCCATAGGATTCTTATCAAGATTTTGATCTGATATGGCTAAAAAACAGTTAACTCACCATAATAAGTACCAACAAGTTGAATTAATTAGCAAAAGAATGCGTTATCTTCTGGATTTTTTTTAAAGCTGAATTATACTCAGTTCATCTGTTAGGTAGTTCTTCTGGGAGGAATGATATATGGCGAAGAAAAAAGCCGCCAAAAAGAAGGCAACAGCGAAGCGTGCAACCACAACCAAGAAGGTAGCTGTTAAGAAGAGAGCTACCAAAAAGAAGGTGGCAACTAAGAAGAGAGTTGCTACTAAGAAAAAGGCAACCAAGAAGAAGGTAGCTGCGAAAAAGAGAGCTACCAAAAAGCGGGTTGTTAAGAAGAAGGCCACCAAAAAGAAGGTGACCAAGAAGAAGGCAACCAAGAAAAAGGTCGCCAAGAAGAAGGTTGCTAAGAAGAAAGCAACCAAAAAGAAGGTAGCCAAGAAAAAGGTCGCTAAGAAAAAAGCCACCAAGAAAAAGGCAGCCAAAAAGAAGGCGGCTGCTAAAAAGAGGCCAGCCCGCCCTAGGAAAGTAACCCCTAGAAAGAAAAAGGCTGCTTCTTAGACTGGCTCAGTAACAACAAACCCCGCATTGCGGGGTTTGTTGTCTACACCCTACTGCACAGTCAGTCTGTACTGACACCTGCAAACAATCTGTATGCCGGGTTGTCCGTCTCGTCCCAATAGACATACTCCAACCTCTTCAATTTACGTAAAAACTCCCCTTTTTCACCGGATGGCACCTGGATCCCCATCAAAACACGCCCATAGGCCGCGCCATGGTTACGGTAGTGAAACAGACTGATATTCCACTCCTTACCCAGATGACTTAGAAAGTAGAGCAGCGCACCAGGCCGCTCCGGAAACTCAAACCGTATCAGGCTCTCATCTTCAATACCCTGTGCATGGCCACCTACCATATAGCGTATATGCAGCTTGGCGGTCTCGTTGTCGGTCATATCGATAACCGAATACCCCTTATCCTGGAAACGTTGTAGCAGGGATTCCCGCTCCTTGTCTCCGCCACTGAGTTCGATACCAACAAAGATCTGCGCTTTAACGGCATCGCAGTAGCGATAGTTAAACTCCGTTATGCTACGTTTACCGATCAACTGACAAAAACGCAGGAAGCTGCCAGGCTGCTCGGGAATCTGCACGGCAAACAAGGCCTCTCTACGTTCACCAAATTCAGCCCGTTCCGCCACATGTCGCAATCGGTCAAAATTGATGTTTGCTCCGCTGTTGATCGCAATCAGATCCTTACCTTGGCAACCTTCGCGTTTCACATAGCGTTTCAAACCGGCAATCGAGAGTGCGCCGGCCGGCTCGGCTGTGGTTCGGGTATCGTCATAGATATCCTTGATCGCGGCACAGATCTCATCGGTATTGACCAGTACAACCTCATCCACAACCTTGCGCGCCAGTCGATAGGTCTCTTTTCCTACCTGCCTGACAGCGACACCATCGGCAAAGATTCCCACCTTCTTGAGTTTAACCCGACGCTTGGCCTTCAATGCCGTATAGAGTGATGGTGCATCCTCAGGCTCCACACCGATGATCTTCACTTGCGGGTAGACATATTTGATATAGGCGCCAATACCGGCGATCAGACCACCACCACCGACGGGAATGAAAACGGCCTCCGGCGGTGTCGGATGTTGTCTTAAGATCTCCATACCAATAGTACCCTGACCGGCGATCACCTCAGGATCGTCAAACGGGTGAATGAAGGTCAACTTTTGCTCTTCTGCCAACTCCTGGGAGCGGGCAAAAGCCTCATCATAGGAGTCTCCGGCCAATACAATCTTTGCCCCGAAATTCCTCACGGATTTAACCTTGATCAGCGGCGTTGTCTTCGGCATTACAATCAATGCCTGAATTTTCAAGCGCTGAGCCGCCAATGCCACGCCCTGAGCATGATTACCCGCTGAAGCCGCAATAACACCCCGGTTACGCTTCTCTTCACTGAGATTGATCATCTTGTTATAGGCGCCGCGCAGTTTAAAGGAAAATACGGGCTGCATATCCTCCCGCTTCAGATAGACCTGATTATCCAGACGGGCCGACAACAGGCTGACACGATTCAACGGGGTCTCACGGGCAACATCGTAAACACGCGCACGGAGAATCTTCTCTATATATGGCAAGGGCATTAGCTGATCCCAATTAATAATCCGATAACAACAACTGACTTTCTCAACTTCCGTGGGTATTATTACCCACTGCCGGTAAAAACCGAACAAAAAAACCAATCTGTCAGGCTGACTTTATCTCTTTTAGGTGCTTTCTCGGCCCATACCGCAGACCGGTAAGGTATAACGCACAACGGACATCAAAATGACCAGAGACAACTCAGTGTACAGAACTATCGTAGACGGAGGGATCAGATGAATGCAGATGAACTAAAAAAACAGGCCGCAAAAGCTGCTTTGGAGTACGTAACAGGCGGAATCATTGGCGTCGGAACCGGCTCCACAGTCAACCACTTTATCGACTGTCTAGCCACAGTCAAAGGCAAAATCGAAGGCACCGTCTCCAGCTCAGAGGCCTCGACCGAACGCCTGAAGCAGCACGGCATACCCGTACTGGACCTCAATTCGACCGGCGACCTGGAGGTCTACATCGACGGCGCCGATGAATCCGACCACTATCTCAATCTCATCAAGGGTGGCGGCGGCGCCCTCACCAGGGAGAAGATCATTGCCGGTGCGAGCAAGAAATTTGTCTGCATTGCCGATCAGAGCAAACTGGTGGATATGCTCGGCACTTTCCCTCTGCCGGTTGAGGTCATCCCCATGGCCAGGAGCCATGTCGCCCGACAGCTGGTGAAACTGGGTGGTACACCGGTATGGCGTGAAGGGTTCATCACAGACAACGGCAATGTCATCCTGGATGTTCATAACCTTGAAATCATGAAGCCGAGAGAGATGGAGCAGCAGATCAATGCCATTGCCGGTGTTGTCACAACAGGCATATTCGCCTTGCGCGGCGCCGATGTATTGATTCTGGGGACTGAGGATGGCGCTAAAACTGTCGCGCCGAAATAGACACCTGAATCTGCGTGCCTGCTGATTCAACCAACCGAACCACTTAACGGGATAGACAATCGGTTATTCGCAACGGGCGTGAACTGCAGACAGAAAACTGGGTGGGCGGGCTAGCCGGAAAGCGAAACCGCTCCACCCCTCGAAAGGATTGTGTCAATCTGGCAACCCACCTTGATCCTTTTCCAATCTACCAAGCTGAGTTTCAAATAATCAGAGCACAAAAAAAGCGGGGCTCAATGAGCCCCGCTTTTCGATACAACCAGTTCTAACAACTATTAGAAGTTGTGGTTGACCTGGAAGCTGACAACGCTTGATTTGTCGCCGCTGTCATCCATCTCAGAAGTTACGTAGTTAGCAGCAATCTGAGTACGCTTGCTCAGGTTGTAGTCGTAACCGATACCGAAACCATCGTGGCTGTCGGTACGGAACAGGCTGCCGGTAGAGTCGTCAGAATCAACCTTGAAGTATTTAGCCTTAACGTTACCAGGACCGGCTTTAACAGAACCGTTCAGCATGAAACTGGTGGAATCGTCAACTGGGTTCTCGATGGTGTCGTAGATGAAACCAACTTTGAACATGTCGTGGCTGTAACCAAGACCAAGACGAACGTTCTCGTGATCGTCAGCGTCGCCGCCAACTACAGGATGAACTGTGGTCTCAGGAGTAGCAACTTCGTACGCGATAGAAGCGAAGATACCGAAGTTGGAGTACATCAGAGCAACAGAGTAAGCGTCGGTCAGGCCATCAGCCTCTTCGCCTTCAACTGAAGTAGTGTTCTCACCAGGAACCAGAGCGATAGCAGCGGTCAGGCCGGCCATTGCAGGTGAGATGTAAGCCAGGGTACCGTCAGCACGCAGATCGAGCAGATCTTCAGTGTAGCCCAGGTTGTTATCAACAGCGGTGTCGCCGAAGTAGTCCAGAGAACCGGTGGAGATTTTCAGAGGGGTGTCGTGACGACCCAGAACAACAGTACCGAAACCGCCAGCCAGGCCGACGAAAGCGTTACGAGCGCCCAGAGCACCGCTACCACTAAATTCTTGACCGCCAGGATTGGTAGAGATGTTCACGCCGTATTCAATTTTGTAAACACCGGTCAGACCGTTGCCCAGATCTTCAGAACCCTTAACGCCAAGACGGGAAACGCGGTTGTTGATCTGAATTTCGTCGTCGCCGCCTGCATCAGAAAAATCTACGATGTCGAGAGACTGACGGACTTTACCGTAGATGGTGGCATCAGCCATGGCTGCAGCAGGTGCTACCAGAGCAGCAGCGATTGCCAAAGAAAGTACTTTTTTCATTTGAGTTAACTCCGAAGAATTGATGGGTAGAAAAATTGACTACGATGCAGATATTAGACAACGAAATTCCAAATTGCAAGACTTTTTTTGCAAAAAAGACACATAAACCGCCGCTGTTGCAAAATTGATACACACAAAATAAAGCATCTATAAATTAAATATATATCAGTTGGTTAAGTAAATTATTTATATAATTTTATCAATTTCAATTTGATTAAAACCAAGCTGATCACTCAGTTATTGTTGCGCTATTTTTAGCTGCAAAAACATCACAACATTGGAAACGGTTAGCTCACAAAAACTCCCTAATTTACAAAAAGATACGTAGATATGAGAATTTACTTTATGAATAATCCCTATGAATTACCTGATTAAGCTAGGGTATCTAGAGCGGTAAATATTAAGAATAGTTAAAATGAGGTGGTTACCGACGCAAAAAACAGACACAACCTTATAAATACAACTAATCTGGGTACGCTTGGTGGCTCCATATCTCACCATCCGAGACAGGATCGAAAAAAAACGGCTTTAGAAGTGATTGACCGGGTGTCGAACGAAACTCGGAGTAAGTATCAAAGAGTTGGGAGAACCTGAGGCCTTAGCCTGGTATTCACAAGCCGGGCATGACCCGAAGCCGGAGAAATTCACCCAATTCACGAGTTGCTTGATAGCGATCCGCCACCCCGAGAATGTAACTCAAGGTACGAGGGATATCCTGCAAATAACCGGGCTTGCCATCACGCTTATTCAGCCTGGCGAAAATACCACTGGCTTTTAAATGCCGTTGCACCCCCATCAGATCAAACCAGGTCAGAAAGCTGGACTCATCCTCCTGGGTAAGAACCCCGGATTGACAGGCTAACTCAAAGTACCCCATAGCCCACGCCTCAACCTGTTCGGCCGGCCATTCGATATAGCAATCTTTCAGCAACGAGACCAAATCGTAGGTCACCGGACCGATCACCGCGTCCTGGAAATCGATAACACCGGGATTATGGGTATTAACAACCATCAGGTTGCGTGAATGGTAATCCCGGTGCACACATACCTGGGGCTGCTGTAGCGCGTTGTCAGCCAATAGCTGAAACAGATTATCCAGAAGTTGCCGCTCTTCCCGACTTAACTGTAATTGCAGGTGGGCCTCCAACAGCCAGTCACGAAACAGTTCCATCTCATTGATCAACAGCTTTCGATCATACCGGGGTAACCCATGAAGAGGCCCGCAGGCCTGCAGAGTTACCAGTGCACCCAGTGCATCACCATAGAGACGATCCACTGTCTGCGGATTCAACCGATCCAGATAAAGCACATCCCCCAGATCCTCAAGTAACAGAAAACCTTGCTGCAGATTCATGGCATGAATATGAGGCACGTTCAAACCGATGCTTTCAAAGGCTTTCGCGACCTGAATAAAAGGCTTTGTATCCTCCTTGTCTGTCGGTGCATCCATGGCGATATAACTCTTATCACCCATACCGATACGAAAGTAGCGGCGAAAGCTGGCATCACCGGAAGCCGGTGCAAATGTGTAGTCCTCCACCCCGGGAAGTGTGTTCAGCCAATCTTTAAGCTGCGCGATACGTTGTGGCATGAAGGCTCCAAATGCTGCTGCCAGATAAATCTGATGCGGAGGAATGTACAGAATCGGTAACGGCTCGTCACCTGTTGTTGTAAAACCAAGAGAAAACTCAGTCCGCAAATGAACGAGAATAAACGCAAATGGTTGTTGAGTACCGGATAGCTTATGAGCCGTTGATTCAGGCTACCCCCCTCCTGATGAGTTAAGGCTTCTCTGTAACGTAATCCTGCCCAGCCTGACTCTGCCGTTTTGAAACTCGGTTGCGCAGATCGTCAGCAATCAGATAGAAACAGGGTAGCGCCAGAAGTATCAGCAGGGTCGCAAAAACCAAACCGAAACCCAGGCTGACCGCCATAGGTGAAAGAAATGCGGTCTGTCCGGTAGCAAAAAAGATCAGCGGTGAGATACCCAGGAAGGTGGTGGCCGTGGTCAGCAGTATGGGTCGTATGCGAACCCTGCCAGCCTCCACCATCGCCGCTTTTCTTTCCCAGCCCTCACGTCGAAGGCGCTTGGCGAAATCGATCAGAATCAATGAATCATTGACAACGATGCCGGTCAGCGCAAGAAAACCGATCAATGACAAAAACTGCAGATTGTAGTCGAACAACCAGTGCCCGAAGATGACGCCGATCGCACCGAAAGGTATCGCAAACATCACCACCAATGGATCGAGCAGAGACTTGAACAGTGCAGCCAGAATAAAAAAGATGACCGCCAGGGCGATGATTCCGGCACGCTTCATTCCCGCCATCGACTCCTGGGCCTTTTTCTTTTCACCGAGAAAGATGATGCGCTGCCCTTCAGGCAGACTGGAGAACTCGGTCTTGATCTGTTCGATCACCTGATTCGGCGTGGTAATCTTGGCATCCACTTCGGCGGTGACCGTCGCCAAGCGACTCAGATTGCGTCGATTGATGGTATTGAAACCCCTGGCCTCCTGGATGTCCGCCACATCGCCAAGATAGACCGTACGCCCATCATCCAGTGTGATCGGCAAACGGGACAGAGCACCCGCGTCATGACGCAACTCGTCATTGTAGATCAGACGTACCGGAATGCGCTTATCCTGCCAGCTCACATAGGAGAGCTTGAGTCCGAGAAAGCCCGTTCTGACCGCATCCGCCAACTGGGTTTGAGTCAGCCCCAAACGACGTCCGCGCTCATTCAGTTCGTAACGATACTCAAGCTTACCTGGATCCATATCCTGGCGAGCATCCGAGATACCCGGCAAGCGTTGAACAAAACGGCGCATCGATTCTGCACTGTGACTGATCTGAGTGACGGACTCACCCAGAATACCTACCTCTAAATCGGCCCCTGCCGGCCCACCCTGGGCTCGCAGGATCGACATCCGCTGTATACCGGGGACCTGTTGCAACGCCTGGCGCACCGCGTCGATAACTTCGGCAGAACTGCGTTCACGACTCCCCTCCCGGGTGAACTTCAGACTGACTACCGGTGAGATCCAGCGTTCAATGAAGCCCTCTGGTTTCTGTTTCTTCAAATCCACAATCAGTTGAATATAACGACTTCCTATGCGCAGCCGATGGAAGTCGATAAACATCACACCCACGTTGGTCAGCAGGGTCTCCAGTTCATCGTCGCCAATGGTCTGCATCAACGTCTCTTCAAGCTTGTCGGCCAGTCGTGACGCTTCATCGATACTGTAGGTGCTCGGCGCTTCGACGTTGATGAAGAACTGCCCCACATCCACATGGCCGAAGAGCAGAAACGGCACCCTGGTGGTGGCAAAGGTGACGGCGACCGCCAACACGCCCACACTCAACATGGCTACCGGATAGCGGTAATCGAGACATTTGCGCAACAGCTGGGTATAGCGCCGATTCAGTGCCGACCAATCGATCCGGCCCTTTTTGCGGGTCTCGGCTTTGCGTAAAAACTCTTTCGCATGGGAGGGCAGCACCCCAAACGCCTCCAGCAGTGATCCCATCAGCGATGAAGTGACCACCACCGGGATCACCGAAATGAAGGCACCCATGGTCCCACCAATGGCGAACATCGGCATGAATGCAGCGATGGTGGTCGAAGTGGAAGCAACCACCGGCCAGTAGACCTCACGGGTTCCCTGGGTTGCCGCATGGGTGGGTGATTCACCCAATTCCAAATGACGATAGACATTCTCACTGACGATAATCGCATCGTCCACGATCAATCCCAGCGCAATCAGAAAGGCGAACAGGGAGACCATGTTGATGCTGTAACCCAACATATAGAGAGCGATAACGGCCACCAGGAATGAGACCGGGATACCCAGTGCGGTGATAAATGCCACGCGGAAGTTGAGCATCAGATAGAGCGCCAGCAGCACCAGAGCCAAACCGACGATGCCGGATGACTTCACCGTCTCGAGACGGTTCTTGACATACACAGAGAGATCGCTGAACAGACCCAGCTTTACGCCGACGGGCAGCGTGTGTTGACGCTCGGCCACATAGGCTCTCACCAGTTTGGCCACCTCGATGGTACTGGCCTGACTGGTTTTATTGAGGGTCAGATTGACAGAGGCTTTACCATTGAAGCGCCCCAGAGTCTGCGCCTCTTCGTGGCGCAGTTGAACCTGTGCAAGATCCCCCAATCGCAACTGTCCACCCATTTCGTTGTGACGCAAAACGATGGATGCCATCTGCTGTGGATCGGGCGGAACGCCCATGCCTCTCAAACGGATATCCCCACCGCTGGACTTCAAGGTGCCGCCGGGAAGATCCCGCAGATTGTTGCGTAGCGCTTTGGAGATCTGATTCAGTGACACACCACGGGCGGCCAGCACCTGAGGATCGACCACCACCCAGATCTCCCACTCCCGATCACCGGCCACTCCGACCGAAGCCGTGCCGGGTATCTGTATCAACTCATCCTTGATCTGCTCCGCCAGCCGATAGAGTTCGCCTCGGGATATCTCGCCATAGAGACTGACAGAGATGACCGGGAAACGGGTCTCAAGCCTGGCCAGTTCCGGCTCTTCCGCCTCACTGGGCAGATCATCAACCTGATCGAGTGCAGTACGCACTTTGCGCATGAAGTTGTCCACATCGGAACCGCTTTTCAATTCGATCAGGATATTGGACAGACTCTCATTACTGGTTGAGCTGATCACATCGATATCGGCCAGACCGTCCAACTCCTGTTCGATCGGCAGGGTGATCTGTCGCTCGACCTCTTCGGGTGATGCTCCCTCGAAGATGGTCTTGATACTGACTTTGTCCTGTTCCACCACAGGAAACATCTCCTGGGGCATGGCGTACCAGGAGACCAGCCCGGCCATCAGGATGATGACCAGCAACAGGTTGACGATCAGCGGATTGCGAATGGAGAAATCAATCATCCGCTCTGAGATCCTCTATCTGCACCTCGTTACCCTCGCTCAACACATCCACATCCCGAGCCACCAGCTGTTGATTCGGCTGCAGGCCATGCAGCACAATCTGCAGATCGCCATAGCGTATACCGGGGGTGATCTCCTGGCGGACCAGGTGATTGTCCCTGACCAGAAACACATAGTGCCTGCCTTCTTCCCGCAGCAGTGCCGAAGCGGGTACGACCAAGGCCGCTTTTCTCTCTCTCAGCGGCAGTTTGACCTGCCCCAGTTGCCCCGGAATCAGGCCACTGTTTTCAACCTGTATGCGGATTGGATGGGTATGGGTTTGACTGTCCGGATCATACTGCAGCGCGATCAGTTTCCCGCTTACCTGTTGCTCAGCGACTTCCACAGCTAACTGTTGCCCCAACGCCAGTGCCGCCACCACATCGCCATTGACGGCCACCTGAAGTTCAAGGTTACTGGTGTCGATCAGCTCCAGTACCAGCGTATTGGCGCTCACATAGTCTCCGGTCTCCGCCATCACCCGGTTTACCCGGCCACTGAATGGGGCCAGCAAGCGGGTACGATCGAGGTTTCGTTGTGCGCGGCTATTTGCAGCACGCTGTCGATCCATACGTGCCTGATTGGTCTGCAGGCTGAATGCCAGGCGGGCCTCTTCAGCCTGCAGATTGATCAGTTGCTGACGGGAACTTTCAAGGGTCGAAACCGAGGCCAGTGAGCCCTTGCCAAGTTTTTCCAGCCGCTCATACTCCCGCTCAGCCAAACGCCTGTTCTCCCTGGCCAGATCGAGTAACTTCTGATCCCGCTGCAGGGTGGCATCAGTTTCACTCAGTTGTGAGGCGGCTTCCGTCAATGCATCCTGATAATCCGCATCCTCCAGTTGCAGCAGCAGGCTCTCCGCTTCAACCTGCTGCCCGGGCTCTACATGGCGTTGCTTCAATTCACCGGACACCTCAAATCTCAATGAAGCGGTCTGGCGGGGACGCAATAGCCCGGTATAGGTCACTTCCGGCAGGACGTCACGCTGCGCCACACGAGTCACTTCCACCCGGGTAACCACAGGCGCTTTGATCTCCGTATTGGCCTCCGGTCGGGTGGCAATCAGAAGCAGCACGATCAATACGGTGACTATCAGAATCGCCAAAGTCAGCAAAAAACGGCGGGTAACAGTGGTCAAGCTCGATCCTCATGATGCGAAGAATTTGATGTCCGGCAGATTCTATGCGAATTTATCCCGGCCTGCGTGATGATATATCAATTGTGCAACAGGCCACGCCATAATCGTCAAACAGTATGAAACACCGCTCCAACAAAGGTTCCCCAGGTCGCCGCTGCGTACGGCAGACACCTTCTCAATAATGTCCACCGGCAGATACGATTGCAAAACAGAGAGAGGGTCAGGCAAAGCCCTTAAGATGGCCTGCTGCTTCAGCATGTCGCTGCTCTGGCCTTGTGTCATCACCGCCGGGGATCTCTCCAGACTGGATCAGGGGTTCGATTGGCATAACTGTTCCGTCCGAATGATGCAGCAAGAGCATGCAGTACCCCAAAGACCCATTCCCCAACAGCCGATACAACTGACCGCCGATCAGATCAGCCACGATCAGAATTCGGCTCAAACCGAATTGAGTGGTGCGGTAAAACTATGGCGGCTCGATGGCTATGCGGAAGCTGACCGACTGACCTACTTCGAAGCACGTCGTGCCGCAGAGCTGTTCGGCAATCTGTTTGTCCAACAGCCTGGACTCCGGTTGAGCGCCGACCAGGGTTATCTGGAGTTGGACAACCAACGTGGCTGGCTGGATCAGGTCGAGTTCCGGCTGACAGCCGCCAATGCCCGGGGTGCAGCAAACAAAGTCGAACTGCTCAATAAGCAGCAGTCGAGCTATCAGAGTGTTACCTACACCACCTGTCCCCCCGGGAAAAACGACTGGAGTCTTGCGGCCGCCGACCTGGAGATCGACATGGCAGAGGGCTGGGGCAGTGCCAAACATGCCCGTTTACGCCTCGGCAGTGTGCCGATACTCTACCTGCCCTACTTCACCTTTCCTGTGGATGATCGCAGAAAAACCGGTTTCCTGATCCCTTCGGCAGGCTCCTCCAACCGACGGGGAACGGAACTCACCACGCCCTACTATTTCAATCTGGCACCCAATTATGACGCTACCCTGACACCCCGCTGGATGAGTAAACGGGGACTCATGATGGGTGCCGAGTTTCGCTACCTGGGCCACAGGCAACGGGCTGAGATCAGTGGTGAGCTGTTGCCCAACGACCAACTCGAAAGTCCGGACCACGGTGAAGAGCGTCGGGCATTGCGCTTCTATCATGTCAGCCGTCCGATTCAGGGCATGACCACCCGCATCGAAACCGATGCCGTGAGTGACAATGACTATCTGGATGACTTCGGCACCGGACTGGCGATCACCAGCACCCGCAACCTGGAGCGGGTTGGCGAAGTCCGCTATCGTCTGGGCAACTGGCAGTTGCTCGGCAGGGTACAGAGTTTTCAAACCATCGATGAGACCCTGAGTCAGAGCAGCCGCCCCTATCGCCGACTGCCTCAGCTCTATACCAGCTACCGCAGCTACGACAACCCCTTCGGGATCAATCTTGGCTTTCGTGGCGAGTACACCCACTTCAAACACGATACCCTGACCAATGGCGAACGACTGATTCTGCGGCCCAGTATCAGCCTGCCCATGCGCCGCAGTTGGGGCCATCTGACACCCAACCTGAGCCTCAACTACGCCAGTTACGATCTGGATCTGGATGAGACCGGGGAAGAGAACCGGCCTGACTATTTCGTACCGGCCTTCAGTCTCGACAGCGGACTGGTATTCGAACGCGAGACCTCCTGGTTTGGCCGCAACGCCTACCAGACACTGGAACCCAGGCTCTACTATCTGTATGCCGAGCATGACGATCAATCGGATATACCGGATTTCGATACCGCCGACCTGGACCTGAAATTCTCCAATCTGTTCAGAGAGAACCGGTTTACCGGCAACGACCGGTTCGGTGATGCCAACCAGCTCGCCTTCGGTTTGACCACCCGCTGGTTTCAGGCCGATAACGGCCTGGAACGATTACGTGCCAGTATCGGTCAGATCTACTATGCCGAAGACCGGGAGGTACAGCTGACCGGTTCAACAGAGGAGGACCCCTCATCAGCGGTTGTGGCAGAATTGGCAGCCCGCTTCGGTTCAGCCTGGCAGACCAGCCTGAGCCTGCGCAGAAACCCTCACCTGGAAGAGGATAATATCGACAAGGGCCGCTTCACCCTGCGCTACCGTACGACAGCCCGTCAGCTGTTCAATGTCGATTACAATTTCAAACGAAATTCGATCGAGGATCTGGATGTATCGGTCTATTGGCCCTTTGGTCAGCAACTCAGTGTGTTCGGAAAATGGAAGCACTCATACCTTTATGAAAGGAATATGAATAGAATAGTGGGTTTCGAGTATGGTGGCCGCTGCTGCTGGAAACTCAGAACCTTTTACCAGCGCTATGTGGCCAATGAGGATAAAGATGAAGATGAGGAGTCGCGATTTATGCTGCAACTTGAGTTGCGGGGTCTCGGTTCACTGGGTCAGCAAGCTGACCGGGAACTGGAAGAATCCATCTATGGTTACCAGCCTGAGCGATAGTCATGCCTGAGCGATCCCCCTATATCTCACTGCTTCTGCTGCTCTGCCTGCTGTTCTCCAGCACCAATTCACCGGCTGCGGTCAAAGAGCTCGATTACATCGTGGCGATTGTCAATGACGACATCATAGCGAAAAGCGAACTTGACAATAAAACCCGGGAAATGTTGGCCCAGATGTCGCAAAAGCGCAGCAACCTGCCACCGATGAAGATTATCCAGGAGCAGATCCTGGAGCGCATGATCGCCAAGCGCCTGCAGCTTCAGGCGGCCGATCGACTGGGATTGAGTGTGGATGACGCCACGGTTACCAAGGCCATTGCCAACATTGCCGAAACCAACAACATCACGCTGCTGCAACTTCGCGAGACCCTGGAGGCGGACGGCATCAGTTTCCCCCTGTTCCGGGAACAGTTGCGGGAGGACATTCTGATCAACCGCCTGAAACAGAAAGAGGTGATTAACCGGATCGTCATCACCGAACAGGACATCAAGAACTTTCTTGCCCGGGAGATGGGATCGAGCCGCCAGAGAACCGCTGTACGACTGCTGCATATTCTGATCGCAACGCCGGAAGGGGCCTCACCTCAGGATGTGCAGGCCGCCAAAAAACAGGCAACGGAAGTTTATCAGGCACTGCTCGAAGGTGGTGACTTCAGTGAACTGGCGATACGCCACTCGGATGGCCGACAGGCTCTGGAAGGAGGTGATCTGGGGTGGGTGGAGACCTCAAGAATACCCAGCCTGTTTACCAGCGTGGTCGATGAGATGGAGGCGGGTAGCATCAGTAGCCCAATCCGCAATGCGTCAGGCTTTCACATCGTCAAACTGGCTGAGGTTAAGGGCGGCCAGAAAATGATCATCAATCAGACTCATGCCCGACACATTCTAATCAATACCAATGAAATCGTCTCCGACGATGAAGCACGCCAACGTCTGGAGACGCTACGGACCCGTATCATCGATGGGGATAGCTTTGAAACCCTCGCCAGATCGCACTCTGATGACAAGGCCTCCGCCATCAAGGGGGGCGATCTGGGCTGGACCAGCCCGGGAGATCTGGTGACCCAATTTGAGGATCAGATGAATGCGATGGCGATCAACGAGATCAGCCAGCCCTTCAAAACCCAGTTCGGCTGGCATATCGTACAGCCTCTGGAGCGCCGTCAGCACGACAGTACCGAAGAGGTGCTGAAGAATAAGGCACGCCGGGAAATTCAGAAACAGAAATCGGAAGAAGCGATAGAGTTGTGGCTGCGTCGCCTGCGTGACGAAGCCTATGTTGAAGTACTATTGGAAGAGTTGAGTAACCCTTGATAACACGTCTAGCACTTACCCCAGGAGAACCCGCTGGAATTGGCCCTGATATCAGCGTAATGCTGGCCCAGCGGCCCTACCCGGAAACTGAAATCGTTGTCGTCGGGGATCCCGCACTTTTACAGCAGAGAGCTGATCGTCTCGGCCTCCCGTTGGAACTGCATCCCTTTGATGCCAGTCGGCCAGCCACACCATTGCCGCCAGGCCAGATGCGCTATCTGCCTGTGGCGTTACAAAACGAAGTCAGCTGCGGCAGACTCCATCCGGCCAATGCACCCTACGTGATTGAAACCCTGAAACAGGCCACCGAAGGCTGTCTTCAGGGCCGCTTCAACGGCATGGTAACCGGTCCGGTTCATAAGGGCGTAATCAACGATGCCGGTCTATCCTTTACCGGTCATACCGAGTATCTCTCCGGTCTGTGCGACAATGCCCATCCGGTGATGATGCTGGCAACACCGGAACTTCGCGTGGCATTGGCAACCACTCACCTCCCTTTGAGAGAGGTCAGTGATGCGATCACCAAAGATCGATTACGCAAGGTCGCGACAATTCTGCATAACGACCTGCAGAACTGCTTCGGCCTCAAACAGCCCCGTATCATGGTCTGTGGTCTCAACCCGCATGCCGGGGAGCAGGGCCACCTGGGCCGGGAAGAGATCGAGGTCATCGAACCGGTTTTGGCAGAACTCAACAGTCAGGGTATGCAGCTGATCGGCCCGATGCCCGCCGATACCCTGTTTACCCCGGTTCATCTGCAACAGGCCGATGCGGTACTGGCGATGTTTCACGATCAGGGTCTGCCGGTCCTCAAACACATGGGCTTCGGTCAGGCGGTGAACATCACCCTGGGACTGCCGATTGTCCGAACCTCGGTGGATCACGGCACCGCCCTGCCTCTGGCAGGCACCGACCAGGCAGACCTGGG
>JAKSBX010000073.1 GCA_022360905.1 Chromatiales bacterium
CTTATGCAAAAAACTATGAAAATATCGAAGATAAAGCTAAAAATCTAAACAGTCGAATATTAGGGGGAGTTCGTCGAAAAATGTCGGCCCAGCGGGCCAACTTACTGCAACGTCGCCCCGCTCACAAATGCGGGAACTCCCAGCGATTCGCTTCGATTAGCTTCTGACCTGAAACCCGGGCCCCCGGCCTGGGCGACGACTCAGTGGTTCAGTAAGAACTTGGTTCCCAATTCGGGATGAAGGACCAGCACACCTGTATCTCCGCCAGTTACAGGTGCGCTCCCACCGTTCACAGTTCCCACGGGCTTTTACTGCTCTCTCCAACCCAGCCGCGATTCGGCTGCACCACCTAACCCCACCGCTCGAAGCCACTTATCCTCCGATCGACCATACCGATCAAAAGCGGCATCGCATTTGCCTTGGCCTCGTTTCCACCAGACGGCGAGGTCCCCCTTGCCCCGCTTGTGCGTGGTCCGTCCGTCATTCGAGATTGCCGATCAGGAGGCGTTCCATGCATTCAGGAGAGAAACGGATTGCGCACTGCCGCACAGCACGACCCTGCCAATTCGCCCATGGCAGACACCGACCCCACCACCACACCCCATCGAAATCGGCGGCGTGCGTCATGGCGATCGCGATCCTCCGACTCGGGCTCCTGCTCGCCACGCTCGGATCGAGCTGGGCCATGGAACGCGAATCCTGCGCCGACTTCGATCGGGACGGCGAGCCAGGCTATACCTTCGCCGATTTCGGCATCGGCCTCCCCTTCTGGCGCGCCGTAGACGACGGCTCTCCCGGAAACGATCTGCCGGATTTCAACGGCGACCGCATCGTGGACGTCCGCGACCTGGTCCGCCAAGCATCCTGCTCCCTGATCGCGCCCGGTCTGGTGGGCAGCTATTTCGGCTGGCAAACCGGTGATCCAGAGCAGGTCCTCACCTTCGAAGACACCCAAAACCCCGAGTTCCCACCCGCCGTCGTCAAAGCCATCGATCGGCTCGAAG
>JAKSBX010000036.1 GCA_022360905.1 Chromatiales bacterium
TGGTAGTTTTTACGATAGCCGACTTTTACTCCATTGACCCATTTGTCATGGAAGAAGACAGTGACATAGTGGGCTGGGATGCCGTTGAAGACACCGATTTTTGAAGCACAGAGCCGATTGCCGAACGGGCTTACTTGATCCTGACACTGCCACTCGATGTCTGGAAAAACCTTCATGAACTCCTCTTCGGTAACCTGGTTATCCAGGGCTTGAAGATTCAGTTTAATCTCATCCTCACCCCAAAGGGTCAACACCACCGTATCGGTTCGGCGTTGACCGTCTTCGGTGAATACCAACCAGAAAATCGGTCCGATCACTGCTACGAAAGCCAGGAGGCGTTTATAAAGGGTCGGCACTTTAAAATTCATCTGATGGCTGTTTCCGCGATCGTTGAAGCGTGATGGGGAGAAGAGGGCGGTGATTAGCACCGCCCTCAATCAGGATTACCGGACTATCGGTTCTCTCGGTTATCGATCAGATTATCGACCACACTGGGATCCGCCAGGGTTGAAGTGTCACCCAGGGTATCCAGTTCGTTGGCGGCAATCTTGCGCAGAATACGACGCATGATTTTCCCGGAGCGGGTCTTCGGCAGGCCGGGTGACCACTGAATCAGATTGACTTTGGCAATCGGACCGATTTCAGAGCGCACCAGCTTCACCAGTTCGGTTTTCAGCTCATCTGTACCCTCAGTACCAGCCATCAGGGTGACATAGGCATAGATACCCTGGCCGGTCAGGTCATGGGGATAACCGACAACCGCCGCTTCAGCGACTGAATCATGCAATACCAGTGCAGATTCGATCTCTGCCGTACCCAAACGGTGGCCGGATACGTTGAGAACATCATCCACACGGCCGGTGATCCAGTAGTAGCCGTCTTCATCGCGACGGGCGCCGTCACCAGTGAAGTAGTATCCGGGATACATGGCGAAGTAGGTTTCGAAGAAACGCTTGTGATCACCGTATACGGTGCGCATCATGGATGGCCATGGGTGTCTGATCGCCAGGTTACCCTCTGCAGGATTGCCTTCAATTTCGTTACCCTGATCGTCCAGCAAGACGGGATCAACACCAAAGAATGGACGTGTGGCGGATCCTGGTTTCAGCGGTGTGGCGCCGGGTAGAGGGGTCAGCATATGGGCACCGGTTTCGGTCTGCCACCAGGTGTCAACGATCGGGCAGCGCTCATCACCGACCACCCGGTAGTACCACTCCCAGGCTTCAGGATTGATCGGTTCACCAACGGTGCCGAGCAGGCGCAGGCTTGAGCGACTGGTCTTTTTCACCGGCTCTTCGCCGGCACCCATCAGGGAGCGGATGGCGGTCGGTGCCGTATAGAAAGTCGAAACGTTGTGCTTGTCGCAAACTTGCCAGAAGCGTGAGATATCCGGATAAGTCGGGATGCCCTCGAACATCAGGGTGGTGGCGCCATTGGTCAGCGGGCCATAGACAATATAGGTATGACCGGTTACCCAGCCCACGTCGGCGGTACACCAGTAGACCTCACCATCTTTATAGTCGAATACCAGTTTGTGGGTCATGGCGGCCTGCAGCAGGTAGCCGCCGGTGGTGTGCAGTACACCTTTGGGCTTGCCGGTGGAGCCTGAGGTGTAGAGGATGAACAGTGGATCATCCGCTTCCATCTCTTCAGCCGGGCAGTCATCCGATGCATCGGCCATCGCCTCGTGATACCAGACATCACGATCATTGTCCCATTCCACCGGGTCGCCACCGCGCTGGACAACGATACTGGTGTGAACGTTGGGGCATTGGGCAATGGATTTATCCGCATTGGCCTTCAATGGGACCTTTTTACCGCCACGCATGGATTGATCGGAAGTGATCACAACCTTACAGTCGGAGTCGAGAATTCGGTCACGCAGCGCATCCGGAGAGAAACCGCCGAATACGATGGAGTGAACGGCGCCGATACGGGTACAGGCCAGCATGGCAACCGCCGCTTCCGGAATCATCGGCAGATAGAGGGAGACCCGATCACCTCTCTTGACACCACGTGACTTCAGGACGTTTGAAAATTTACAAACCTCCTGGTGCAGTTCACGGTAGGTGATGTTGCGGGACTCATCCGGGTTGTCTCCTTCCCAGATGATCGCAACCTGGTCTCCCCGGTTTTCCAGGTGGCGATCAAGACAGTTGTAAGAGACGTTGAGTTTTGCACCTTTGAACCACTCAATATGCAAATCGTCTTTACCAAAGCTCCAATCCAGTGCTTTATCCCACTTTTTGAACCAGCTGATGTACTGATCGGCCTGTTCAGACCAGAATCCTTCCGGATCGCTGATGGAACGTTGGTACATCTCTTGATACTGGGCATCGTTAACGTTGGCCTGGGCTGCAAAATCAGCCGGGACGGGGTAGACCTTGTTTTCAGACATTGAATTCTCCTCAATGGTGGTTTTTCGTTATCAACTGCCGGGTTAGGCTTTAGCTTGCTATTTAAACAATGCTTGAGGTTGTTCGGCATTGCTTTATATCAAGCCTGCTAGGGTTTAGTCATGATCGTCAAAAACCCTATTAAATGCTTTTCGCTCAACCCCTTATTCTATTCCTTGTCATTGCGTTATAAAACGGCTCAATTGGCATTGACTGGGATTAGGAAACATATCTGTCGCCATTGCAAGAAACAACTCTGCGGTGGCGACAGCATCACTTAAGGCATTATGTGCCTTGTAATTGGGTAAATTGTACTGGGGTCGCAGGTTGAACAGACGAAGATTGCCCGGTTGGAAGGTGTGGTTTCGTCGCTCAAATAGGCGTCTCGCCAGTACAAGCGTATCAATGATCGGGATCACAAATGGGGCGCCATAAAGTTTACGGCAGGCCGCATCGAGAAAATTCTGTTCAATCGAGGCGTAGTGGACCAGCATCACCTTGCCCGCCAATTGACTGAGCAGGATCGGCATTGCCTCTTCCAGCGGCATGCCGGTAGCCGCCTGGTCGTCGGTGATCTGATGGATCACCGCTGACTCCTCGGGAATTTCCTCTTCGATGGAGATCAACTGATGACTCGAGTTGGCCAGTTTGACCGTCATATGGCTGACTTCAACAAATCCATAGCTGAGAATCTTGTCTCTCTTCGGGTCGAGCCCCGTGGTTTCCAGATCGAGTGAAACGATAATCAGATCTTCGCAAACCGTGTTTTTATGCACCAGCGGTGTTGACAGGTAGTCATACAGCACCCCCTGTTCGACCTTTTTCAGGGCTCGCTTACGCTGTGATTCTTTACTGAGGAATCGACTTAACATTATCTGAATCGACCACCCTGGTAGCGGTTCTCCAAGGTCTCCTGCATATCCTGTATGACCCGGAAAGCATCTTTGAGATGCCGGCGTTCCAGGTCTGAGAGATCATCCGGAGACATATAATTATCGGCTGCGGTACCTCTACCAATCTGGTCCGCTTGATGATTGATGCGCATGCTGGCGATGAACTCCAGTGCATCAATCAGATTCTCACCCATATCCTGGCTGAGAATCGGTGTTTCAGCGGCGGCCCGAAGGCGATTGGTTGTGTTCACCTGGGGCAGTCCTCGATCGAGGGCAAATACCCGGGCGATATCCGTGATCGGAACGATACCCCGGTGTTTGATATCGAAAGTATCGTCATGGGCACCGCCATGAATCAATACAAAGGTACGGAAAAAGCCTAGCGGTGGTCGATGTTGCAAGGCATTTGCGGCCATATAGGCGGTAAAGATGCCATTGCCTCTGGTTTTTCCGAGTATCTCCGATTGCAGCTCTTCATACAGTTCGAATTCCCCATGGACCGGTCGCAGGTCGAAAAAGATGCTGGATAACATCAGCGCCATGGGTTCCGGCTTGTTGATCCAGGTATTGAAGTACTTTTTCCAGATCTGCAATGTCTGCCGCCATTTTGGGTTCATCGCCATGGCATCACCCGGGCAGTAGATATATCCACAGGCGTTCAAGCCGTCGCAGACCCGCTTGGCAAATTGTTCGAAATAGGGGGCGTGTTCCGCCTTCATCTCATCCGAAATCAACAGCGCATTATCTTGATCGGAATGGGAGGTCTGTTCCCGGCGTGCCTGGGATCCGCCACAGAGCCAGACATAGGGTACCGGGGGCGGTCCGAGTTCCTCTTCAGCCATTTCGATCAGACGACTGGTGATTGAATCGGTCAGCGAGGAGATGGCATCGCCGATATGCAAGGCGGTGGCACTTGAAGAGGCGAGCTGATACTGCAGTTCCGGCATCCGCGAACTGATATTGGCCAACTGTTCCAGTGATTCGGCTTTGCGGATATCGGCGGCAAAGAAGGCCGAGTTGGTCGATTGGTGTCTGGCGAGATCTGTGGCCGTCACCATGCCGACCACCTTGTCACCGCGCATCACCGGAAGATGGTGTACCCGCAGTTTGGTCATGATCATCAGGGCCTGGATGATCAGGGTGTCCTCCTGAACTGTTTTCAGATCGGTGGTCATGATCTCGGTTACCGGCGTGTCCGGGGAGAGTCCGACGGCCACACAGCGTTTGCGCAGGTCGCGATCGGTGATCAGGCCGACCAGCTGCTCACCCTCCATCAACAGCATCGAGGAGATGTTTTTCTCACTCATCACCATGGCGGTTTCACGAATGGTGCTGCCGACATCCGCGGTGACCGGTTGCTTTTTCAGAAGATCCTGAATCTCACCGGTCAGTATCTCCAGCGGATTGTTGTTGTTGCTGACCTTTAGGGTATTGACCGCCTGTTTCAGCCGGTCGCGCATCGATTCGCTGAAATGCTCGTTAAAGGATGGCTCGGCATCCCGCAGGGCCTGCAAGGTCTTGCAGGACATCACATAGAGCAGGGTGTCCTCGGTCGCAATACCCTTGGATGCCCGGCTGATATCGATCAACTGACACTGGGTCGTGTAGATGCCGCCTTCCCCCAGTTTCTCTACCAGATTGTCCTCTTCATCGAGTAGCTCCACGGCACCGCTGCGGAGGATATAGAGCAGGTTGCTGTTGGTTCCCTCAGGTGGAAAGCTGCTGTTGCGGCGAAGGTAACGGATCTCGAGCTGTTTTGGCAGCAGGTCGAGCTGTTCCTCGGTGAGGGCATTGAAGGGTGGGCGTTCAGCCAGAAAGTCACGTATCTCGATCAGTTCGATTTCCATGGCTTTGACTCAAATAGTTTTGTTTACACTAAAAAAATATCAACGTATTGGGGCTATATTAACAGGCCCGGACAGAATCAGAAGCCAATACGTTGAGATTCTTAACCGTGATGATAAAAAGGCCCCGCCGAAGCGGGGCCGATTTGCAGACTTGGCTTTAGATCTTAGTGATCGGAAGCGGCACCTGCGCCTTTAGGTACACGAATGTCCTCAACCAGATGCTGGATGTGATCCGGTGGCGGAGCAGTGACCTTGGATACGATGGCGGCAACGGCAAAGTTGACCACAGCACCTACCGCACCAAAGGCGTTCGGAGAGATGCCCAGGAACCAGTTGGGACCCATGTCACCCAGGAAGGAAGTACCTGGTACAAACATGATGCCTTTGTGCTGGAACACATAGAGCATGGTGACGCCGATACCGGAGATCATGCCCCAGATTGCACCGGCGCGGTTCATCTTCTTATAGAAGATACCCATCATCAGCACCGGGAAGATGGAGCTGGCCGCCAGACCGAAGGCGATGGCCACGGTGCCGGCTGCGAAATCCGGTGGATGAAGACCGAAGTAACCCGCCAGACCGATGGCGCCTGCCATGGCGATACGACCAGCCATCAGCTCGTTCTTCTCTGAGATATCGGGCATGAAAACACCCTTCAGAAGGTCATGAGAGATGGAGGAGGCGATCGCCAGCAACAGACCGGCCGCGGTAGAGAGCGCAGCCGCCAGACCACCCGCAACAACCAGAGCGATTACCCAGTTAGGCAGTTTCGCGATTTCCGGGTTAGCCAGTACCATGATGTCACGGTCAACCTTGGTCATCTCGTTGCCTTTCCAGCCCCAGGCTTCAGCCTTGGCGGCAAACTCGGCATTCTTGTCGTTGTAGTACTGGATACGACCGTCGCCGTTCTTGTCTTCCCACTGCAGCAGACCGGTCTTCTCCCAGTTCAGCATCCACTGAGGAACCTTGGCGATTTCGATGTTGCCTTCAACACTACCGACTTCACCGACTTGGATGGTATTCATCAGGTTCAGGCGAGCCATGGAACCTACTGCAGGAGCAGTGGTGTAGAGGATCGCGATGAAGACCAGCGCCCAACCGGCTGAAGAACGTGCGTCCTTAACCTTGGGTACGGTAAAGAAACGGATGATAACGTGAGGCAGGCCAGCCGTACCGATCATCAGGGAGAGGGTGTAGACAAACATGTTGAGTTTGCTACCCATCACCTGGGTCGTGTACTCCTTAAAGCCCAGTTCGGTTACCACCTGGTCCAGCTTATCCAGCATGAAGGTGCCGGAGCCGTCTGCCATGGAGCTGCCGATACCCAACTGAGGGATCGGGTTGCCAGTGATGTTCAGAGAGACGAACACGGCAGGAACGGTGTAGGCGAAGATCAGTACGCAGTACTGTGCGATCTGGGTGTAGGTAATACCTTTCATACCACCCATTACCGCATAGATGAATACGATACCCATACCGATGAACAGGCCGGTGTCGTAGTCAGTCTCCAGGAAGCGGGAGAAGGCTACACCGATACCCTTCATCTGACCGATTACGTAGGTTACCGATGCCAGAATCAGACAGATAACCGCCACGATACGGGCAGTACGCGAGTAGTAACGATCACCGATGAACTCAGGTACGGTGAACTTACCGAACTTACGCAGGTAAGGTGCCAGCAGCAGAGCCAGCAGTACGTAACCACCTGTCCAACCCATAAGGAAGACGGAGGCGCCATAGCCGTTGAAAGCAATCAGTCCGGCCATGGAGATGAAAGACGCCGCGGACATCCAGTCAGCCGCGGTGGCCATACCGTTGGCAACGGGATGTACACCACGACCGGCCGCGTAGAATTCACCGGTCGATCCGGCACGTGCCCAGAAGGCGATGCCGATGTAGAGGGCAAAGGTAAAGCCCACCACAATATAAGTTAATGTTTGCAGATCCATGAATTAGTTACCCCCGTTAATCCTCATGGACGTCGAATTCGACATCCAGAGCGTTCATACGCTTTGTATAGACATAGATCAGCACCAGGAAGGTATAGATAGAGCCGTTCTGGGCAAACCAGAAGCCCAACCCGACACCACCGATTTTGATGGTATTGAGAGGCTCAACCAAAATGATGCCGAAAAGAAACGAGCAGGCAAACCAAATCACCAATAATATGGATACCAGGCGAATATTGGCTTTCCAATACTGTTCAGCAGTTTTGTTCATGTCATGATCACTCCGCCGTAATTAATCAAGTATTTGTCATTTAATGAAGTGTCTCTGATCCCAGTCGACGTCCTGTCGTACCGACGTACGCTTTATCAACTACTGAAGCGAGACGGTGGGATTGACACCCACTTGTGTGTTACCGCAGAAAAAGGGTTACACATTGCACTATTTTGTGGCGCTGGTGTCTATAAAGTCAAATAAAACAATAGGTTAACGCTTGTTTTCTTATGCTGCATGGCAGCAAAGGTGTTACCTTAGGTAGCATTGTTGAGGGTGTGCGTTACCGATAGGATCGTGTTACGTTTCCATTGGTAAGAAAAATTTTTTTTTGCCTCGATTACCCGCTTTTCTCAGCGCTTTTTCGGCCTCCTGTTGAAAGCTGAAAAGCTGAGTCTGGTGCTAGTCTGGAAAAAAACTCGGCAAACAAACAGAATGGATAAGATATCTAACTGTTCCAGTTGATAATAATCCCAACTGCCTGAAAATCGGCAGGGATAGATGGTCTCAGGTGAATGCCAATGCTGAAGAGTGTTTTAGAATATTTTAATTTACATCTGCTGCCTGAGGCGGAAACTGCTGCTGAGGAGGCTCAGGCACAACTTAGGTTGGCCGTGGCTGTCTTGCTGATTGAGATTGCGGAGTCGGATTTTGAGCGGGCCCCGGAAGAGAAGTCGGCCATTCTCAATGGCATCAAACAACAGTTCGGGCTTGAGTCAAAAGAGGCTCAGGTGTTGATGGATCTGGCGGAGCAGGAGCATCGACAATCAACCGACTATTTTCAGTTCACCACCCTGATCAATAAAAACTACAGCTACGAACAGAAGATCCAAGTCATTGAGAACTTATGGCGGGTCGCTTTCGCCGATCAGCAACTGCATCATTATGAGGAGCACGTGATCAGGCGGTTGGCTGACCTTATTCATGTCTCCCATGGGGATTTTATATCTGCAAAACATCGGGTTATGGCTGGTTGACTGTTTTTTTTTCCTGCTTCCCCACAGTTTGGTGACTCCCTTTCCTATCACTACCACCAGTTCGTGGTATATTCCATACAAATCAGAACACACTGAAGATGCGAAGCTATGTCTAATCTGAGTGAATCCGGCGGTCAAATGGGGACATCCACCAAAAAAGGGTGTGTATTGATTGTCGATGATGAGGCACGGCATGCCGAAAGTCTTGCCACTATGGTCGAAAACTGGGGGTATGAGGTAGCTACCGCATCAGACGGCGCGAAAGCGGCCGGATTGCTGGTGACGCGGCGCTTCGATCTGGTTCTGCTCGATCTGCATATGCCGGTTGCCGATGGTTTTCGGGTGATGGAATTTGTCCGCAAGCGCAGCCTGCATACCCGCATCATTACCATTTCCGGTGACCCCTCCCTGGATGATGCCATCAACTCCTTGAAAAAGGGTGCCGATCACTTTATCCGCAAACCGGTAACCCCGGTAGAGCTGCTGCAGGCGATCGATGAGAGTCTGCGTAAACAGGTGAAAGACGAAAAGCTCAATCGGGTGAAGAAGAAGGCTGAAATCCAGTCCACTTTGCATCGGATGATGTTCGATGTTGCGCCGAATATTCAGTTTCTGCTCGATACCAAGGGTAAGTTCCGCATGGTGAACAGCGTTTTCACCAAAGTTACCGGTTATCCAAAGGAGAAGATTCTCGGTCAACACTGGAGCTCGCTGGTGGAATCGGATCAGGTCGACCGTATTCACCATGTCTTCGAGGAGCGGCGCAGCAGTCCTGATCGTTTTCCCGAAGTCGAATTGAGACTGCGTTGCTATGACCATCCGGATGGGCAGAGCGGCTCCAAGTCAAAGAGCATTCTGGTGGCGTTGCAATCGAAGAGACTCTACTCACGCAGTGGTGAGAAAAAGATTTTCTTCGGTACCTATGGGGTTGCCAGGGATATCACTCAGTACAACAAGCTGGAAGAGCTGAACAAATATCAGGAGTTCCATGACAACCTGACCGGGTTGCCCAACCGGGTACTGTTCGATGACTACCTCAATTTTGCCCTGACCCAGGCCAAACAGGAGGCAGGCATGCTCTGTCTGCTGAATATCGTCGTTGTGGACTTGAAGCAGGTCAATGAGGCCTATGGACACTCGGTCGGGGATAGCTACCTGCAGAATCTGGCTTCCAGGCTTAAAAAGCTGGTTCGTAAGGGGGACATTCTGGCTCGGGTCGATGGTAGTGAGTTTGTTGTCCTGCTCTCTTACATCAAGCAGGAAAAATCGGCTATCCATATCTCTGAGAAGATTCGTGCCGGTCTCGGCAAGTCCTTGGTGGTCAATGGACAGACTCTATCACCCCAGCTCAGTATCGGATCCTCCGTCTACCCCAAGGATGCAGAGAGTAGTGAGGAGCTGCTGAGATATGCTCAGTCGAATCACGGTATCAATCTGCAGAGCAAACAACGTCACCTGATGCAGAGCTCGAACTGGATCAAGTTGATCAAGAACCAGCCCTAAAGTCACCAACTGCTCGGGTCGGCGGCAAGCCGACTCAGTTTTTCTTGCCTTTCTTCTCTCTGGGTATACCGAAACGCTGACGCCTTTCCCACAGGGCTTTGCGGCTGATGCCCAGTTTTTTCGCCAGTTCGGTCTCGGTCATATGGTCCTGGTTATCCAGAACGAAGTGTCTGAAGTACTCTTCAAGGGAGAGATTTTCGTTGGCATTATCCAGTTTATGCTGGCCACTGGTGATGTGGTGATCGATCGCCAGCAGTTCCGGGGTGATACTCTCGCCTTCACAGAGAATCACAGCTCTTTCGATGGTGTTGGCAAGCTCTCTGACATTTCCTGGCCAGTGGTATCTTCGAATCGCCTCCAGCGCACTACGGCTCATGCTCAAGGCGGGGCGGTTGAGTTGCTTGCAGGATTTACTCAAAAGGTATTTGGCCAGTGCCTTGATGTCATTACCTCGTTCACGAAGAGGCGGTAGGGCCATCTCCACCACCCGCAGGCGAAAATAGAGATCACTGCGAAAACTCTGCTGTTGAACAAGTTTTCTGACATCCTGATGGGTGGCGGCGATGATGCGTATATCGGAGCTGTTTTGGTCACCCTCCTGGCGGGGTGCATATTCATCGCCCTGAAGTACCCTTAAAAGTCTGGCCTGAGCGGCCATGGATAACTCACCAACCTGATCCATGAACAGGGTGCCGCCCTGGGCTTTCGCCAACAGACCGCCGCGTCCGTTCTGCCGTTCGTCCTGCTGACCGAACAGCTCCGCCTCCACCTGATGTTCAGGCAATGCGGCACAGTTGAATACCACAAACGGCGATTCGCTGCGGTGGCTGCGTTCGTGCAGTGCCCTGGCAACCAGCTCTTTACCGGTTCCCGATTCTCCGAGAATCAATACCGTGGCATCGGTTGGAGCCACTTTGTCGATGCGACGAAATACATCGACCATCGCCGAGCATTCGCCGATCATGCCTCGAACCGGATAGCTCTTCTCCACTTCCGATTTGAGTACTTCCTGCTGGCGCAGTTGGCGGTCTTGTTGAATCACCCGCTCAACCACCATCAGCAGCTCATCGTGATCGAAAGGCTTGGCGATATAGTCGATGGCACCCAGCTTCATGGCATCCACCGCCGAGCGGATACTGGCATAACTGGTCATGATCAATACCGGTGTCGGCGTGGCAATATCGATGATTTCGGTACCGGGGGCGCCGGGTAAGCGCACATCGCTGATGATCAGGTCAAAGTTCTTCAAAGGCAGTTGCCTGGCTTCTTCCACCGATCCGGCCTCGACAACAATATAGTCGTTGCGCTCCAGCAAGCGTTTCACTGCCCGGCGAATAACGGACTCATCTTCAACAATCAATATTTGGTTCATGGGACCATCCGAGCTCTGCGCCTGTTGTGTTGGGGCCTGTTAACACTAATCCAATACGCCCTGCTGGGTCTGTTTTTGTGCCCAGCAAGGCAGAATGAGCGAAGTGTAGTTATTCTACATGAGCGAATGATAACGCCGCTGGGCGCAACAGGGCGCATTGGATTAGAGGCCCTAAACCGCTTTGTCATGAAAGTTCCTGGGCAGGTCCATGATCACCCGGGTCCCTTCTCCCATTTCTGAATCGATGGTGATCGCGCCTTTGTGATCGGAGACGATTTTATAGGCGATTGCCAAACCGAGACCGGTACCTTCACCTGGTGCTTTGGTGGTGAAAAAGGGTTCAAACAGATATCCCAGGTTCTCCTCCGATATGCCTTCACCCTCATCGACAACCTGCAGTCTGACCAGGTCGCCGATCTCATCGGCTTTGATCTCCACAGATGATCCCGGGGTGGAGGCATGGCAGGCATTGGTCAGCAGATTTACCAATACCTGGGAGATCCCCTGGCGGTCTCCCTCAATGGACCACTCTGATTCACAGTGATTGATAAAGCGGATCTGGCGGCCATCGTGGGTGAGCTTGACCAGCCGGATCGCCTCCTCGACAACATCATGCACAACGAAACTTTGGGTATCCGCGCCAATCCCGCCGCTGCGGCTGAAGTTCATCAGGGTTTTTACGATGTCGGTGATTCTTTGGGTCTGATTGAGAATCTCATTGATACTCTCTTTGATTAGCTCGGGATCGTCTTCATGGCGAAGATTTTGTGCCAGTGAAGCGATCCCGGTGACCGGATTGCCGATCTCATGCGCAACACCGGCCGCCAAGCGGCCGATTGAAGCGAGTCGTTCACTGTGTGCCAGCTCCGCTTCCAGGGTCTCCAGGTCGGTTAGATCCTCCATCAGCATGACCTGGCTGGTGCGGGCCTCTTCCACCGGATGGTCCATCGGTAGTGGAGCCGGGATGGCGGCTTTATGCAGATTGAACCAGCGGCTTTTGCTGCTATGGGTCACTTCCAGGTGGTGGATGTGCTCATCCGCCGCTGAGGCGAATCCACCCAGCAGATGTCCCCAGGGTTCAGGCAGGCGGTGCAATGAGACACCAATGGCATCCCGGGCGTTCAAACCGGTCATCACTTCCATGGCCAGATTCCAGATGGTTACCGTACGCAGCCTGTCGATGGTACAGACCCCCAGGGGAAGATCGAGCAGTATCTGTCTGTGGTAGCGGCGCAGGTTGTCCAGATCCGCACTCAGGCCTCGAAGCCGGGTACGGGAGTGCTCCAGTTGATCTTCGATAAAACGCATCGAGTCCGCCAACGCGGTTTGGGTATGGATATCGAGTTGCAACCGGCGGTTGATGATCATGTGTGCCAGCTGAGGACCGAGCAGACCGGAGAGGTTCCGTTCGATTCTCTCGCGCAAGCGCCGTAACTGGGAGGGGCGGGTCTCCGAGCGGGTCAGACTGAGATCGCGCAGGGCCTGTTCCACCTCCCGCTGGGCCGCTTCGTGTCCCAGCATCTGGGCCAGCTGCTTGGTGAATTGAGCGGTTGAACCGGCGCTTACCATACCGCCCATGGGTACCAGGGACTCGCTGCAGCAGGCATTGGCCGCCTCTTTTTCGCCCAGTGTCTGGTTACTCACCAGGGAGCCGAAGACGAATAATAGGGTATTCAAGGCCAGCGACCAGAAGGTGGCAAACTCCCACTGATCCATCCCCGAGGCAAGTCTCAATCCGGGGATGTCGAATTCGGTACGCACGAAACCGGAGTTCTCCAAAAGCGGCAGAAGCAGGGTGGCAGACCAGACGGCTATACCGGCCAGCAAGCCAAGGATGAATCCCATCCGGGTGGCCCGACGCCAGTAGAGCAGACCCACAACCCCGGGCAGGAACTGGGCGACCGCAACAAAGGAGATCAGGCCGAGTTGTACCAGGCCTTGATGCTTTTCCAGCAGGATATAGAAACCGTATCCGGCCATGATGATCAGTGCGATCAACAATCGTCGGCCGAGCAGCAACCAACGATACAGATTGACCGCCGGGTCGGGAAAATTGGTCGGCAACAGAATATGGTTCAGCGTCATCGATGAGAGGGCCAGGGTAGTGATGATCATCATCGCACTGGCCGACGACACCCCGCCGATGAATGCCAGTACCGGTAACCAGCTTGGTCCCTGTTCCAGGCTGATACCGAGGGCGAAAAAGTCTGGATGGATCGGCAGCTCGATCGCCTTTCCCGCCCACAGAATAATCGGAATCGGCAGGTTGATCAGCAGTAGAAACAGGGGGAATGCCCAGCTGGCTGTTCGCAATGCCTTGGGTTCGAGATTCTCGGTAAACAGCATATGAAATTGGCGGGGTAACAGAAATGCTGCTGCGAATGCCAATAGTATGAGAGTGGCCCAGGGACCCTCCCTCACCGGTGCATAGAGCTTCTCCAGAGCTTCCGGGTGGTCGGCCAACCACTGCTCCAGACCGCCAAAGCCACCGAATACACCGAACAGGGCCGTTGCTCCGATCACCAGCATGGCAACCAGTTTGACCATCGACTCAAAGGCGATTGCCAGCACCAGTCCCCGATGTTTCTCCCGGCTGGTGCTGTGTCTCGCACCGAACAGTATGGCGAACAGCACCAGCGTGCTGCAGAAGATCAGAGCCAGAATTCGCGGGGCGACGGTCTGGCTGGCAACCTGAAGTGAATCGGTGACTGCACGGATCTGCAGTGCAATATAGGGCAGGGTGCCCAACAGCATGAACAGGGTGACCAGAATGCCGGCGAGCTGGGAGCGATAACGAAAAGCGAACAGATCCGCCAGTGATGTCAGCTGATACTCCCGGGTCAGACGAAGAATCGGCTGAAACAGAATCGGGGTGAGGGCGAACGCCAGGGTCACGCCGAGATAGATGGTTAAAAACAGATAGCCCTGGGTCTCTGCGAAGCTGACGCTGCCATAGTAGGTCCAGGATGTCGCATAGACACCGAGTGACAGCACATAGATGCTCGGGTGCCGGATGAATCGTTCAGGGATTCTCCCGCTGTCAGCGGCAAAGGCGATCAGAAACAGTATTGCCAGATAGACAACGCTGATGCCAAACAGTAACCAGAGTTCATGGTTCATGGCGTCTACGGTTTACCCAGGCGATGAATATGATGACAGCCAACCAGAGCAGGTAGGGCAGGTACCAGTGACGACCAGGGGAGGTCCACCACATCATCACAGGGGTGGAGAAGAGCAATAGGATCAGCAGAACAAGGGCCAGGGTTCTGTCAATCTGTCGGTCTGGAGGTGTCTCAGGCATTAGAGAAGCCTAGCAGTTGTTACTTAAGGTAACAACTATCATCTATGGAGACAGACGATCTGTGATGCTTTATCAGGCAGGGGTAGAGGGACGCCCGCCTCGGGTCGCCCCTCAATAGGATCTATTTTTGTCCGTTGATGTCGCTGACCATCTCGTGGAGTTTTGCCGATAGCTCGGTAGGTTCGAATTTAGGCACATAAGCATCTGCACCAACACCTTTGCCCAAGGCCATATTGGCATCGGCGGAGAGCGAGGAGTGCATGATAATCGGAATGTCGCCGAACCGGCCATCCTCTTTGATCTTCTTGGTCAGTACATAGCCGTCCATCTCAGGCATCTCCACATCGGTGAGGATGATCTGCACAAAGTCACTCGCTTTGTGGTCCGTCGCGCTGGCTCGCTCGGCAATCTCTTTGAGTTTGTCCCAGGCTTCGGCACCGTTGGAGGTACTGATGTATTTCATACCCATATGATCGAGGGTACGAATAATCTGGTCGCGGGCTACCGCTGAGTCGTCCGCGAAAAGCAGCGTGACATCATTACCCTCAATCCGTGAGATACCCTCAAAAAGATCCGATCCCTGGCCAAATCCGGACGTCTGGCTCAGCACCATCTCCACATCCATAATCATCACCAGGCGGCCATCCTTCAGTTCTGTCACAGCGGTAACCAGGCCGCCATGCTGCTGGGCCATCATCGGCGGTGGCACTTTTACATCTTCCCAGGCGAGACGTTCGATGGTATCCACCCCATGTACAAGAAAGCCTTGAACATGCTTGTTGTATTCAGTAACGATCAGAATACTTGGTTTCTCTTCAGTTTGAATACCGCAGAAATCAGGCAGGTTGATGACTGGAATCATGTTACCGCGCAGGCTTACCATGCCTTCCACCGAGGCGGGCATGTCCGGAGCATGGGTGATTTCCGGCACGAGCATCACTTCCCGTACCTTGAATACATTGACACCATAGGTCTCTTCACGACCTGTTCTGACATCCTTTCCAAGGCTGAAAAGGAGAACCTCTAAACGATTGGTACCGGCAAGACGTGTGCGGTCGTCTACAGATTTAATAAAATTAGACATTTTAAGTTACTCAGAATTTTTGTCGCATTTCAGGGTCATGGGTAATTTGAGCACGACATAACTACTCTTCCCGACTGATGTTTGTAGCGGTCGATTTGGGCAAAGCTTTAGTCGGAACCAATTCCTGGAGTTGGTCTTAAGGGTGAGGTGTTCGTGTGAGCGGGAGAGAATCCCGGTTTGCCAAGGGAAAGCTTGGAAAAATCTTATGATTTCGGTTAATAAGTGAAGATAAATAACTGGAAAAAGGCTATCTTTTACCCCAAGATCAGCGAATGCAGCCACTTTGCGAGTTCCAGATCAAGTCACTTTGATGATTCCAGAGCTTGACCCAGTTGCAAGCCGGCGATCAGCGATTAGAGGAGAAAGCGTGTGAATCCGGAAAAGGTACTGTTTGGTTTTTTTATTGTACTTGCCCTGACCCTCAATTTCGGTTTTTTTGTCGGCGAATTGGACAATCCGGACCATCATCATGTCTATGAGCTGTTTGCCGTGGTCGTGGTCAACCTGGTGGCTACCGTACTCAAGTTCGGTGATCGTACCCAGATGGGCGCTGTGCTGCTGGCCACCAGCCTGGTTGCGCTACTGCAGCTGTTCGCCGCGGCACTGGTGTGGACTGTCGCCGTGCATGTCACCGAAACCGGGCTGACAACGGTCACCATGGCCAGCATTGTCTCCCTCTCCGGTGGCGCGATGTTGGCCAACGTGGTCTCGGTGATTCTGCTGATCATAGAAACGGTAATGCTGCGTCGCTGAAGCCGGTAAACGATGAACAATATCATCTTCCTGATCTTTCGGCGCATGCGGGCGCCACTGCTGACACTGATACTGGCCTACTCGGTGGCAATGCTCGGTCTGGTACTGATCCCAGGTCGGGATGGCGACGGCAATGTCTACTCGATGGATTTCCTGCACGCCTTCTATTTCGTCAGCTATATGTCGAGTACCATCGGATTTGGCGAATTGCCCCATCCATTCACAGCGGCTCAGCGCTTGTGGGTCAGTCTGTCGATCTTTTTCACCGTGGTGGTTTGGCTCTATTCAATCGGCACCGTATTGGCCTTGCTCAAGGATGAAACCTTCCAAAAGGCTTTAACGGAGCGAAGGTTTGCACGCAAAATCAGTAAATTGAGAGAGTCTTTTTATCTGGTATCTGGTTATGGACAAACCGGGGAGGCACTGGTCAAGGCACTGACGGATCGCGGTCAGCACGCGGTTGTCATCGATATTCTCCAGGAAAGGGTCAATCTGCTGAAACTGGAAAACCTGCGGGAGTACGTGCCCGGTTTGTGTGCTGATGCGCGTCTGCCGGAGCACCTGCTGGAGGCTGGTCTGAAGCATCCCCAATGCGAAGGGGTGGTGGCACTGACCAACTCCAATGAGACCAATCTGAAGATTGCGATTACCGCCAAGCTACTGCATCCCGACATTGAGGTGATCTGCCGGGCCGACTCCCACGACATTGAGAAGAACATGGCTTCGTTCGGCACCGACTACATCATCGATCCCTTCGATGCCTTTGCGCTCTATCTGGCTACGGCGATCCAGGCGCCCTGTCTCAGCCTGTTGCAGGACTGGCTCTCGCTGGGATTTAACGATCTGCTCAGCGATCCGGTACATCCGCCGAAAAAAGGATTGTGGGTGGTTTGCGGCTACGGCCGTTTCGGCAAAGCGATATACGATAAATTGCTGAAAGAGGATCTTGAGGTGGTAGTCATCGAGGCCGAGCCCAGTCAGACCGGAACCCCCCAGACACAACTGGTAGTCGGCAGAGGCACTGAGGCCGACACCCTGCTGGAAGCAAGTATCGAACGGGCCGTAGGGTTGGTGGCCGGCACCGACAACGATGCCAACAATCTGTCGATTATCATGACGGCCCGAGAGTTGAACCCGGACCTGTTCGTGATCCTGCGGCAGAATCGTAAATATAATGACCCGGTGATCCAGGCAGTGGGAGCTGATATGGTAATGTTGCCGAGTGAGATCATTGCCAACAGAATCCGGGTATTGTTAGGCGTGCCGATGCAGCATCAGTTCGTCAAGCTGGCGATGCACCAGGATGACGACTGGGCCTGTCAGCTGATCAGTCGTATCTCCGCACTGGTTACCGAGCATGCCCCGGACGTCTGGGAAGTCTCTTTTACAGAACAGGATACCCATGCGGTATGCCAATATGTCAGGGAGGGGCGGAACCTGACCCTGGGAGAGTTGACCACCGATCCTCGGGATCGAGCCAGCCCGTTGCCCTGTATTCCTCTGATGTTATTGAGGCACAATGATTTTAGCCTGTTGCCGGGTGAGGATCTGGTTGTACAAAAAGATGACCGTTTACTTTTCTGCGGCAAGGTGTCGGCTAAAAACAGGATGGAATGGACCCTGCAAAATGAAAACGCCCTGAACTATATTCTAACGGGTGAGACCAGACCACAGGGCTGGATCTGGCGCAGACTGCAAAAAAGAGAGGTGACATGAGCCAACTACTGGAAAAATTGCACCGAGATCATATAAATCTCGTTCGTCTACTCGATCTGCTCTCTGCAGAGCTGGACGCACTGGCCGCTGGTCACGAGTCAAACTTCGACCTGAAGATAGAGATGTTGGATTACATCGAGCACTACGCCGAACAGTCGCACCATCCTACCGAGGATCAGATCAACGCTGTTGCCTTCAAAAAGAAATCGATGCAGCCTCATGCCGCCCTCTATGAACGGATCTGCCGTGAACATGTCAGCCTGCTGGGACTGGCCAATCGTTTCCGAACCACGCTGGAAGGGGCGATGCAGGGCGAAGTGTTACTTCGTGATGAAGTAGAGACACAGGGCCGGGAGTTTGTTGCTTTGCAGCGTCAGCATATCGATCTTGAAGAGGAGGAGGTATTTCCTCTGGTTGATCAGGCCTTGAATGAGAAAGATTGGCAAAAGCTGGAAGCAGAGATCACTCATGGGGAAGATCCGGTGTTCCATCGACAGGATTACAATCGTTTTCGCAGTTTGATCGACTACCTGAAAGCCCACGAGGATGAGTAGGAATACGATTAAACCGGCAGGTATCCAATATTCTCCATTCGGCTAACACCGCTACGGCTATAGTCGCTCCTATTCGTACTGAGATAGGCTTTGCCCACATGTGGCGAGGGGGGGATCACCAGTATGACACTCATGTCGGTTAATGCTGAAATTCAACTGTTTGATAGCTTCCGATCCAGGCTTGGGCCATGACAGCACGGAATAGATTAATCAGACCTTCCTAATATACGGTTGGCGTGATGGTGGAGTTTCTGTCGCTGCAGTAAAGGATCCAAGCGGGTTGGCCGATAGGCTATTCAAATAACGGATTATTTTAATCGGCAATTTTCAATCTATATGTACGTTGGTCAGGTGATGTTGGCTTATCTGAAATCAAGAGGACGCGGTTATCTATTTTTCGGCATCTTGCTGATGCTTGGTAGACCCGGATTGGTCCTTTCTGGCGCGGCGCCGCTGGAGTCACAGGTCTATATGGCCGGAATGCATGAGTCAGAATGGGTATTTGCCGGATCGGATATCAGTTGCGAATTGCGCCATCAAGTGCCCCAATTCGGTCAGGCCATATTTCGCCGTATTGCCGGAGACGATCTCCTTTTTCGGCTCAACAGTTTTCAACCCATTCCCGAAAAACTGGATGGTATCTTAAGGGAAGTCTCTCCCGCCTGGGAGCACCACTCACCGGATGATCTGCAACAGCATCTGGTGATACACGCCGGCATGCGGCCGATCAGTTTGGGGCGTAAACCGGCTGGTTGGTTGTTGACCTCACTCTCCAAGGGGCAGGTCGGCAGTTTTGACTTTCTCGATTGGGATGACAGTCGAAGGCAGGTTCATGTGCGTCTGTCACCCGTGAAATTCCAGCAACCCTATCGGGAGTTTAAACAGTGCCTCAGTCAACTCTCTACAGAGGGTTTTGAGACGCTGAAGCACTCTACCGTACTGTTTGCCCTGGATGTTCATGAATTGGATAAAAAGGCAAAGCAACGTCTCGATCGGCTGGCTCAATATATCCTCGCGGATGAAAAACTTGTGGGCATTACCGTTGCCGGACATGCGGATGATCAGGGGAGTCGCCGTTACAACAAAAAGCTCTCTGCCAGACGAGCGGTAAGCGTCTCCAACTATCTGGTCTCAAAAGGTGTCGATGCCGGTATCATCCGCAAGCGCCACTATGGTGAGTCCAGGCCGGCAATTCCGAAACGGAGTGAGCGGGCGAGGGCGGCCAACAGACGGGCAAAAATCAGTCTGACCCGCAGTGATAGATAATCAGTAGATACTGATCATTCAACCTTAAATCTTCTCAGGTTAATCATACGAAACCGGCTCTGCATAGCTTTGGTCATGCTTCTTGACTAGAATCATTGCTTATACGTTTGTTCAAAACACAAAAAAACCTGATGGGGCTGTTTTAACAGTTTCCGGCACTTCTTGTGCAGAGGGTGGCCAAGTTATCTGAACAGCAATAATCATAAAACTTGAGGAGACAGACTTATGGCACGTGTTGCACTCGTGACTGGTGGTACCCGGGGTATTGGCGAGGCAATCAGCCTGGCACTGAAAGAGGCTGGTTATACTGTGGCTGCGAATTATGGGGGAAATGACAAGGCGGCAGAAGCCTTTACCCAAGCAACCGGCATTCAGACCTATAAGTTTGATGTCAGCGACTTTGAGGCCGTTGAAGCAGGAATCCACAAGATCGAAGAGGAGCTCGGGCCAGTCGATGTGCTGATCAACAATGCGGGTATCACCCGCGATTCGACCATGCACAAAATGTCTTTTGAAAACTGGGACAAGGTCATTCAGACCAATCTTGCCTCCTGTTTCAATACCTGCCATGCAGTGATCAACGGCATGCGTGAACGAGGATTCGGACGTATCGTCAACGTTGGTTCGGTTAACGGACAGGCTGGCCAGTATGGTCAGGTGAACTATGCTGCAGCCAAGTCGGGTATCCATGGCTTTACCAAGGCTCTGGCAAAAGAGGGCGCAGGTAAAGGCATAACCGTCAATGCGGTGGCGCCAGGTTATGTTTCAACCGATATGGTCAGGGCGGTACCGGAAGATGTTCTGGCCAAGATCATCAAGACCATCCCGGTAGGTCGCTTGGGAGAACCGGAAGATATTGCCCGCTCAGTACTGTTTTTGGTTGCCGATGACGCCAGCTTCATAACCGGATCTACACTATCGGTGAATGGTGGGCAGCATATGTATTGATGCCAGGTTTGTCGCTCGATCAATGAAGCGTTCGTTGCTCGCCATGCATAAAGTTTCATTACATGCATGGCGCCAGTTGCAAGATTCTGCTGGTGTGATCTCTGATTGGTCCACCTTGCCGCGCTGTTTTTTGAATTCTATTTCAACTTAAAAGCCTAATTAATCTAATGTTATTCCAATCCCTGGAGATTAAGGTTCGATAGATTTTGCCGCTAAGTTTAAGAGTAGAGCTGAAAAGAGTTAGTAGGGTTCTAAATCATAACATCAAGAACTAGCGTGCTATGAAAATCAATACTCCAGTCACCAATAGAAATGTTGATGTCCGTAATGATCAAATTATTTTATCTACCACGGACCTCAAAGGCAGTATCACCTATGTCAACCAGGATTTTGTTGATATCAGTGGATTTCAGAATGATGAGCTGATTGGTAAAAACCACAATATCATCCGACATCCGGACATGCCGCCAGCCGCTTATGAAGAGTTATGGACAAAGATCAAAGCGGGCAAGCCGTGGATGGGAATCGTCAAGAACCGTTGTAAAAACGGGGATCACTACTGGATCGACGCCTTTGTCATGCCGATACTCAAGGATGGCGCCGTGGTGGAGTATCAGTCGGTGCGTTACCGGGCAAAATCCACTTGGGTGGATCGGGCAAAACCGATCTACAAAGCACTGCTCGACGGAAAGCCATTCAAACAGAGTCTTCTTTCCCGGCTGTCGCTGACCAACAAAGTGATGATTGGCAATCTGTTGGCACTGCTTCCGGTGTTGCTGACTCTGTTGATACCGGGCTTGAATTCCTTCACTCCATTAGGTCTGCTGATTACTGCATTGCTATCGATCGTGATCAACTGGTCTTTACTTGGCGCCTTCAGGAAACTGGTACAGCGTACCCAGGAGATTGTTGATCAACCGGTAATGCGCCATATCTACACCGGATCTGACGATGAGACGGCACAAATTGAACTGGCACTGAAGATGTATGAATCTCAGATCAATGCGGTTGTCGGGCGGATAACCGATGCCACCCAGAAAATGCATGCGGTGGCGGATATCAATGTGCAAACCTCACAACAGACCCGGCAGGGGATGGATGCTCAACAGAATGAGTTGGCTCAGGTTGCAACGGCCATGACCGAGATGGCTGCCACAGTACAGGAGATCGCAGCTAACGCTTCGGCGGCGGCGGACTCAACCCGTATCGGGCAGAAACAGGCCGGCAGCGGCAAGACTGTTGTGGAAAAGACAATCAAAGCCATCAATGTCCTGGCTGTTGACATTCAACATACCTCAGAAGTGATCCAGAAACTTTCCACGCACAGTGAAGAGATTGCGAAGATTCTGGAAGTGATCAAAGGTATTGCGGAACAGACCAATCTGCTCGCCCTGAACGCCGCCATCGAGGCGGCAAGAGCTGGTGAGAATGGTCGAGGCTTTGCTGTTGTGGCTGATGAAGTCCGAACCCTGGCGAGTCGTACCACGGAATCCGCCAGAGAGATCGAGGAGATGATTGAGCTGTTGCAAAATGGCAGTAAAGAGGCGGTTGGCGCGATGGATAAGAATCGTGAGAAAGCGGAATCGAGTGTCGATCTGGCTGCCAAGGCTGGGGAGGCGCTGGAAGCGATCTCCGGGGCGATCGACACCATTACCGAGATGAACACGCAGATCGAAACCGCCTCGGAAGAGCAGAGCACGGTGGCTGAAGAGATGAACAAAAATGTGCTGAATATCAGTCAGGTGGCAGATAGCACAGCGGTGGATGCAAAGCAGGTTGATGAAAAGACCCGGGAGACCCTTGGCACCATCGAACAGCTCAGCCATCTGGTGGGGCAGTTCATGCATAAAGGTTGATCTTACCGATCTGGATTTACCGGGGGGCCACTAGCTGCAATTTCGGTCATCTCTATGGATGCAGATGAAGCAAATCGTCTGGCCAGAGGCTCATACAGGAACTCCTCTGATCCTATATTGAAAACTGTCGTAAAGTGATGAGTATGGACTTAGATCGGAAGTGAGCCAGGCTTCATTCTGGCCCTCTAGTCATTTCACCTGTTCCCGCAATATTCAGCAAAATATCAGTTTGTTACGCTAGACTCAGATACAGGGTGCACACCTATCTGAAAATTCAGAGCCAAAAGTAGCCTGTGTTATAAATCTGACCCAAGATCACGATTGTGAAAATACTATTGGTAGAAGATTCCGTACGTCTGCAGCGTTCACTATCTGCTGGTCTCAAAAGGCATGGCTTTTCTGTGGATCAGGCATTTGATGGTGAACAGGCGCTGACATACATAAGACATAATCAATATGACACGATCATACTCGATTTAGTGTTGCCGAAGGTAGATGGTTTGAATGTGTTATCGACCCTGCGCAATGAGGGCAATAACGGCCAGGTGCTGATCCTGTCAGCGAATGATCAAACGGAAGATCGGATACGCGGCCTGGATCTTGGTGCGGACGACTATATGGTCAAGCCTTTTTCATTCGATGAGCTGGTTTCCCGTCTTCGGGCACTGAACAGGCGTCACTCCGGCATAAAGAATCCTGTTCTTGATATATCAGGTGTCAAAATAGATACAGTGTCGCGCCTGGTAAGCTTCAATGGAAGGGTGGTCAATCTTACGCCGCATGAGTTTAAATTACTGGAGTATCTTGCCCACAGGAGAGGGCGGGTATTTTCTCATGATCAACTCATTGATCAGCTATATGATGCGGCCAGCTACGTAACCCGCAATGCCGTTGAAGCCCATATCAGCTCGTTACGAAAGCGTCTGAAGGCATCGGGTGCACCAGGGCTTGTGAAAACAAGACGCGGTTTCGGTTATTTGGTCGAATAGATTCCCGTGAAATCGATCCGCAGCAGACTCAATCTTACAATTATTGGCACCTTGGTGCTGATTTTGTCTCTAACGGCAGTATTCCTCTATTTTCGTATCTCACAACATGTGATCAAGGTCTATGACAGTGCCTTGTATGACAAAGCCAATGCATTGATTTCCCTGACTGAGCTTGATGAGGAGGGCCTGGAGTTCGATTTCGCCGAAGATGGTGTGATGAGTGAGTTCGAGCTGGGGCAGCATGCCCACTACTATCAGCTTTGGGAACTTGGCAGTGACATATTGATTAAGTCACCATCGCTTATGGACTCAGATCTGCCATTGGCAGGGATTGCCTTGGGAAAACACCATTTTACCGATCTTACTCTGCCGGATGGTCGTGCGGGCCGTCTGATAGAGATCAATTTTATGCCTCGTGTCGAGCTGGATGATGATGAGGAAATCGTTGAAATTCCAGAGCCAAAACCGATCTCTATGGTCTATGCCCGTGAGCGAAAAAACCTTGACGATACACTATTCGCGATTGGAGTGACCATTTTCAGTATTGTCATTGTCGTGCTTCTGGCAACTGCATTGCTGGTTTGGCATCTGGTGGGTAGAGGGCTAATGCCACTCTCAACATTGGCCAGGCAGGTGAGTGAAATTGATGAATCGAGCTTGAGTGCACGTCTGCGTCAACCAGGTGATCAGAGTCTTGAAATTACACCAATTGTTGACCAGTTGAATCATCTTCTGCAGAGACTGCAATCTGCATTCGAGCGGGAGAAACGCTTTTCATCCAATGTTGCTCATGAATTGCGTACCCCCCTCTCTGAACTAAGGACCCTTTCTGAAGTTGGGCAGATGATGCCGGAAGACAGGCAGCAACTCATAGAGTTCTTCAAGGATGTGGGAGAGATATCCAATCAGATGGAGAAGGTTGTTATCACTTTGCTCGAATTGGCAAGATCGGACGCCGGTCTGTTACGAAGTGATCCCGAAGCGATCAAGCTGTCAGCCATTTGCGACTCAGTCTGGCAGATGGCGATTAATGATTATGGTTTTGGCAAGAAACTGGTCAAACATATTCCAGAGGATCTGATTATTTCCACAGATCGTGAAAAATTTTCGATGATACTCAGCAATATTTTTGTCAATGCGATCAGCTACAGTCCGGAACAGGCAGAGATCGAATTGAGCGTGGAAATTCAGAGTGATAACTTAGTTCTCAGGGTCAAGAATATGGCAACAGACTTGAGGCCAGAAGATATCGTACACATGAAAGATCGTTTCTGGCGTAAGAATAAATCACAAGGTGAAACCAGTCACTCAGGCCTGGGACTGACTTTGGTCTATGCTTTGGCCAGAATTCTGAAACTTGATATTAGCCTGGATCTTGATAACCAGAGTATTTTCATGATTACGATCTCTGGAGTGCCGCTGGTAGTGGATTAGCCCTAGTGAAATATATAGACAAAGTCGATGCCGACGTAGTCAATGTTTTTTTCGGGATAATCAGCAAATGCTCTGCCAGGCTTGAATTTAGCGTAGGTGAAAAACAGCTCGAGGGTTTCTTCATGCTCTATGCTGAAGATAAGGTCCAGCTCTGTACCGAGATTCCGGCTGCTTCCGGAAGGCTCCACTTCGATACTGGCATTGCGTATCTCATCGGACAACACCTCCTGCTCGTAGTCAAAGTGCATCAAATCTACTGACATATCCTCAGCAAACCGCCATTGTAAGCCGATCATGTAGACTTTAAGGTTGGATAGTTCTGGCTGAAACAGTTCACCATAGGATTCAAAGTCACCTTGCAATCCTGTCTGGCGGTATGATTTATTGTCTCGGTCGTCCGGATTTGCGTCACCAGAACCTCGGGCGCCGGCAATTATCAGTGATAACTGGTCATATACGTAGGGTGTCCAGCGTAGCAAGTAGCCACTGGCGGATGCAGCAACCTCTTCATGCTTCTGTTCGCTGACCTCGACAACATCTGCAGAGGAATCTTCAAACTCGTAGAGTGTCGATCTGCCGTGCACCTCAGAGTAGTGCAGCTCCAAATCAATCTCTCCAATCAACTGAAGTTCGATATCTGCTACATAACTGAGTCCCCGCCAGGTCAGGTCGGCATCCTCTTCATCGATTCTGGTAAGTTTCTTAGAGTCACCGACTTGATATGCCGAAGAGTTATCACTCTGTTTGAGGTAGTAAAAGTTCAGGATCTGTCCATCGAGGAGCTCCCAACTCATAGTAAGCACCAGCCGCTGAATCTCATCCATTTCAGGGTCGATAAATTCTTCGTCGGTGGATTCCACCGCCTGCTGCTCAGCTATGGCAACAAACGCTTCGAGGTCTTCATACCACAACTGGAGACTGATGATATCCAGTTCGTCATCCCACCAGGACCACCAGCGGCTGATACTCTCATATTCGACACGACCGAGTTTTAATTCAGAATCAATGACATCACCGAACAAGTAGGCAATGCCGATCTCCCTGAACTCCAACCCTGAACGGTTGGTTTTACTGTCTGCGCTTTTTATGATTTCGCTTTCATCCATCAACGCGCCGGTGAAGAATAGACTGAACTGATCATCATGGCGGTATTCCAAATCGAACTCGATTTCCCTGTCCTGCTCTACAAGTTTGTTGTTCAGGTTGTCTTCGCCCAGGCTTAATCCATCTAATGCGTTGAATTCAATGCCAATTTCAACGTCACTATATAGCTGTCCACCATTTTCGGCAGAAGCCGGTGAAAGATAGAAGAGGCAGGTAAAAATAGTGTACGGAATTAGTCGCCGCAATGCTCATTCCTCAGGTTATCTTCAGATAGATGAATTAAACTCTCCAGGAACTATGGGGCTGGCAGGCCTGTGTCTATCGCTGGTATTGGATCACCAGTTGTTTGATTATTACTGTATGAGGGTGTTATTCGTATAAATAGAGCATAACAAAAACTATCTTTTGTAAAAACAGAAAGTGCCGCTGATCCACTCATTAATTAGCGGCTTGGGTAGCTATTGCTTTCTATTGTTGACACAACATACTAAGTTGCCAAGTCAGTATCTTTTCAATCGTCGATATCGACCTTGATTATCGTGCCATCAAGCTCAATGATGGCTTCAAGTCTCTTGCCTTCGTGCACAAAGTCGACTTCATAGATCCTCTCTCCCTTATAGGTCTCTTTCTCAACTTCAGTAATTCTCGCGCCAGGATAGGCAGCCTTGACGATCTTTCTTACATCGCTTTTGCTGATTGCTAAAGCATGACTGGTAAAAATTGAAAGTCCAATGAAGAGCAGGGGGGTGATTTTCATTTGTGGCTTCCTAACAAAAGGTTTCGACGGGATAGCAGCGAAAGTTGATTAAATTCAGTCAAATTTCAGTTTTCCATCAGCCTAACTTCAGATCATGAGTAGAAAATATCTTATGCATGGAGCATGTAAATATCAAATACCAACAGAGGAGAATATCAGATGAACCAAGTAACACTGCCCATATATCTTGTTACTGCAGGTTTTATTCTTGCATCAACTAACGGTATTGCCGGTGAAGATGTGCCGTTTGATGAAGCTGAGATTTTTTTCGAGTTAAACGACACCGACGGTGATTTGGGTGTTCACGGCAAGGTTGACGGTGATGAGTGGAAACGCCTTCAAATTGAGGATCCATACGAGCGACGCATGATGTCGCTACGGGCTAATGGACGCCTCAAACGACAGGGAATCACAGAACTGTTTTTCGAAAGTGCCGAACCGACATTTGATGAGCTGGACCCTACGGATTTCTTTAAGAGATTCCCTGAAGGTATCTATGAGATAGAGGGGATCACCCTGGATGGGGGGGAACGAGAAAACGAGGTCTTTCTGTCTCATGTCATTCCTGCTGCACCTGATAACGTGACCGTCAACGGCGTGCCCGCGGCGGAAGACTGCGATGCAGAACTACTACCTGTTGTCACTGCTCCCGTAACCCTGGCCTGGGCGCCCGTAGTTGGTTCACATGCGGAGCTGGGAAAGAATGGTGATGTTGAGGTTCGTTACTACGAGGTTGTTGTCGAGATCGATGACACCGACTACAAATCAACCAGTATCATTCCTGGTGATCTGACACAGTGGACTCTATCTGATATGAATTTTTTCACACTGTCAGAGGAGGGTGAATATAAGTTAGAGATTCTTGTCAGGGCAGAGAGTGGGAATAAATCCGCTGTTGAAAGCTGCTTTATTGTTGAATAGTTATATCGTCAACCCTAACCCCTCCCGTCAGGGAGGGGGTAATAGGTGAGCAAAACTACAATGAAAGTAACACAAACTCTATTGCTGATGCTGTTTTTACTTGGTGCCGGTTCTTGGTTTTACAATTCTCAGAGTAACGACGCGCAAATTGGGACTGACCGGGCTGCAGAACAAGAAATTATTCAGTCCATTGTAGAGAAAACAGTTTTATCAGAAATGACTCATTTGCAAACTAGTTCCACTCATGAAGCATCTGTCACATCAGCTATTGTCAGCCAGTACCCGACAGAAGAAATGATTAGTGCAGAATTTGAATCGATAGAGATACTGGAAGATGAAAAGATACCAGCTGATAACACGATTGAAGCGTTACAACACTTATTAAGCCATAGTGATCCAGCCCGGCGCCTCGCTTCAGTTTATGCAATTGGTGAATATAAGAATCATGAAGCCATCTCTGATCTCGTGGACGCTCTGTATGATCCTGACCCACTTATCAGAGTGGCAGCTGTTGAGTCACTCGCGATGCTGAAACATGACACAGGGATAGGCTATCTGGAAGCTGCACTCTATGATTCAGACCAACAAGTGAGAATTACGGCTGTATGGGCCATCGCAGATCTTGAAAATGAACGAGGTATTTATCTGTTGGCGCCACTGTTGTCTGACAATAGTGCGGAGATTCGAAATAACGTGGTGGCAGCACTGGGCGAAATTGGTGGCACAGCGTCAATTCACTATCTTGAGAATCAACTTAATGACATTGATGAAAGGGCACGTCGGAATGCAGCAGAGATTCTAAATGAAATGGCGGCCGATTATTGAAGGTGTTTCCTGGAAAAGCACAGGACTAGCCTGATGTGGTATCTGGAGGATGGGCTGATAACACCTTGGAAATAATTGGTGGGCGCAACAGGGATCGAACCTGTGACCTCTGCAATGTGACTGCAGCGCTCTCCCAGCTGAGCTATGCGCCCGAAGTGGACACGCATTCTAGTTCTACAGCCACTTTACGTCAATTGTCCAAAAATTATACAAATTCGGCTTTCTCTACGGATTAAGCTTACGATTCAGTTCTGGTCTGTTAGAATTTCCGCTTTGCTGCAACTGGATGAAACCATCGGATCATGACTGTTCGTACCCGTTTTGCCCCCAGCCCCACCGGCTATCTTCATGTGGGCGGTGCCCGCACCGCACTGTTTTCCTGGCTCTATGCACGCAAGCATGGGGGAAAATTTGTACTGCGCATTGAGGACACGGACCTTGAGCGCTCCACCGCCGAGTCGGTAAATGCCATCCTGGAAGGGATGACCTGGTTGGGACTGGAATACGACGAAGGACCTTTTTATCAGACAAAGCGTTTTGATCGCTATCACGAGGTGATTGAAGACCTGCTGGCGAGGGGGCTGGCCTATCGCTGTAACTGCAGCCGTGAGCGTCTGGATGATCTGCGGGAAGCGGCGATGAATCGTAAGGAGAAGCCCAGATACGATGGCCATTGCCGGAACCGTGAAGTCAGCCCGGATGAACCCCATGTGATCCGTTTCCGCAATCCGGATGCCGGTGTGGTGGTGGTCGATGACCTGATCCGCGGCCGGGTGAGCTTCAACAATGAGGAGCTGGACGATCTGATCATCCGCCGTACCGATGGTTCTCCCACCTACAATCTGACGGTGGTGGTGGACGATCTGGATATGCAGATCACTCACGTGATTCGGGGTGACGATCACCTGAACAATACCCCCAGGCAGATCAATATCCTCAAGGCACTCAACGCTGAGCCACCGAAATATGGGCATGTCCCCATGATTCTCGGGGATGACGGTGCCCGACTCTCGAAGCGCCATGGCGCGGTCAGTGTGATGCAGTATCGGGAGGATGGCTTTCTGCCTGAGGCTCTGCTCAACTATCTGGTGCGCCTGGGCTGGTCCCATGGGGATCAGGAGATTTTCTCCATCGATGAGATGATTGAGTTGTTCGATATCGATGGGGTAAACAAGGCGGCGTCGAGTTTCAATACCGACAAGTTGCTGTGGTTGAATCAGCACTACATCAAGCAGGATGATGCGAAACGCATCGCTCATCTGCTCAGTCCCCATATGGGGGACTTGGGTATTGATCCTGCCGAGGGTCCTGATCTGACCAAGGTTGCCGAGGCGCACCAGGAGCGGGCCCGGACCCTGGTGGAGATGGCGGAGATGAGTGCCTTCTGCTATCAGGATTACGAAGAGTTCGAAGAGAAGGCGGCCAAGAAGCATCTGCGTGGTGTGGCCAGAGAGCCTTTGGAACGGATGCGTGAGGCCCTGTCTGAGCTGGAAGACTGGCAGGAAGATGCCCTTCACGGGGTCGTGGAGCAGGTCTCAGAGGCGCTGGAATTGAAGATGGGTAAGGTCGCCCAGCCACTCAGGGTAGCCGTGGTAGGCCGGGCCGCATCGCCGGGAATCGACACAACCCTCTACTTGGTTGGCAAAGAGGCCTGTCTGAGACGCATCGATAAAGCCCTGGAATATATTACCCAGCGTGAAGCTGCGGCAGCAGGGTAGGCAAAGGCGCCACCAGCGCAAAAATTCGATTAGAAAACACTTTCAAGAAGCCAGAGTAATGAGCGATTTGGATCACAGCGAGAACACACCGACGAATTTCATTCGACAGATCATCGACCAGGATATCGAGCAGGGTAAGCACGATGGTCGGGTACACACCCGTTTCCCCCCGGAGCCCAACGGTTATCTGCATATCGGTCACGCCAAGTCGATTGTGCTTAATTTCGGCATAGCCAGGGACTACAACGGCTTGTGCAATCTCCGCTTCGACGACACCAATCCTCACAAGGAGAACATGGAGTTTGTCGAGAGTATTCAGCAGGATGTGCGCTGGCTGGGGTACGACTGGCAGGATCGCCTTTTTTACGCCTCAGACTATTTTCAGCAGCTCTACGATTTTGCTGTGGAGCTGATCAAGGCAGGCAAGGCCTATGTCTGTGACCTGGACGGGGAGCAGATGCGCGCCTACCGGGGTACCTTGAAAGAGCCAGGCCAGGAGAGTCCCTACCGCAGCCGTTCGGTGGAGGAGAACCTGGATCTGTTTGCGCGCATGAAAGCCGGTGATTTTGCTGACGGAGAGCGGGTGCTTCGGGCCAAAATCGACATGGCTTCACCGAATATGAATATGCGGGATCCGACCCTCTATCGGATCCGCCACGGGGTGATTCACCATCAGACCGGTGAAGCCTGGTGTATCTATCCCATGTATGACTATACCCATCCGGTTTCCGATGCCCTGGAGGGGATCACCCACTCCCTCTGTACCCTGGAGTTCGAAGACCATCGTCCACTCTACGACTGGGTGCTGGACAATATCACCATCCCTTCGCATCCCCAGCAGATCGAGTTTTCACGGCTCAATCTCGAGTACACCGTGTTGAGTAAGCGCAAGTTGACCCAACTGGTGGATGAGGGTTTTGTGGAGGGTTGGGATGATCCGCGTATGCCGACCATTGCCGGAATGAAGCGTCGGGGGTATAGCGCGGCTTCAATCCGCGAGTTCTGTCGACGCATTGGTATCACCAAGTCCGATGGACTGGTCGAGATCGGCATGCTTGAAACCTGCATCCGCGAGGATCTGGACGCCCATGCGCCCAGGCGCATGGCCGTGATGCATCCATTGAAGCTGGTGATCGAAAACTATCCGGAAGACCAGCAGGAGATGCTGGAGGCGGCCAACCATCCCAAGGATGAATCCATGGGGGTTCGCCAGATCCCGTTCAGCCGCGAGATCATTATCGATCAGGCCGATTTCCGGGAATCGGCGAACAAGAAGTTCAAACGTCTGGTGACCGGCGGTGAGGTGCGGCTGAGAAATGCCTATGTGATCAAATGTGAAGAGGTGGTAAAAAACAATCAGGGTGACATTGTTGAACTTCGCTGTAGCTATGATCCTGAAACACTTGGGAAAAATCCTGAAGGACGTAAGGTTCGCGGGGTCATCCACTGGGTCTCGGCCAAGCATGGCATCAAGGGCGAGGTTCGGCTCTATGATCGGCTTTTCATGCAGGCAAATGCGGATAAAGTCGAAGAGGGGGGACGTTTTACCGATAACCTGAATCCGGACTCCTTGCGCACCCTGACCGACTGCTATTTCGAGCCTGCACTGGCCAATGCGGAGGTTGAGCAGGCCTATCAGTTTGAACGGGAAGGCTATTTCATACTCGACAGCGTGGAAGCGGGGCGTCAGCCGATGGTATTCAACCGGGTGATCACCCTGCGTGATTCCTGGGCAAAAATTGAAAAAGGCACTGGCCGTTAAAGCCCTGCCTGTCGACGCTTCAGGGCCTGCCTGGAAATGTTGGCTGAAGATGGGAAAAAAATCAGTGGACAAGCGGGAGATTATCCCCTAATATGCCCCGCTTTCTGGGGCCATAGCTCAGCTGGGAGAGCGCAACACTGGCAGTGTTGAGGTCGGCGGTTCGATCCCGCCTGGCTCCACCAAATTTGATTAAGATCGGCCCGGATTTATTCCGGGCTATCTTTTTCTGGGTTCTGCTGACCTGTTTCAACAGCATCAAGGTCATCTCTCGATTGCCCGACGGGGTAGCGGTATGCTCTGGATTGACATTCTGATTATCGCCATCATTGCGCTCTCTGCTGTCATCAGCCTGATCAGAGGATTTATGCAGGAGGCAATATCTCTTGCTACCTGGATCGCCGCGTTCACAATCGCCTGGTTATTCTTTCGCCCCCTTGCCGTGGAACTGACTCCCTGGATCGATGTACCCTCGATCCGGCTTGGTGTGGCCTTCGTGCTCATTCTGATCGGAATCCTGATCCTTGGTGCGATTATCAACCACTTTATGAAGGTTTTGGTCGCCTCTACCGGATTGAGCGGTACAGATCGGATGATCGGGATTTTTTTCGGCGTGGCCCGTGGTGCGGTCATGGTTGCCATTCTGGTCCTGCTGGCTGGTCTGACACCGTTTCCGAACGATCCCTGGTGGAACGAATCGAGCCTGATCCCCTATTTTCAGGAGATGGCGCTCTGGTTGAAAGGCTTTCTGCCCAGCGACATTGCTGATAACTTCCACTATATTAAGCCGGCCCCCTAGTATGGTGCCGGGTTGAAGAGCGACAGGGATTGGTCAAAATGAATGGTTTGGGAAATGACGCTGGCCAGGGACTCGATAAACTGTCCCGGCCTTGGCTGAATCCCGTGCAGACCCTGGAGAACTGAACATGTGCGGTATCGTGGGTATTGTCGGTAAGACACCGGTCAATCAATCCCTTTATGATGCATTATTGGTGCTACAACATAGAGGTCAGGATGCTGCAGGTATTGTGACCTGCCATAAGGGCAAGCTCTATTTGCGTAAGGCAAACGGACTGGCCCGTGACGTTTTTCACACCCGCCATATGCTGCGGCTGAAAGGCAACATGGGGCTGGGTCATGCCCGTTACCCCACGGCCGGATGTGCCTCATCAGCGGAAGCTCAGCCCTTCTATGTCAACTCACCTTATGGCATCACCTTGGCGCACAACGGCAATCTCACCAATGCCAAAGAGCTGACAAGGGATCTGTTCGTCGAGGATTTGCGCCATATCAATACCTCGTCAGATTCGGAAATCCTGCTCAATATTTTCGCCCATGAGCTGCAGATGCAGAATAAACTGCGCATCGCTCCCGAAGATATCTTCAAGGCGGTTGCCGGTGTGCATCGTCGCTGTCGGGGTGGATACGCGGCCGTCGCGATGATTCCCGGTGTCGGGCTGATTGGCTTTCGTGATCCCTATGCCATACGCCCGATTGTCTACGGCAAGCGGGAAACGGATCAGGGTACGGAGTATATGATCGCCTCTGAAAGTGTCGCCTTGGATGCGTTAGGATTCGAACGGGTACGGGATCTGGAGCCGGGGGAGGCGATCTTCATCAGCAAAGAGGGTCAGTTCCACGCTCAGCAGTGTGCCGCCAATACGGTCAAATCCCCCTGTATCTTTGAGTTCGTCTATTTTGCCCGTCCCGATTCGATTATCGACAATGTGTTCGTGCACAAAGCCCGTTCCCGAATGGGCAAAAAACTGGCCAGGAAGATACTCCGTGAGTGGCCGGATCATGATGTGGATGTGGTGATTCCAATCCCGGATACCAGCCGTACTGCTGCGTTGACCCTGGCCAACGAGCTTAAGGTCCGCTATACGGAAGGATTCATTAAAAATCGCTACATCGGACGCACCTTTATCATGCCGGGTCAAACTGTGCGTAAAAAGTCGGTCAGGCAGAAACTGAATGCCATAGATCTGGAGTTCAAGGGTAAGAATGTTCTGCTGGTGGATGACTCCGTCGTACGCGGTACCACCTCTCAGCAGATTGTGCAGATGGCGCGGGATGCCGGTGCCAACAAGGTCTATTTTGCCTCGGCCGCGCCGCCGGTGATCTACCCGAATGTCTATGGTATCGATATGCCATCTGCGAGTGAGCTGGTCGCCCATAACCGTACCGTTGAAGAGGTGGAGAAGATCATCGGTGCTGATCGGATGATCTATCAGGATCTACAGGATCTGATTGATGCAGTGATGAAGAAAGGCAAAACCGATATCGATCGTTTCGATACATCGGTATTCAGCGGTGACTATGTTACCGGTGATGTGAGTGATACCTATCTCGAACAGTTGGAGCTGTTGCGCAACGATGGCGCCAAATCCCAGAACGAGATGGCGGACAAGAGTATCATCGACCTGCACAACGATAGCTAAGCTCGATCACGGCACCTGTATCGAGTAAATTGCAGCAAAGCGTTAGCGTTCGTTTGCGCTCATTTGCGGACTGATCTCCAATAAAGGCCCACAGCCATGGAGACGGTCGAAATAGCGTGCCCGGTAGATCAGTCTGGGATCGTCCCCATCCTCGAAACCGCTCCTGGTATGTAGGACGTTATTGCAGATCAGTCCCTGGCCAGCCATTAGTTTACCCCTGAAGTGCCACTCAGACGGGGTATGCAGGATCGATTTCAGGTAGCTGACAGCTTCACTCAACACGGAATCCTCGCGCCAGGCGATACTGCGACTCCTGTCGGTATAGCGCATGTGCAGATGACCGTCCGGATAGATGGCAAACACAGGCCCGCTACGGGCTGGCCTGATCTCTTCACCATCAACCACATTCGCTGGAATTGTCATGGCCTGTGGATGCATCAGGGCCCGAATGTAGTCCGGGTTCTCATCCATGATACGGATGAAAACAATCTCATGATCGAGCAGATCGTTCTCACCACCTTGTTCGGCCGGATTGACACAATGCAGCAGCAGTCCGTGGATCTGGTGCTCAAGGTCGTTGTAGTAGCCGTCCGTATGCCAGGCGATCGGACGGTTGGAGTAGGGGATGTAACCGCTATGCAATGCATCGGATTGCACGGTCAATGAGGTGATGGCATCGTTGTCGGCACACATGTTGTGATCCAATCGGTGCAAGCCGAATCGACTGCCCAACTGCCGAATGATCTGCTTGTCGGCATCATGTCCGGAGAGCCCTGCCCAGATGGCCATATTCGACTTGCAACAGAGTTGCTGAAGCTTGTCATGCTCGGCCTGGGTGATATTGCGAGGGTCGCCGATCTCTACGATCAGGTCTTCCAGGGCACTTGGGTAATGCCCCAGTTTAGCCTCACGCCAGGACGCATAAGCATCTGAGTTGTCAGGATTAAAAGGTGATGACACTTGAATTGACATGGTCCCGATTTTCGCACATTTTATGAAGTGCTGATATGATACTGCGGTTAGTCAGGGCCTGCTAACATTAATCCGATCGGCCCGATTCAGAAAATGACGATTTTATTGACTTGATGAGGCTGTTTGCCATGTATGCTGTACCCAGACGTCCACGGATGCCAAAAGCACTGACACTGCCTTTGAAGATACTACCGATTAAAGCTCATGGTTTGATATTGAGCGCGCTGCTCAATCGGGTATTTCGCCTACAAATTGCTGAAGGCGAGCTCGACTTTCTGGAAGGGAAGGTGGTACAGATCAAAGTCAGCGATGCAGCGCTTCGCTATGCCTTGACCATGCGCGATGGAAAACTTGCGGAGGCGGGAAGTCAGGCAGCGGATTTGACCATTACCGGTTCCGTTTACGATTACCTGTTGCTGGTCGCTGGCAGGGAAGATCCCGATACGCTGTTTTTTCAGCGCCACCTGGTGATGGACGGGGATACCGGTTTAGGGGTTCATCTAAAGAATATGCTAGCTGCCGTGGAACCAGAAGAGTTGCCGATGCCGCGGGAATTCAGATCGATGGTGGAGCGGGGATTGCAACTCTATGAGCGCGTGCTTTGAAATGGCTGAAGACGGCATACTTTAGTCATTTACACCCCAATTCTGCTGAAGAGGTTGGGCCACCCTAAGAGATTAACCGCCAATGAACGCCAATCACCGCAAAATGCCGCGAAAAACTCTCACATAGTGGACTCTATTAGCGAAGATTCGCGTTCATTGGCGGTTTATTCTCTTAAGTAAGTGCCATTCGGGTTAATAGCACTCACTTCGGTTCGGGCAGTAACTGCAGCCGAACCGGCACCTGAAGCAGGCTCTCTATCCGCTTTTGAGTTTGGCGGGGAGGAGCACTACACCAGAACGCCTCACTGCCTGGAGTTGTTGCCTCACTCAACAGGTTGTGTGCTGACAATTGGCGCTGAAGTTGCTTTGCAACGGCAGGACCGGTATCGATAATGGATATGTCCGGTCCGGCTTCATCGGCAATCATTTTTTTTACAAAAGGGTAGTGGGTACAACCCAGTACAAGCGTATCGACACCTCGCTCTAAAATAGGCTGTAACTGCTGAGAGACGATCTGCCGGGTAGTCTGATGATCGTGTCCATTCTGCTCAATCGCTTCAACCCAGCCATCACAGGGGCAGATAATGACTTCCGAGCCATCGGCATGATCTTGCAACAGGGTTTTAAACTTATGGCGGTTGAGTGTGCCATGGGTGGCCAAAACACCCACCATGCCGCTTCGGCTTCGTAATATTGCCGGTTTTACACCGGGCTCCATGCCGATAATTGGTAGTTGATAGCTCTCACGCAGCTCCTTCACGGCTGCAGCGGTTGCCGTATTACAGGCGATAACAACCGCTTTAACATTTTTGGAAATCAAAAACTGTGTAATTACCCGGCTACGTTGAAGAATGTATTGCTTATCTTTCTCTCCATAGGGGAGGTGAGCCCGATCAGAGACATAGAGCAGATTTTCATTGGGTAGCTGAGTCCGGATATGTTTCAGTACCGACAAACCACCTATGCCTGAATCGAAGATTCCTATCGCTGCTTCAGACGGCATCTCCCACCTCGTACTTCAACAGCCTCTCAATCTCATGTTCCAATTGAATATAACTTATAAGGAGTCGGTCCATCTCCTCAGATTTACAGACCTTTTCAAATTCCATGACTTTGTAGTCAAGAGCAGGTACGCCACACGAAGAGGTTGAGCCATGGATCTTGTGAGCGATCTCTTTCAGATTATGCCAGTCTGATTGGTCAATGAATTGTTTGATCGCTAAAAGTTGTTGGGGTAATTCCAGGCAGAGCTGCTTGAACATTTCATCAGCAAGTTGTTGATCACCTCCAGTTATTGCCAACAGTTTATCCAGATCCCTGACCGGTAGATCGTTGTAGGAAACTTCAGAGTCCGCTGTCTCCATTGGTGTGGAGATCAGGAATTCAGTGGAATCATGTGAAAATATATTATTGATCACAGACCACATCTGAGGTTCGTCAATCGGTTTCAGCAGATAACCGTCCATACCGGACTCGGCAATCTGGTTTCGTGTTGCGGGCACGGCATCTGCGGTCAATGCGATGATTGGTGTGTAAATTGATCCCTCTTCATTTCGCCGGATGATCTCAGCCGCTTCCGTGCCTTTCATTTTAGGCATATGAATGTCCATTAGTATCAAATCGTAACGATTGTTTTGGGTCTTCGATATGGCGCTTAAGCCGTCATAGGCCTCAGTTACAATGGCGCCTTTGCTTCTCATCAAGGTGCTGATCAATTTCAGATTGATGTCGTTGTCATCGACCACCAGAATGTTGTAGTTTTCCAGGTTTGGTTGGGAGCTGTCGGTACTCTGCTTGGTAAGAAATTCAGGTTGTTGCGCTTTGGTAGCGAAAATAGTCCTCAGGCTGTCTTCGAGTTTGCTGGTGCTGAATGGTTTCGATAGGTAGATATCATTACTCAATGATTGAAATTGCTCGATGACGGTTCTTTCCGATGCGCTAACAAAGGTTAGTATCGGGATCTTACATCGGGATTTTAGGCGTTGAATTTCAAATTCTGCGATACCAGAAGTGATTTCCTTATGGGAAAAACCAAGTACGATCAGTTGAATGTCTGGCGTGCAGTCAACTGGAAACTGTCCATCGATCACCTCTATATCATAGGACTCAAGGGTGTGCTTGAGAGCCAGATAAGAGAGTCTGTGGTTGTCTATCAGTACTGCACGCTTATGAAAGCCAAATGATTTATCTTCATTCAGCTTGTTGTTGGTGGGTTTCGGTAAAGGTATCGAGACGATAAAGTTAGCACCTTTACCAAGGCTGCTGAATAGTTCAATATCACCATTCATCGATTGGGCCAGTTTTTTACAGATACTTAAGCCCAGGCCTGTTCCTCCATACATTCTGCTTGTGGATGAGTCGGCCTGTTGGAATGATTCGAAGAGCATGTTTTGTGCTTTGTTGTCGATGCCAATGCCGGTATCGGTAACGGAAAACTTCAAAACACAACGGCTGTTGGTTTCAGCGTCGATCATAACCCGAATAACCACTTCACCTTGATGCGTGAACTTTATTGCATTGCTGATCAGGTTAACTAGGATTTGTCGTATTCTTGGCTCATCACCGATCAAAGTTTTCGGTACATCCGAGTAGACTAATAGTACCAGCTCGAGTCCTTTATCATGAGCAGATGGGGATAATAGTACTGTTGGATCCTCAAAACACTCTCTTACGTTAAACGGCGCTGTTTCAGGCTCAAGCTTGCCATATTCCAATTTGGAGTAGTCGAGGATCTCGTTGATGATATCGAGCAGATTGATGGCGGATTTCGATATTGTGCTGACTAGGTCACGCTGTTGTTGTGATAAATCGGTTTTGAGTAGAAGATTGGTAAAGCCTAGAACGCCATTCATGGGTGTTCGGATCTCGTGACTCATATTCGCCAGAAACTCAGATTTTGCTTTGCTGGCGGATAGGGCACGCTTTTTGGCCAGGTCCAGCTCCACGTTCTGTATTTCAATCGCTTCCATGGTTTCAGTCAGTTCGGCGGTAGCCTGGTTTATCTGCTGTTGCATGGTTTCATGGGAATGCAGAATACGGCTGGTCATGGCATTGAAGCCTTCTTCAAGGCTACGAATCTCTCCTTTTGATATCTCAGGTACGCGAGCAGACAGGTCGCCATCCCGCATTCGGGAGACAGCTTGCGTCAAGCGCGCTATCGGATTGATCACCGAGCGGCTGAGTGCAAGGGAGAAAAAGGCGGTAATAATCAATCCAAGCACCAGCATGATAATGGTATTTCTTATGATACTGGTTTTATTCTGATTAAGCCTGGTTTTACTGAGGGTGAGTATGACATTACCCATACTTTTGCTGTTTTCAGTATTCGACTCCGGAAGTTGATCCGGATAATCGGTGATCTCGATATTTTCGATGATGTAGATTGCTGGTGCGCTGAATTGAGTTAAGTTGCTGCTTTTTTCGTTCGCTTTCTTGTTCATATGCGACAGCAGAGATCCAGAGGCATCGAAGACTTTGATGCTGTGAACATCTTCTTGTAAGAAAACCGGCCGCAGACTCATCTCCAATATGGTTTTATCACGGGTAAATATTCCATACACACTGATCGCTGCCGACTGATTGGCGATCGATTCCCCACGCTCGTTAAATAGCTCATTTAACTGCTCCAATTGTGTGCTTATCAAGTAAATCGTCAGCATTAGCGCCAAAATGAATGCTGGCAATAAACCAATCATCAAAGCCTGAAATTTCAGTGATCTTAGTTTATTCAAAATCATGTTGTATATAGTCCATCATTCGCGATTTCAGTTTTGATTCTGACTTGATAGGAAAGCCTAAAGAGCGCGCAACATCTGTGTTGAATAGTACGGAGAAATATTTGCCCATCTGTTGCTCTAAGGGGAGCTGCTTTGAGCTGAAATAAGCGATGATATTGTCTCTTACCTGATAAGCGATATCTTCCGGTGAGGAGTAGACTGCTGCCAGTGCGCCCGCTTTCACATAAGCCGATGAGAAGCCGATTAAAGGAATTCTTTTTCTGTAAGTGGATAATAAAATATTTGAAACGGTCGATTTGTTGTGTATGTTGGTGTCAGGTGTGGTCAGCAAGATATCGATTCGTTCCAATAGATTGTTGAGTGCTGCACCTACCTGTTCATCCGAAAAAATTTGTTCGATGAGTAGATTGAGTTCTAGCCGCAAGGCAGCCTTTTGCAATGACTCCACAGTTCCTTGATCCTTGCTGTCGACAACAATGCCGATATCCTCAAATCGACTTGAAAGCGCTTTAATCAGTGCCAGACTGTGCCCTTGAGGTTGATCAAGATAGATAAAGTGTTGGTTTGGATTGGCTTTGAGGTTTTCTTGTATTAAGACGTTATTTTTCGGAATCAATGCGGAGATGATTGTAATATTTTGAATGTTTTTTCCAGAAATGATGGCTGCATGAGTACCCAGTGTGATGATCGCCTTATAGTTTTTATGTATTTGCTGCTCGTAAGATGAGATATGCACTATGTCGTAGTTGCTGTTTTGGCAAGACAATCCATGATTACGGCAGTATTTAATGGTTGAGTTTGTAATCGTGGTGGCAACGTCAAGATAGACATCCTTATTATCACTTAGCAGGATCAGGATATTGTTGTAGTTGTTTTGTGAGGCTACTATTCCAGGAGTCAGTAAAAAAGACAAAAAGAATATGACGAGTATGAAAAGGCTAATTGCCAGTGAGCTGTTTGTCTTCTCTATAACCGGTTGTCTCAAAGCACACCTGCACACCCAACCTTGGCGGTTTTGCTTTGCAGAATGTGTCTCTGAGACGGTCATATGGAGTGAAATTTAGTAGTTTAATTTGGCTTGTAAATAAGCTCTTCTTTCCCAGATGTTGTGTTCGTCAACCCTGTCGCTATGATAAAAATCGAAATTTTCTTTATGAATGTTTTGTAATATCAGAGCGATATCCAGTTTTGCTTTTTCCAATGCCAATCGCTTATTGAATTTAAGGTCAACTCGGCTGTAATTCGGTACTGCATCGCCCTCTCCTGGCCACTCCATTTCATCAGTAAAATAGTAGCCTAAACTCATTGAGACACCGTCATCAAAAGTATGGCTGGCAAGCAAACTGAAAGTACGCTGAGGGATTTTCTCCTCAGCGTTCTCTCGATAGCTGTAAACCCCATCTTTGAGACGTTTTATTTCATTACCACTAACGTTCAGGTAGCTGAATCCGAGAAATACCATGTCTCTGCTTGTTGGCCGAAAATTCATTTCAAACTCGATACCATTGATCTCAACCGTTCCAAAGTTGGTGTATGTGAATGCGCCTCGCTGATAAAATCTGTTGAATTGATAGAGGATCTCCAAATCTATAGGGTCTGTGATTCCTCGGTCTGGATCGGGCAGGTCAAAATTGCCATACTGATCTATGATGTCGTTGTACTCCTCGTGAAACAGGCAAATATCGAAGTTCAATCCATAATCGGTAATGTTGCCGAAGTAGCCTGCTTCAATACGATCAATTCTCTGTGGATCCAGCTCCTCAGTGTTGATTACCCAAGTGTTCAGAGCATCATCCTGATCCCCGAGGTATACCGCTAAATTGACGTTGTCTTCATAAATGGTCGGCATCCGATAGGCCCTCGAACCACTAATTCTGAGAGTATTGGCTGGGGTTACATGGTAGTTAATCCCGAGTCTCGGAGAAAAGACCTGCTTCTTACCCTCGAATTTTTCAAGCATGGCGCCTGCGTTAATGACCGTGCTGGGGGTGGCATACCATTCACTATTCAGAAAAAGTCGGTATAAGTCCCTGGATATCGCTTTGTCCTGTTGAAAAAGCCAGGGACTTTCGCCCCGGTCATGGCGTGCACCAATACCCCATGCGATACGAAGATCATCAACCGGTTCAAGTGTATTCTCAATCTCTAAATCATAACGATGTGATTTAAGTCCTATCCAGGAGAAGACAAACGGTGAATCGGTCATGTTCAGGGCCTGTAACAGTGACTCGAAATCATATCTGCCACCTGAGATGGATGCGGCAAAAACATCGGGTCTTATGGACTCATCAAATCCTTGCAGGTCATCAATTACATTGATCTGTTCAGAAATTGTCGGTGTGTAGTAGGTGTCATCGACTTCATAATAGTTATGGTAGAACTGTACATTGATTTTATTTTCAGGAGATAAAAAGTGGTTCCAGGCGATCGACTGGTAGTTGTACTTGGATTCAATCTCTCTCTCTTCTTGCAGCAGATTTGGGTGTCCTTCATCATAATTACCACCCACAACAGCCAGTTCTGCATTCAGTGAGTTATCCGCGTCCAGCTGGTAATCACCGGTAAATTTGAGCCATTTTGATCGACTGGCATCATCTCGATTGTCAAAGCCTTCATCTTCTTCGTAGCTGGCGGAAAGGCGATAGGCAAAATCCCCCAGATCAGCCGAATGTGCCGCATCGATGTATCGGGTTTGACCGTAGCCTATGGTTGCAGAGGCCATGTTGCTTGGCATATCCCTGATTCGGTCGGTTACGATGTTGATGACACCGGCATAGGAGTTGGAGCCATAGGCTGCTGCATTCGGTCCACGTATTACTTCAATTCTCAGGATCTCATCCAGGCTTAAAGCAATTTCTGACCAGGGTATGCCACCATACACGGGATCATAAATCGAGCGGCCGTCGATCAGCACCTGCATATCTCTGGCATACTCATCGGCATGCCCATGATAGGTGACAGTCGCTCTAGATCCTGCATAGAAGCCGATGGTAAATCCAGGTACAAGTCTCAGCAGGTCGGGTATGTTCAGTGCGGTGCTGGCCTGGATCATTTTTCTGTCGATGACTGTCATGGCTGTCGGCGTATCGGCCTGAGACTGACTCAATCTGGTGGCAGAGAGTACGACAGGAAGATCATCGTAGTAGTAATCTTCTGAGAAGTTATGCAGGTGATCATCGCCATAAAGCGCTGTCGAGGTGAGCAGTACCCCAGTACAAATGAGGTTTTGTATGTAGTGTGGGTAGTATTTGGTTTTGAGCATACGAAGACCTTGAATGGAATTAATTGGCTATTTCATCCATGATTAACGAGTGGCTCCGGCAGTTGGTCGTTTGTAATGAATGTCATTGATTCATAAATATATTTATAAACAACAGTGCTGCTTTTTAGGTGTCGGTTTTTCAGACACAACAGGGCGTATTGGATTCGTTTTTACAGGCCCTAAGACAATTTTACAGTGATTGGTAGGGAATTGGGCAGAATCTAAATACTACTTGAAATTATTCACCCGGGGGCCAAATAGTCAATTAGGCTTCAATAGAGTTTGTGGGCTACATGATGCCGCTATTCCCATGCCAGTATCCATTGCAGCTGCCAAGTGGGATATATTTCTGTAGATCTTCAGGTTGGTCGCCCGCCAGGGCTTGAGAATAGGCCTTGACGATTTTGTCGGTGTGTCTGTATTGCGGGCTGATGCGCAGAACATCGACTTCGAGTCGTTTCAGCTCAGTCAGTTCCGCCAGCAGATTGCAGCTTTTTGCTGAGACGGTTTGAATGCCATTTAAGGCGAGCAGGGTTTCACCGTCCTGGGTAGAGAGCAGTCTGCCTTCAGGATAATCGATGCACTTATACTGGCAGTCATCCTTGGGCAGGTTGTGGGAGCGGGCGGTGAAACAGCGTGCCGAGAGGGTCAGCGGCATGCGTCCGTGGCAGAAAACTTCAGTCTCAACGCCTTCCGGTCGTTGCTGTTGCATCCGCTGCAAGGTCTCTTTGCCCAGTTCAAGGGGCAGGACCCAGCGGGTGAGCCCTTTTGCGGCCAGATGTTTCAGGGTTTCCGCGTTGTAGATGTTTATGCTTGGGCCTGTAATGAAAGGCAGTGCTCTTTGATGGAGGATCTGTACGGCACCGATGTCGTTGGCTTCCACGGTAAATCGGCCGTTTTCACAGATCCTTCTGAGGGTCTTCAATTCGGATTCGGCCTCCAACAGGGCCAGGGTGGAGAGTACGATCTGTTTGTCACTCCGGTCGCTCAGTTTGGCGGCGATATCGATCCACTCCTGGGTCTTCAGGCTGCGGCGTTTGGAACAGACGGTTTCACCCAGATAGATGATGTCCACCGGCATTTCTGCCGCCTGCTCATAGAACTCGTAGATCTCTTCTCTCGACCAGTAGAACAGAATTGGACCAAGTGACAATTTAGGATTGATACTCATGGATTATTGCCAGGGTCTGTAATAGGGGCCAAGGGTGGTTGAGTTGCCTTCCGAAACCTGGTCGAGGGCACTCTGCCAGGCGGCTTGCGGCTGATAGCCCTGCGGGTCGCGCTGACAGGCATCAATGGCGGCACGCCATATTTTAGCAACCTGTGCGATATAGGCCGGCGCCCGCTGTCTGCCTTCGATTTTGATCGCCTTGACTCCGGACTCATGGAGTTGGGGGAGTAGCTCAAGGGTATTCAGGGAGGTGGGCTCTTCGATGGCGTAATAAGTGTTGTCACCCACCGCGAACCGACCTTTGCATATGGTGGGATAACCGGCTTGTTCCTCGTGCCCATAGCGGTCGGTCAGGATACCGTTGAGGCGTGATTCCAGTCCCTCACTGGTCTCACGATACTCGACAAATTGGGCTGGGGAGCAGGCGCCATGGGTGTTGGGTGATTCTCCGGTAACATACGAAGAGAGTATGCAGCGCCCCTCAACCATCACGCAGAGGCTGCCAAAGCCGAAGATTTCAATCTCGACCTGTGTGTTTTCGATCACCTGCTTGACCTGGCTTAGGGATAATACCCTGGGCAGAACGGCACGCTTGATGCCAAATGAGTCTGCATAAAACGCTAGCGCTTCATAGTTGGTGCTCGAGGCTTGAACCGAGAGGTGCAGGTTGAGATCCGGATAGGTTTTATGGGCATATCCCAGAATACCGATGTCTGCACAAATCAGTGCATCCACACCAAGTGACGCGGCACTATCCACCGCCTGGCACCAACGCTCCCAACCCTCGGGTCTTGGATAGGTGTTAATCGCCATGAAGACCCGTTTGCCGCGGGATTTTGCATAGCTGATCCCTTCGCGGGCCCGCTTCAGATTAAAGTTGAGCCCGGGAAAATGGCGGGCATTGGTATCGTTTTGCAGCCCGAAGTAGACCGCATCGGCGCCGTTGTCGACGGCTGCTTTCAGCGAGGGCAGATTGCCGGCGGGGCAGACCAGTTCCATATTGTTTCTCATAGTTTCAGCCTCAGGCGACGTTTCGGCAGCTCTGGCGGCGACGCTGCAGTTCCCGGGCGATGCCATTCAATACCTGCCATTTCAATGCGCACCAGGCAGGTGTCAGCAGAATGGTTTCGGAAGCGGTACCGGTCAGCCTATGCCAAACGATAGGATCAGGTGCCTGTTCTACCAGATCTGCAGCGATCCGGATATATTCATTCATTGTCAATGGTGTGTAATCGCCACGGCGCCAACTATTTGCCAGTTGGGTGCCTTTGACCACATGCAGCGGGTGCAACTTGAGGCCGTCTGTACCAAGCGTGGTTACCCGTCGCAGACTTTCCCGGTTGTGCTGAACGGTTTCACCGGGCAGACCGGCAATCAAATGGGTGCATACCTTGATGTCACGGCCTCTTGCTCTGAGTACGGTATCCTGGTATTCCGCGAATCCATGTCCCCGGTTGACTCGCTCCAGAGTCTCATCAAAAGCGGATTGCAGACCCAGCTCCAGCCAGATTTCATAACCCTGTGCCTGGTAGCTTGAGAGTAATTCCAGCACCCCGTCGGGAACGCAATCGGGCCGGGTACCGATCGAGAGGCCTATGATGTCCTGCTCGGCAAGTGCCTCTTCATAGCGCTCCGCCAACCGGTCGAGTGAGTCGTAAGTATTGGTATATGCCTGAAAATAGGCAAGATATTTCTTTGCCCCGGTACGCTTGCGAATAACCTCTCGGCCGGCTTCCAGTTGCTCGCCGATCGGCTTGGGGCGACGCCCATTGGGGCTGAATGAGACGTTGTTGCAGAAAGTGCAACCGCCAAGCCCCTTTGTGCCATCTCTGTTTGGGCAGGTGAACGCGGTATCAAGCGCAATTTTATGCACTCTCTCCCCAAATCGATTGAGCAGATATTGCCCGAATGTAGGGAGTTGTTCAGCCAGGGTGGTCATGCGGATTAACCCACGACATTGAGTTCGCGGCGACGGAATTTTACTTGCAGTTGTCTTGCGATACCTTCACAGGCTTCGATATCGACCCCTTCCAGACCATCGATCGCTGTCGCGGTTACATCGGGGATGTAGTTGGTTGCCCGATCGAGAAATGCCAGCATGGCCTGATAGGAGCCAGGCAGGTTGGGGCGGCAGTGCAGATCGTAAATCTCGCTGTTTTGCGCATTCAGCGAGATCGATAGCGCATCGACACATTCGGCCATCTCAGGCAGGGTGTCGTGTTTGTGTACCAGATTGGAGAGGCCGTCCGTATTCACCCGAACACGTCCGCCATGTTGTTTGACATAACGGGCGACCTCCAGCAGTACATTGAGCCTGAGCGTCGGTTCGCCGTAGCCGCAAAAGACAACCTCATCGTATTTTGTCACGTCGCCAATGGATGCGATGATCTCTTCGGCACTGGGGCGGTGATTAATGGTCAGGTCATATCCCTGTACCGTCATATCACCCCGGGTCTTAGGGCAAAAAGCACACTCAAGGGTGCAGCGGTCAGTAATGCTGAGATAGAGATTGTTGCCGATTTGGTAGCTGATCTGCTGTTGCACGATGCTCTCATAGAGTCTATTTGGAGAGGCTATCCTAGCGTTTGAATTGAGCGAAACAATGACTTTGGTCAAGACAATCACTGAGATAAAAAGATGAGAATAGGGGCGGTTTTAGAACTGATGAGATCCGTTGGGTGGTTGAGCTCTCAGCCAGGAGATCGGCAGCAGCCGTGCCGTGCTTATTTCCCGCCACCCATTGTCTTCATCATTTTCTGGCAAATTACCTTGAAGTTGTCGAATTGCTGGCGGGTTACCCCGGGCCCGCTCAAGCCGTTATCCGCATAAAAAAGTCCCACCGGTTTATTACGGATAAAGATCGACATGGAGACGAATCCACTGGTATTGATCTGCTCTTTCGCCTCTTGGGGAATCATGGAAAGGTATTTTTCAGCATTATCCTTATTCAGGATAACCGCTTGAGGTTTGTTCAATAATGCCTTGAATAAGCTTGGTTTTTTTGTATCAAGCGCAAAACCTTTCAGGGACAGTTGTTGCTCCGACTCTATGACCAGGCGGGACCTGATCATGGTGCGATCAGGGGTAAGCATGGCAAACATGGTGCGGCTCAGGCCCAGGTCTTGATGCATCTGTTGCAGGGCGTTGTTGAGCAACTCCTGCAATGGGTTGCTCTTTTGAGCCGGCGGCGGAGGCGTATCGCTGGTGGGGGCCGGTTTTTGCTGTTCCGGCGGCGTGGTTTTCGTTTGCGGAGTGGATTTGTCGGGGGGCGGTCTTTTGGCCTGAACTGGCTCCGCTTGAGGTTTTTTCTCGGTAGTCTTTTTGGTGGAGGGTGCATGCTTCGCTGGCGGTTGAGTTTCTTGACTGACCGGCTTTTTGCCCGGTTTCGGGTCACCGCTGATGATATAGAAACCCGGCAGCGGTAGGGGAAGGGCATGCAGATCCCGTGCAGCTTCGGCGGCCAGCCGATGGAGCGTTGAGACGGCGTTTTCCTGGGGGATTTCCAGAAATTCGGCCAGCAGCTCCAGATCCTCCAAGGTTTTTTCCCGTTGCCAGCCCAGGCTGGTTTCCCGGGCGATTGCGGAGGAGAGCATGACCGAGAGGGGTTTGGGCAGAAAGCTGTTGGAGATGCCCTGTGACTCTTTGATCAGATCCGGTAGTTTCCAGCGTTCGCTCAAGCCGATATTGAGCATTTCAAATGTGCAGCCGAGTTCGGCTTTGGCGACACTCTCCCGGTCATCCCCGGAGAGAATTTTCTTTCGCACACGCTGCATCTCTTCCGGAACCACAGACCAAAGGGCCATCTCGCCGATATCGTGCAGCAGAGCCCCGGTGTAGAGACCATCCGTGTCTGGCAGATTTCGTATCTTTGCCAAACTTCGGGCATAGCGCGCGGCATGGGCCGCTCGACTGTAGCAATTGTAGAGCCCGCGTCTTGAAGGTCCTTTCAATTTGTCCTCGAGTGAAGGCAGGGTCGTGCTGGCCTGTTCGATCAGTTCCATCCCCAACATCGGGATCGCCAGAGAGATTCGGGTGATTGGCTCCTTGGGTTGGACAGGCAGCTGGTTGAGCTTTTGCATCACATTCAGGCTGAACCCGGGATCACGGGAGATTACCTGCGAAAGCCGGGAGTGATTGACGCTGGATTGATTCAGTAGGTCCCTGACTTGGGTCAGGGTGCGCTGCATCACGGGGAGGGGTTCTGACGAGATCTGCCGTACCCACTCTTCAACGGTCTGGGACATAGCCTGCAATTATTATGGTTGGTGAGGCTTGTCTGAACTCACAGACACCTCAGAGTTTAGTGACAAAACGGTATCGAATCATCGGCTTTATAAGCTTATCGCTCCAAGATAAAACCTATGTGATGCGCTGGCAAGGTCTGATTAACGGTCCGCCCCACATTCGGCCTATTGGCCGGTAGGGGAAATTACTCGGTTTCTGCGGGAACGGGGGGGTGTTAAACTAACCGGTTTGAATATTCGGTATTGAGAGGTTTGTATGGCAGGACACAGCAAGTGGGCCAATATCAAGCATAAAAAGGCTGCCAATGATAAAAAGCGCGGCAAGATCTGGACTAAATTGATCCGTGAGATCACAGTCGCTGCCCGCATGGGGGGAGGGGATCCCAATGCCAACCCCCGATTGCGCCTGGCAATGGACAAGGGGCTTGGCGCCAACATGCCAAAAGATACCATTGAACGGGCAATCAAGCGGGGTGCCGGTGGCAGCGAGGGTGAGAACTACGACGAGATCCGTTATGAAGGCTATGGGCCCGGTGGCACGGCCGTGATGGTGGATTGCATGACCGACAATCGTAACCGCACCGCGTCGGAAGTCCGTCACGCCTTCAGTAAGCTCGGGGGCAATCTGGGTACCGACGGTTCGGTGGCCTATCTCTTTACAAAACAGGGCATCATCAGTTTTGCTGCCGGGACCGATGAAGAGCAGGTCATGGATGCGGCACTCGAGGCGGGTGCCGAGGATGTGGTCACCAATGATGACGGCTCCATCGATGTGATCGCCACACCGGAGAGTTTCACCGAGGTGAAGGATGCCTTGATCCAGGCCGGATTACAGCCGGAAAACGATGAAGTCACCTACGTGGCCTCAACCCAGGCGGAGCTGGATGAGGGGGATGCGGACAAACTGCTGCGTATGATCGATATGCTTGAAGATCTGGACGATGTGCAGAATGTCTACACCAATGCAGAGATTTCAGACGAAATCCTCGATGCAGTTGGTTGAATGCTGAGGATTATCGGCATTGATCCGGGCTCTCGGATTACCGGGTTTGGGTTGATCGAATCCGATGGTGTACACACCACCCATCTGTTCCATGGCGTGTTACGTCTGGAGGGCGAAGCTCTGGCGCCCAGATTGGGACAGATTTTTACCGGGATCAGTGAAATGATCAATCAGTACCAGCCTGAAGTGATGGCGATTGAACAGGTCTTCGTTTCGAAGAATCCTTCATCGGCACTCAAGCTGGGGCAGGCCAGAGGTGCGGCGATTTGCGCTGCGGTCAATCAAGGATTGTCGGTGGCGGAATACTCCCCCAGAGGGATCAAGCAGGCCGTTGTGGGTACCGGTCGAGCGGAAAAAACCCAGGTACAGCACATGGTGCAGATGTTGCTAAAGCTGCAGAAAAAACCACAGGCCGACGCAGCTGATGCCTTGGCAGTGGCATTGAGCCATGCTCACAGCAGCAGGATTGGATATGCAAAGCGTAGCAATGGTATGAGAGGTTTTCAGCCGTGATCGGTCGTCTAAGAGGTGAACTCGCTGCGAAGCAGGCACCCCATCTGTTACTGGATGTGGGTGGTGTAGGATATGAAATCGAAGCGCCCCTTTCGACCATATTCTCACTCCCGGAAATCGGTCAGAAGGTCACCTTGCTGACCCATTTGATCGTCCGGGAAGATGCCCATGTACTATATGGCTTCAGTAATGAAACTGAACGAACTTTGTTTCGTAACCTTCTGAAAGTAAATGGAGTTGGTGCCAAGATGGCATTGACGATACTGTCCGGAATGAGTGCCGAGGAGTTTGCCCGCTGTGTCGAGTTCGAGGATGTTGCGGCGCTTGTCAAACTGCCGGGTATCGGCAAAAAAACCGCCGAGCGGCTGATCATCGAAATGCGTGACCGTTTGGCAAAGCTGTCCGTCTTCAGCGTCTCTGGCTCAGGCGCTCAATCCATTGCATCAGATCAGCCCGCCTCAGCTAATGCAGATGCTGTGGCGGCACTGGAAGCACTTGGTTACAAACCCCAGGATGCCAGCCGCATGGTGAAAAGCGTGGAACAGCAGGATATGGACAGCGAAGCACTGATCAGGGCCGCCCTGCAGGGGGCGGCTAAAAAATGAAAGGATAGACGGTGAACGAAGAACCCAGACTGATCGATGGTGCAGCGACGGGAGATGATGATTTCCTGGAGCGGGCCATCAGACCCAAACAGTTGTCCGACTATGTGGGGCAGACGGCTGTGCGTGAGCAGATGGAGATCTTCATTACCGCAGCGAGGGGTCGTGAGGAGGCTCTCGATCACGTGTTGATCTTCGGCCCGCCCGGATTGGGCAAGACCACCCTGGCGCATATCATTGCCAACGAAATGGGCGTCAATCTGCGCCAGACATCCGGCCCGGTACTTGAAAAACCCGGAGACCTGGCGGCTCTGTTGACCAACCTGGAGCCCCATGATGTGCTGTTTGTCGATGAGATTCATCGCCTCAGCCCGGTGGTGGAAGAGGTGCTCTATCCGGCCATGGAGGATTTTCAGCTCGATATCATGATCGGCGAAGGCCCGGCCGCCCGCTCCATCAAGCTCGACCTGCCTCCCTTCACCCTGGTCGGTGCCACCACCAGGGCCGGTCTGCTGACCTCACCGCTGCGGGACCGATTTGGTATTGTGCAGCGTCTGGAGTACTACGATGCTGAGGATCTGGCGAGTATTGTCAGTCGTTCTGCGGGAATCCTGAATATCGGTATCGACACCCCGGGTTCGGGGGAGGTCGCACGTCGGTCACGGGGAACCCCCAGAATCGCCAATCGTCTGCTGAGAAGAGTGCGTGACTACGCACAAGTCAAAGGGGATGGCCATATTTCAGCAGAACTCGCAGACAAGGCGTTGAAAATGCTCAAGGTGGACAGTAACGGATTCGACAGCATGGACCGCCGCTTGCTGCTGGCGGTGATCGAAAAGTTTGATGGAGGGCCGGTAGGGGTTGATAATCTGGCAGCAGCGATCGGTGAGGAGAAAGGCACCATAGAGGATGTACTCGAGCCTTATCTGATTCAGCAGGGGTTTATGATGCGTACGCCAAGAGGTAGAGTCGCCACCCAGGCAGCTTATCTGCACTTTGGGCTGACTCCCAGGTCCGGGGATCAAATGCCGTCTGAGGATGAGCTTTTTTAAGAGCAATCGCAGATTGATCGGGGAACTCGGATAACATCACACAATCAGAGTAGGTTAGTTTCGGCAGAGGAATCGGTCGAATAACGGTCTTGGGGTATGAACAGCAGTCAAAATCGATTTATCTGGCCGGTCAGGGTCTATTACGAAGATACCGATGCCGGTGGTGTGGTCTATTACGCCAACTATCTGAAATTCATGGAGCGGGCCCGTACCGAGTGGCTGCGCAGTAAGGGCTTTGAACAAGACGAGTTGCTGCAGAAAGACGGGATCATCTTCGCAGTTCGCCATGTCGATGTGGGATACCATCATCCGGCTCGCTTTAACGATGCGCTGGAGGTGTCCGCCGCTGTGTCACGGAAAGGACGTGCCAGCCTGACTTTCTACCAGGAGGTGGTGCGCGCCGAGGATGCACGAATACTCTGCCAGGGAGAGATCAAGATTGCCTGTGTGAATATGAAGACCATGCGCCCAACACCCATTCCAAAACATATTATGCTGGAGATTGCGGATGTCGACTGACCTCTCCATTACCCATCTGATTCTGAACGCCAGCCCGGTGGTACAGTTTGTCATCGCTTTGCTGGTGTTTGCCTCACTCAGCTCCTGGAGCATGATCTTCGATCGCATGCGGGTGCTGAAGAGTGCCATGAAGGATGCCGATGAGTTCGAAAGCCGTTTCTGGTCGGGTGGTGACCTGGCGGAACTCTACCGTCAGCTGGAGCGTGAAACGGATGACGAATCGGGCATGGCCTCGGTGTTTCGTGCCGGTTTTCGTGAATTTGCCCGCTTGCGAACCAAGGGTCACAAGGACCCGATGGCGATGGTGCAAGGGGCGCAGCGCTCCATGCGGGTCTCCCTGAACCGGGAGGTTGATCGTTTGGAGAGTCATCTTTCAACCCTGGCAACCATCGGTTCCACCAGCCCCTATGTGGGGCTCTTCGGTACCGTTTGGGGGATCATGAACTCATTTACCGCCCTGGGTAATGTCAAACAGGCTACCCTGGCGCTGGTCGCTCCGGGTATTGCCGAAGCCCTGATCGCCACA
>JAKSBX010000035.1 GCA_022360905.1 Chromatiales bacterium
CTGATGCAATCAATACCAGAAACCGGTAACGATTGATCCAACTGGTATAACTGATGATGATGAGAATGCCTAGAAGCCCAATGGGTATCAGTCCCCAACCTGAAACCTGTATCAGATAGAGTCCGCAAGCCAGTGTGATCAAGAGAGAGACGGTACCGATAATGAGTGCCTGAGGTGCAAGATGCGGTTGCATCACCAAGGTACCACTACCTCCGCTAAAGGGTGTTCGGTCGGTTTTAGCGTCCAATCCGGAATGGAAATCGAAATACTCGTTCAAGGCATTGACACTGACATGGGCCATCAAAGCACCGAGCAGTACGATTCCAAGTACTCCCCAGGAGATAGGAAAACCAGAGAGAAGTGCACTCCCAACACCCAAAGAGACGCAGATAGGGGTTAGGATTAAAAAGTTTGGGCGAGTAACACCTACAACTTGGAACGGCATCATCATTTGTCCTGACTGGTTATAGACCAAGAGAAAACAACCACACGATATCACATCGAAGCTCTCTGTGAGGGGAGTTCTCATTGAATAGTCTATGGGGTTAATTATGTGATATCCCTTAATAATGTGGGGTATATGCCTGCTTCAAATATTTCGAATTTATAAACATTATGTGTAATTCATTGTAACAAAACAAAATTCTATTGTGGCATGAATGGTGCTCTATGGGTTTGGATCGGTTGGTGAACATTGTTTTAAGGAACTCAATGTAAAACCAATAAAAATAACCAAATCGCAGGAGACATAGATGTTTCGATTCACGAGCCGGACTGCACTGATCGGGTATGCGTTTTTTTTCAGTCTATATATAACAAACGCCGCTGCCGGCCTATTGGATGAGACTGTTGCCCATCCACCCATACCACTACTGACAGAGTCCGGTGAGCATGTGGTAGGCAGTGGACAACCCTATAGCCCTAAAAAGAGCTGTGCCGGTAGTGGTTGTCACGACTATGAAAAGATCACCCACGCCTATCACATAGAGCAGGGCCGGGATGAGGCTCGGGACGATTATGGTCTGGACCATGGTCAGCCCCATCTCTTTTCGCCAGGTTATTTCGGTGGCTATAACTGTATGGGAGGGAGCAATCCCGATATCACGGCGAAAAAACAGAACGCCTCTATTGATGAGTTTGCCGATTTAGGTACACCCGACCTGGTTATGCGCTGTACTCGTTGCCATTCAGGGGGGGGATGGATGGAGACCGACCGGAATGGTCGCCGCTATGATGCGGTCGATACAGCAACAGTCGACTATCTCGATGGAGACTACTATAGCCGCAGCGTCGACGAAGCGGGAGAGGCTGTTGTTGAATTGTGGGATTGGCAGGCCTCCGGGGTTGCTGAAAATGACTGTCTGTTATGCCACGCCAACCTGGGTGAGATGGTCAGTCATGACAGCCAGTTGGATGCTGAAACAACCCCGTTCCGACATGCAACCAATCTGCGTTCAGGACTGATGCGCTCAGGTCAGTTTCGCTATGCGGCAACGGCGATGCTTGAGTTTATGAATCTCAATATGGAGGAGGAGGGACAGCCTCAATCCCTGGTCAGCTTCAAGCGCCTGGATGAGGATAGTGATGACAGCGTCAGTGCGGCGGATATCGAACTCGATAACAATGAGTTGCCGATTATTGAATGGAATGCGGAAGCCTTCAATGAACAGGGACTTGTCACCATACCCATGGTTCGTTATCCGGGTAACGACAGCTGCATGTATTGTCACCTGACCTCAAATTCCCGGCGGGGATTCTACGGATTCGGAGAGGGCGCCGAGGCGGTTTTTGATGAGGACGGTCTGCTGGTTCGCGATTATCAGGATGATGTTCACAAAGGTCAGGTGTGGACCGAAGCCAATGGTGAGCAGCGTGATATCGAGAACTGCAACGCCTGCCATAGCCGTAACTACTACAAGGAGAGTTTTGGCTACCAGGCCGATCTGGATGCCAACCACAACTTTCTGAAAGGCAATTCCGACATGGATATCGCCAACGACAAGGATTACGATCCACCGGCGAAATCTTGTGTCTACTGTCACGAAGAGGCGGAGACGCCAGCCATTCCTTCCGGCCATGAAGATATGCTGGCCGCCCACCGTGAGCGCTGGAAACTGGCCGGCGATATGACCGGTTACACAGAAGATTCACTGAATCGTATCACTCAGACCCATCTGGACGTTCTGGCGTGCGAAACCTGTCATATTACCGATAAGGCTTCGCGTGGCACACCGATACAGATCATGTACCGATACTCCGCTACCGAGGATGGCACTCTGAAGGTGAGGCCCTACAATGCCCGGTATCGTGCTCAATGGGTCGATAAGACCAGTGGCCATATTCTGAACAAAACGGAACGGAACAGTGCCTTCAGGATGGAGATCGATAGTGAAGGCAATCGGATTGGACTGCTGATCGATCCTGTTTCAGGCGATACCCTGGGTAACGTCAATGTACGCATGTCCCATGGCAGCTGGCGTTTTTCTGACCCGGAGGATTATGAAACCATCGTTGCGCAAAAGGGAGCCTACGATAATCTGTTGAGGTCAAAGGGTATGCAGAACCCGGATACGGTACTGATATGGGGCGCATCCAACTTCTATGTCATGTCACACAATACCCGTCCCGCCATAGAGTCGGTCCAGTGTGAGGAGTGTCATGAGAAAACCGCACGGGGGGCCTTCAGTTCACTGATCTCAACCTCAGGTGTGATGGGCGCCGCCAACAGCAAAACCGTGGTGGAGCTTCCCGACAGACGGTTGATTGATGAGGGGATCGTTGAAATGGCCTTTCCTTCCATGAAGGCGGATGAAGAGGGGCGGATTACCGAGAATGTGGAGGATATCCTCTACTACAGCGCGATCAATCCCTCACTGTCGATTCTGGGAGCGGCTAATGCCCCGGTTTTTGCAGGTTACATGAGCGAGTCGAATGCCGAAACCGGTATGACAGGTTTAGGCATAACCGACGAAGAGGTAAACCTACTGCGTGAGCAGATGCCATCCTCCAGCTCGATCTATCTGTTCAAACCACGCTACGGTGATGAGATGGTGAAGGGGACCGCTATCATGACCGATAAAAACGGGCAGGCTGAAGCCGTCATGATGAGCTATCGCTTTCTGATTCGAGTCGACAATGGCGAAGTTGTGGAGGCTGCCACTCAGGCCGGGCGGATGAATCTCTCCCAGGTCTACAAGATTGAGGTGAGAAACAGTGATGGTGCTTCTGTTGAGCAGTTCCCTGGTACGCCTCTGTTCATCAAACTCCCATGGACCGGTAATAATCAACAGGCCTTGACCGTTATCTCTTCTGATAATGGTGAGAACTGGAGTGATCTGCAAGCTGATCAGGTCATTGTTGCCCAGCCGGCAACTTCAGACCAGGATGGCTACGTCATCGTCAGAACCGACCATCTGAGCTTTTTTGCCGTTGCAGAAAAGTCGCAAACCGGGACAACCTCAGACGGTGGCAGCAGCAGTAATAGCAGTGGCGGCGGTGGTGCTGCACTGATACTGCCATTGCTTCTGCTCGGATGGTCAATGCGCAAAAGGATTTTGCAGGGTTAATTAAGCTGTCTCATGGAATCTCGGATAGATGGCATCAAAAGGATGCTGCCATGGAGTGCCGGCGCCGGATTTGCAACCGGACATATGATGCTGACGTCCCAATGTACCATTGTGACACTCGGCCTATGTACCGGTTGCGCCGGTTGTGCCGTTGCCTTGGTCTCTCTGGTGGGTTGGGGGGCACTTAAAGAGAGGCCTCCCAACAGGCTCAATCAGGCTGTAGATGAATAGGCCGGCGTTGTGCGCGATTGTCAGTCATCTCCTGCTCTTACCAATCGCTGTAACTGTCGAAGCAGGAGTCTCCGGGGATACTGAACTCCGACTGCAAGTGGATAACAGCCATTTTGGTGAGACTGAAAGCTCTTTTGAGCTGTGGAATGATCTCTACTATACCGATCGATCCAATGGTCTCGATATGGGGTTTCAGTTTGCCATTGAGGCTGGTGAGCCAAGTGACTCGGCTCGACTCTATCAATGCTTCATTCGCAGCAATGGAGATGGCGTCGCACCGGATATCACCATTGGCCGGTTTGAGCACATCGACAGCAGCGGCTTCAGCAACCTTGATGGCATCTCATTTGATCAGCAGTTTGATCATATCGGTTGGAGGCTCTACGCCGGCAAACCCAGACGATTTGAAGCCTACTGGCAGGAGGATGCGGACCTGATCATCGGTCTGTTTTCAGACCTCAATCTGTTGTCACTGTATGAGACGGATCGATTCAACAGGCTGCTGCTTAACCTGGGTCTGGAACAACGTTGGAGCAGGACTCGGCAGAGGAATCTCCATTTGGCTCTGAGTGGTGAAAGACCAGAGGTTGAGGAGGGACCGCAATTCAAGGATTTCAATCTGGCCGCGGATTTGGATCTCGATGGTCAAAACCTGCACAGGATGGTACTCGATGCTCATTATGATTTGAAGGCACAGGGTCATCTCAGATTGGGCTATCGCTACTATCGGCCAGATGAGGAACCGGAAACCTTCCGCGATCGCTACCACGGTTTTTTCAGTATGGATCGTCAGTCCATATTAAAAGGCGTCTGGCAGTTACCCAAATATAAACGCCTTCAAACCAATTTCGAGTTCAACGGAAGCCGACAGGATCAGGGTAATGGGGGGCTCGGTTTGGCTTCCGAGCTGATCTACGCTACCGGTTTTGGCACCGTGTGGGATGGCCGGGTCGACTATCTCGAGTCTGATGATGACTATGCGTTTTCAGGATATCTGCGTTACAAGCAACCGATAAACGCCAGCGCGATTGTTGAGCTGGAGAGCGTGTATCAAAAAAAATCCACACAACTGTCGGGTGACAACCATCTGCGGGGGTTCTCATGTTCCTACTCGCAACGGATCAAGTCTGCCTGGCGGGTTGATCTCAGTGGTGAATGGTTGGATCACTCTGTGCGGGATGAGGAGTATCGATTGGCTCTTTCTTTCCGCTATGAGTTCTATCAAACCAACGTTGGGGAGTTGCCATGAGGGTGTTTTGGTTGCTCTTTTTAGCGTTGGCCTGCACTCAAGTCTTTGCTGAACAGATGGCAGAGCGGGAAGAACAGAAAAGCTGGTGGGAGAAACGTCATGAAAGGGTTGATCTCTACTTTCCCCATAATGCCCACCTGGAAGTCATGCAACAGGGGAAGGATCTCTGTATGGCCTGTCATCCATTCAACAATAACAGGATAACCGATTTGGAGCTGTTGGATAGTCTGCAGACAATCTACAACGAGCCTCTGGAGGAGATCTGTCATTCATGTCATATGCAGAGCCGAACCGCTCCCTTGGCCTGTGAGGTCTGCCATACCGATCCGCAAACCATTCGACCAGCGGATCACAAGGGGGATTACACCTGGTTTCATACTGAGACCGCCAGGCTCGATGAACAGGCTTGTCGGGGCTGTCATATCGATTTGAATTTCTGTACAGACTGCCATTTCAGACGTAACCCTGGCAAACGGATGATGCACCCGTTGGGCTATCGTGACAGGCATGGTCTGGAAGCGAGAGTCAACCCAGCATCCTGTGCAGGCTGTCATCAGTTTGGTTATTGCGGTGAGTGTCATAGGGGGAGTGCGCGATGAGTCGTTGGTTAGTGATTTTGCTCTCTCTGTCATTGATTGCCTGCGGTAGCGATGATCAATCATCCCTCGATACATCCAGGCCAGGTGGTTTGTTGCTGGACGAGACACACGGGGATAACGGACTGGCCTGGGGCCTGGAAAAGTGCGATGGCTGCCATGCCATGACAGTGATTCACCAGGATACAACAGAAATTATCAGAGAGATGGTCAGAGATAAGGGATATGAAACTTGCAGTGGATGTCATGGTGACAATGGAACCGATCAGCCGCGCCAGTGCCTGGTTTGTCATAACCCGGATGATCTGCCGACTGCACCTTATCTGGACGGGCGGCACTCACACACATTTCCCCCATCTGACAGCTCAGCTATGAGTGATGAGGATTGCCTGGTCTGTCACGACTATTCCGACATGGATGGTAGCTTTGATCTGAATCTCGATTTGACAAGTTTCAGGGATGCGGCAGGTCAGTCGTCAGCCTATCTGGTTGAGGCCGACTTTTGTTTACGTTGTCACAACCGTGACCATCAGCAGATCGGATTTGAGATCTCCGGTGAAAGTTATTCCGACCCGTTGATCGCCCTGGAGGATGACTATCGGCACATCGATTACCATGGCTGGCGCGATGGGTCGGGTGAGGGAACCTTTAACGGCTTAAGGCCGGCCTATGCTTATCCCCAAGTGGTGGCTTGCAGTGATTGTCATGCCATGCACGGTACAAGCAATCAAAAACTGATCATTGATACAACCCGCAAAGGTGCACGTAGGCTCAATGAATCACAGTTTATCTCAAGAGATTATTCAATCGAAGTCAATGATCAGGGCGACTATTCACAACTTTGTGTGATTTGCCATGCGATGCAGTTTGAAATCGACGAGGGGCGTGTGAATACTGGTAACGGTCTGAGTGGTGTCCACCTTGTAGGTGACGATTGTCGCCCATGTCATACCCACGGTGAGGCATCTCAGGCGGGACTATGAACAGACGGCTTCTCCACGCATTGTTGATCACTCTCCTGTCAGGTTTGTTGTCTGTCAGTTTTGCCGGGGAGAGTTATGAATTACCACCACTCCACCACCCGGTTGAGATTCAACTCCCTGCTGGGATGGAGTTGCCTGAGGTGTTTCCCCTTGGTGAGCATGGGGAACTGATTTGCGATAGCTGCCATGGGGTTGAGAACCTGGAAGATATTCCACTGGATGATGTTAACCCGGAGGAAGAGAACTTTCTTCACTATGGGCCCTATGAGGATCTTACGGATTTCTGTTACCACTGCCATGAAGAGCGGGGGCACCAACGTTACAATCTTCATGTGATGATCGACAGTGCGGGTGAGCTCGATGATTCCGGTTGCACCTACTGTCACGCAGAGATACCTGACCCAAGTGAAGAGATTCCCCTTGAGCTGATGGAATTTCGTCTACCCAAGGCGAAGCTCTGCTATGGCTGCCATTTAAAGACACCGCACTTGAATACCCTTACTCATCTGCAGGAGCCGGATGAGGATATGATCCAACGCATAAAGATCGCGGAAGAACTGAATAAGGTCAGGTTACCTCTCGATGACGAAGGCCGAGTCACATGCATAACCTGCCATACACCTCACCAGTCAGGCGTCATCGATCCAGAAACAGCAGGTGGGAAAAGTGTCGAAGAGAACTCAATAGATGATGGCATTCTTTATAAGCGTACTGCCTGGAGCAGGCTTTTTGCCGATGACAAAGCAGGACGATTGATGGCGCTGAAAACAGAGCGCCGGAATCTGTTCGCCAAACCCATTTATCAGCGTGTTGAAAAGGAGATACTGATCAGACTACCCGCCAAAGACGGAACACTTTGTCTCTCCTGCCATGAATTCGAGGACTAGACGTGTCACCAACCGGTTTTAAAGAACAACTCAAACACTTCATACACAGTCAATGGTTCCGCTATCTGACCATCTCTTTGATGACGCTGTTACTGTTTGCACCCTTGTTGCTTATTCCACAGATATTCGAACAGAGTGACCTCTGTGGCGGTATGTGCATGAGACGCTTCTTTCTGCTCTTTCCCGGTATTGGTTGGGATGACTTCATGCGGCAGATTGAAACCGCAGCGATTGGTGTGGCGATTCTGTTGACCATATTGGGGGTGACATTCCTGTTTGGTCGGCTCTGGTGTGGCTACCTCTGTCCAATGGGGGGAGTGCCGGAACTGGTCAGCAAACTGTTTCATGATCGTTGGAAGATCGACTATCGGTCACTGCCTCAGGTACCGATACGCTATGGATACTTCATCACCTATCTGATCCTGCTGCCCGCCTTGGGTTTCAGTGCCTGCACACTCTGTAATTTCATTACCCTGCCAAGGTTGTTTGAGGCGCTGAGTGGTGATTTACGTGGTATTGCCTATCTGATTTCGACCATCGGTGCCGTCAATCTTGGATTACTGATTCTACTCGGTTTCTTTGCCAAGCTTGGCCGGGGATACTGTCAGTTTCTCTGCCCGATAGGTGCGATCGATGGCTTGGTGAACCGTCTGGGCGCTAAGCTGCCATTTGTTCGCCGGATCAGAGTGGAGCGCAACCGATGTACCGGATGTCGGGTTTGTGCGGAGGTCTGTATCTGTGGGGCTGTCCGCATGGTCGATCGCGTTGCGGTGGTCGATCAGCTCTCCTGTATGTCCTGCCGTGAATGCGTGGTTGCCTGCGAATGGGGGGCAATTGACTGGTTACCCATGCCCTCCGAAAAAATGCCCAAACGCCTCAAAAAAGGTATCGAGGTATCACCACCTCCGGTTTGGACTGCGGTGACTACAGAACAGAATCCAAAGCAAAAGTACAACAATCGCCGACGCTGGGTATTCATCGGCCTGCTATCAGGTATCGCGCTGCTATGGTTCAACATGGATGATGCAGCGGCTGGGGGGCGCCAATCCGATCCGGATGGTTGCCTGGTCTGTCATGGGGCTGAAGGGCTTGCCTATGTGAATGATAAAGGTGTCATCCGAAATGCCTCAATCAACTCGGACCACTACTTCTCCTCGATACATGGCAATGTACCTTGTCGGGACTGCCATCGGAAGATCCGTGAATATCCACATAAAGCTGAAAACGGAGCAGTCGATTGTTCCGCTTCATGCCATCTTGAAGAGCCATCCCAAGGCGTAGCCTACAGCCATGAGACGATCGCTGAAGAGTTTACCGAATCGATCCATGGTAAAGGGGCCGTTGATGGGCTCACCGCAGAGAACCGATGGGATGAAAGCCGTAACGATAGACCACCTTCCTGTCGACGTTGTCACTCAAATACCCTCTATATCCCATTGAACAAAAGGGAGGAGTTCAAAGAGGTTTTTGCCCATGAGGAGGAGGTTTGCGGCAACTGCCATCAGGGAGAGGTCTGGAACGGTCAGATGGGGGGGCATATCCTGCGTCGCCTGCTTGGTGTCCGTTGGACGAAGCAGGAGGAGGTGGCCATGTGTAATGACTGCCACCTGGATCGGCAGGCTATGACAGAGACACAACGTGAGGATGCCCTGTCAGGGGAAAAGAAACCCAGTGATGCTCACTTTGTCTATGCCTCGGACAGTTATGAGATGACCTTGCACGGTCGACTGGTGAGTGAAGACAACAGCCATGGCGTCTCCTGCAACGAGTGTCATGCGCCGCAGGGGTATCATCATGGCATTCTGCCAACCGAGCATCCGGAGTCCGCTGTCAACCCGGATCAGCTCCCTCAACTGTGTGGTTCATCCGGGTGTCACGGTTACGTGGACAACCCGTACAACGAAGATTTTCTGCTCAGTGACATGCACGATCTTGACTGGGTGCCGGGCTACTTTGTCAACACGCCTCTGATCGAGACATGGCAGACCTCAGATTGGCAAAAGGTACTGATGTTTATCGCGCCGGTATCCATGATCTTCATTGTAACCGGTGTCATCTGGTCGATTTTTGCCGGTTCCAGGTCGGATGCACTGCCAATCCTTGGCGGCAATAGATTCGAGAAAGTGTTTCTGGTGAGAAAAAAGCGCCCAATCAAAAAAGCGAAGAAGACCGACCAGGTGATCAAGGACAGAGTTTTTCGCCAGCGGGTGAAGCGAAGATGGGCTGAAAAATTCAATCGTCTGCGCAGAAAAAATGGCAATCCCCAGGGAACCTCTGAATGAACCGTCATTCCTTTGAATTTCGGTCGAAAGATCCCGGTATATGCCAGGATGGCAAAAAGTGAATTAACCAGCGATTCCCTGAGTGGGAAAAAGTTAAGAGTCAGGTAATGCAATCAGCAATCAAATCTGTAGTGATCTTATCACTCATACTATTCACAGCCTCCAGCCACGCTGAGTCTCTCTACCTAACCCAGGTCAAACAGGCAACATGGAACAAGCAGGCCTTTAATGAAACAGTTGAGAAGTTGGAGGCTTATAAACCAATCGAGTTTGCCGAACCACTCAAGGTGTCACCATTTCATAACCAGCAACAGCCAGAAAACCGGACAGAGCGGGATTTCTGTATCTCCTGTCATACAGTCTACCCACACTCAAACAGTGAAAGGTATCGTAGTTACCTGAATATGCATGTTGGCTATCTCGCCTGTGCCAGCTGCCATTTCAAACCGGAAAATGTCGATTTCGATTATCGGTGGCATGCGTGGGCTGATATCGCTAAAGGTAAGCCGAGTAAAAGCAGACATATCGTACCCTTTTACCAACAGAGTGCTGAGACACTGACCCGGAATCATCCGCAGATCAGTGCCATGCTGGATGCCTGGGAGCGGAGTGAATTGGCAGCGAAAGCAGAGCTGCACCTTAAAATCCATACGCCACTTGAACGGGATGGCCCAGCGTGTGATGTCTGCCATACAGAGCAAAACAGTGCGCTTGACTATCAGGCACTGGGATACAGTACAGAGGAGATCAAAGCAATTCAGGAGAATCGGATTTCCAAATTTCTCAGTGATGAGAACTTTAAGGACAGACCGATCAAGTTGATGGATCTGTTGCAATGAGACTGCTCCAAAGAGTCATCCCCATATTTTACCTACAAGGTTTCGGACTGATAGTTTGCAGCCTTTTGACCATGACATGGAATGTGCAAGCCGCCCCCCGTGCAAGCCTGTTGTTTGATCTGCAGGCTGATTTTGAGCAGCCGAGTGCCGTTAGGGTGTCTGAGAAGGGTGTGGTTCATGTATTGGATGGGGTCAATGGGCGTGTAGTCAAGTTCACACCCGATGGTCAAATCATCGGATCCATCTCTGCACCGAAAGGTGATTCCTTAAATCTGCCGATGGACCTCTATCTCTACCAGAATCAGATCATTGTTGCGGATAGTGGTAACCATCGACTGGTTATATTTTCGTCCGATGGGGAGATGAAAAAGACGATACCCCTGACAAAAGGTGATCAGAAGTTTGAACCTGTCCCAACCGGGCTTGCGGTCGTAGAAGACGTGTTCTACTGGAGTGATCGTGCCAATTCAACCCTCTGTTCCACGGTGATTCCAACAGGTGAGGCACTGAAATGTTGGGGAGGATTTGGTTCCCGGGAGGGAGAGTTTCGTTATCCCTTTATGATATCGACTGATCAGGATGACTATCTCTATGTTATTGATGTACTCAACGGCAGGGTACAGATATTCAATCATCGGGGGCGCTCGTTCGGTTCTGTTGCCAGATTCGGGGTGACTGAAACGAGTCTGTTGAGACCCAACGGCATCACGCTGGAGCAGAGTAATCAGATGCTGGTCAGTGATGCCTATACAGGCAGGATTCTGTTATTCCGAGGTCGCAGTTTTGCTGGATTGTTATCCGATGAGAGGGGTAACCCCCTAAGCTTTGATCAGCCTGTGGGTATCGCCCGGTGGCAGGATAGACTCTACATCGTTGAGATGGCCGCGCATCGCGTGCGGGTCATGCAGGTTGCTTCGTTGGAGCGTGATAAGAAGACTGATCGAATTGGGGCACATTTTACGCAACCAACCCGGCAGGATTGTGTCACCTGCCACCTGACCTGGTCAGAGGATTATCAACCGGAGGAGGGGGAAGCTGAGCCGATGCCCCCTGTTGGCAGTCAAAAAATGTGTATGAGTTGTCATCACGGTGCGGTGGTTGACTCCCGGATAACCCTCGGTACAGGGGCACAACACCCTGACTACTATCACCCGGAAAAACAGGAGAAATTTTCTGAAATCGACAGCAGAGATGACTCAATGCCGGAGGAGTACCCCTATGTGGAACAGCAAATCCCCTATTGTGGCACCTGTCATACTCCACACCGATTCAGCGAAGAGGATACCGGTTTAACACAGCAGGGTGAGAATCTTTGGATGCGGGGCGAGAATCAGGACAGCAAAATCTGTCGCCAATGCCATGAATCCCTGTTTACGGGAAGTGAGGATGAGGCTCGTGAGAAGGGGATACACCCGGTCTCACTCGATCTTGACGAAACGGTAGAGATCGGGGGCAAAGGAATCAATCGACTCAATTGTGAGAGCTGTCATGCAGTTCATGGTGGTGGAGAGGGGAGTACGTCACTGGTTGTCTCAAATAGTGAGGTTGGAACTCTGTGTGCAGCCTGTCATGCACGACATACTGCGAAGAGCCTGGAGGAGGCGAGAGAAAAAGGAGTACATCCGGTCAATATCGAGCTGGATGAACCGGTGACACTCAACAACCAGGAGATTACAAAAATTGATTGTCTGAGTTGCCACTCTGTTCACGGGGGGCACAAACAGACTGCAAGTCTGAAGCTTGATCACGCCAATGGGGAAATCTGTGAAACCTGTCATGAGCCGGCCATGGCGGTATTGAGAAGTGATCATGACCTGCGGATGAGTGCACCTGACTCTCATAACCTTCTGCAACAGTCACCTGAGGAAGCCGGTCTTTGCGGCAGTTGCCACAGTATGCACCAGAACAAGGAAAAGGACCCCATGTTGAGTGTGTCGGGTTTATCACCGAAGGATACAAAGCAGTCACATATTGCGCGGGATAGACTTTGCCAGAATTGCCATTACGATCCGGGTATCGGAAAACGACGGGTGGTAGAAGACTATACCCATCCCTACCAGGACTTGGTGATGCGCTCGGATCCCGATTCCATGCCGCTGCTGGATGAAACAGAACAAGTGGCGGAGTCGGGAGAGATTGCCTGTATTACCTGTCATGATCCTCATGTATGGTCACCATGGGAATCTGAAATGAGAATGAAGGACGCTCACATTGGAATCGAGGATACTGACCGGGATGGTACGATTATGAATAGCTTTCTCAGGGAAAAGAGTCTCAAGGAGAGTTTCTGCGTTGAGTGCCATGGCATTGAGACCCGTTTGAAATACAAGTACTACCATGATCAACGAAGCCGACCGGAACGGGCAGAGTACCTCCGCTGATTAAACGGATAGTAATTCAACTCCAAACTATTACGTTAACAAAAGACATTACACTCATCGTATGATGTTTGAGACAACAAATTTATACACAGGATAGGTAGTAAAGTTGTAAAAAATTCAGGACAGCAAAATTAAGTATAAAAGAGCTCCCCTCTCCCCAACACTCCACACCATTCAACTTTTCACCTCCTCTCTGGATCTACTCACATTTACTAGGTATGTTATTAACCCGGCGCCATATGAGTCATGTGCCGGGTAAAAAACCAACAGAATTGTGAAATCTGATCAATGAAATACAACTTTAAAATCGTTGATACCGACCCTGTCTACCGTGGATTTCTGAAAATCAACCGTTATCGTCTAAAACACGATCTCTATATGGGTGGAGAGAGTGATACCATCATTCGGGAACGGATCGAGGATATCGGGGCTGTATCGGTTCTGCTCTATGATCCACGTCAGGACAAGGTAGTACTGGTGGAGCAGTTTCGAATCGGTGTGGCCGGATACCAGAATCCCCCTTGGATGCTTGAAACCATCGGTGGTCTGCAGGATGGTGATGAAACTGAAGAGTCGGTAGCCAGAAGAGAGTCGATTGAAGAGGCCAATTGTGAGATCGGTCGCTTGAAAAGAATCTGTGAATTTGTGGTCAGCCCAGGCATATCGGTTGACCGTATAAAACTCTATTGTGGTGAGGTCGATGCAACCAATGCCGCCGGTGTACACGGTCTGGATCATGAAGGAGAGGATATTCGGGTCGTGGTCATGGATGCGGATGAGGCGATCGGTGAGCTCTACCAGGGACGGGCGAATTCAACCAGTATCATCATTGCACTGCAATGGCTGGCAATACACCGGGAGTCACTTAGACAGGAGTGGAATTGATATTTTATCAGTCCACAAATGATCCCATCAGACCTGTAGACAACATTAGCGTTTATTAGCGGACTTAAATCTATAAATGCAACCGGGATAACTCACGATCCGGTACACCATACTCCCAAGCCTCATCGAACAGTGTCTGAAGCCGGCTGACGAAGTGCCGGTTATTGTATCGCGCCGTGCCTCTCACATTGGATGCCTGTTGTTTATAGAGGTATCCGCAATCGTCAACGAGCAAAAAATTCTCTTCAATATCGAGATGCTCATCGGAAGGTTTGCGAATTTCGATGACTGAAGGGAGGCGTTGTGCCAGATCGACCAAGCGATGACCTTGCTGCACAATTCGGCTGTTGTCCTGAACCACGATTCGAATCCGGCTGAATTTCGATCTCATGGCAAGCTGTTTCACCGCATCATGAAATGATTCGGTGTCATAGACGGCTGGATCAAGGTCGTAGCTGAACAGACAAAGGTATCTCTTTGCCTGTCTTACCATCGATGTGGCGTGGATCTGGTGATCTTCAACCCTGTTCATTTGAAACAGCTCATCATCCTCGCCCAGGGTGGCCAGCGTAAGCTCATCTTCCCTGGGTTGGTTCGTAAACGAGAAGATCATTTTCCGATGGGGAATATCGGCTTCGTAGAAGACTTCGCCTTTGGCGATAAAACCGAATTTAGCGTAGAAGGATTCTGCGGTGGTTTGGGCGTGCAGGAACAATCGATCCTGGCCAACCCGGTCGGCCTGTTGCATCAGTTCCAGCAACAGGGCTGTGCCGATGCCCCGATTGCGCCATTCGCTAAGTACTGCCATACGTCCAATCTGTCCATTTCCCAGCAATCGCGCCGTACCAATCGGTTGTTGATGGTTGTTCAATGCCAGCAGATGATAGGCGATGATGTCATCATCGTCCCACTCCATACTTTCAGGAACGCCCTGTTCCTTAACGAACACCGGCTCTCTTACCTGACGTAGTAATTCCCGATCGTCGGGCCATATCGCCTGACGGATTGTGAAGTCGTTAGTCGCCATTGATGATTACTCTCCTCCTGTCTGCTTCCATACAAGCTGTTTCAGCGGTTCACTTATCAGTCATGCTATCGGATTGCGGGCAAGCCGAAAAAACGACCATGGTCAGTGATCATCACTGAACAGGAAATGTCCCTCATTGTAGAGCCTGCAGAGCAGGCTTAGGTATTCAGGTTGTTCCAGCCACTCCTGCAGATATCCGAAATGCAGCTCCCGGTAGTGGGTGATGACGGGGAGAAACTCACCGGATGAGCTGGGCAGGGTATAGCTGTTGCCGTTTATGTAGAGGGTATCCAGGCCATCCTTCTCATAGCGGCTGAATGCTATCCGACTGTGACTGTTGCGATGGATTACCGCCTGTTCCCGGAATCGATTGAGAAAAGTCTGTTCAGCCAGAGTCTGTTCTGCGGGGATTACCTGCAGATGTGGTTTGGTTTCCGTCACCAGGCGGCCAAACCAGCGTTCATCCTGGTCGAGTCGATCCAGGCAGTTCTGCAGTTTGGCTTTAAAACCATCAAGGGCTTCAGGCTTGATCTCGGCCGGTGCAATTTGCGGTTTCAGAGCCGGATCTCGATAGCGCTGTTTGGGAAGTTGCTGTTCGATCCAGGACTCAAACCAGGCTGAGGCAATATCCTGCCAGGTCGGGGCACGAAACCCAACGGAACAGGTGATGGCTTCGCCTTCTGCGATACCCCAATGGGCCACATTGGGCGGCAGATAGAGCATATCCCCCTCTTGTAGAAGCCACTCCTGCTCGGCTTTAAAGTGGGGCAGAATGCGCAGGTCGAGTCCGGGGATATAGTCGTTATCATCAACCGGTTGAGTGTGAATCTTCCAACGTCGACTACCCTTTGCCTGAAACAGAAAAACATCATAGTCATCGGTGTGGGGCCCAACCGAACCCTGGTCAACCGCGTAGCTGATCATGATGTCATCCAGACGCCAGTCCGGAATGAAGCGAAAATAGTCCAGCAGGTCTGCCACCTCAGGAATATATTTGTCCACATCCTGGACCAGCAGTGTCCAATGGCTTTCAGGCAGCTCCGCGAAGAGTGTCTCGGCAAATGGGCCATAGCGGGCTTCCCAAGGCGTAGCGCCATGCTTTTCCAGCACCAGGCGAGACTCGATCTCATCCTCGCAAGCCATGCCGGCCAGTTCTTCTGCTTCTATCTGGCATCTGAAGTCGGGCAGTGCCTGACGAAATAAGAGCGGTTTTTTCTGCCAGTATGCGGTCAGAAATTTTTCAGTATCTATGTTTTTTGGAAAGTTAAGTAGATGCATACCCATAGTGTACCTCATCATGGATTCAGTACCATTCACCGAACCAGCAAGGGGCTATTGAGCTGTGCGGTAAATTCGGTAGCACAAGAGTCCCTCTCTCGCAGGGGGGAGAGGTCGGCTGCAATTAATCTGATAACGCCATAATGATCGAAGATAATGGGAGAGCTGTGAGGCTGAAGATGGTTTGCAGTGAGTCTGATTTCTCCACTCACCCATGCCTTCATTCAATCCGCCACCAGTGGCAGCGGATTGAATGGTGGTTTGGCATCAAATGTCCTTAACAGTTTGTTCTTATATCTCTGCTGCCTGGTCTTTGGCATTGCCGATATAGCTCATCGGTGTAAGACGTTTTAGCGACTCTTTGGCCTGCTCAGGAATATCCAGACCGTCAACAAAGGTTTGGAGCTCTTCTGGGGTAATACGTTGACCCCGGGTCAACTCCTTGAGTTTTTCATAGGGTTTCTCGATGCCATAACGACGCATTACAGTCTGTATGGGTTCTGCCAGTACTTCCCAGTTTTGGTTCAGGTCATCCAGCATGGCATCGCCGTTGGCCTCCAGTTTACTCAGCCCTTTGAGCAGGGATTGCAGGGCGATCGAGGTATGGGCAAATCCGACACCAAGATTCCTTAGCACAGTGGAATCAGTCAGGTCCCGCTGCCAGCGGGAGATCGGCAGTTTTTCTGCCAGGTGGCCGAACAGGGCATTGGCGATACCAAGATTACCTTCCGCATTTTCAAAGTCGATGGGATTGACCTTGTGTGGCATGGTGGAGGAGCCGACTTCTCCGGCAACGGTCTTCTGTTTGAAGTAACCTAACGAGATGTAGCTCCAGATATCACGAGACAGATCGATCAGGATGGTGTTGAATCGGGAGAGTGCGTGAAACAGCTCTGCGATGTAGTCATGGGGTTCGATCTGAATGGTATAGGGGTTCCAGCTGATGCCCAGGCTCTCGACGAACTGCTTGGCAAAGGCCGGCCAGTCGATTTCCGGATAGGCGGCTAGGTGGGCGTTATAGTTACCCACTGCACCGTTGATTTTACCCATCAGCTGTACAGCTGCGATCTGTTCCCTTTGGCGCTGCAGGCGGTAGACTACATTGGCCATCTCCTTACCCATGGTGCTGGGTGAGGCCGGCTGGCCGTGGGTTCGGCTGAGGATAGGTTGATCGGCCAGTTGTTGCGCCAGGTATTTCACCCCTTCGATCACTTCGTCGACATAGGGCAGCAGCACCTGACCGCGGCCTTCCCTGAGCATCAGGGCGTGGGAAAGGTTGTTGATATCTTCCGAAGTACAAGCAAAGTGGATGAACTCACTGATGCTCTCAAGCTCTTCGTTACCGGCAATCTTCTCCTTCAAAAAATACTCCACTGCCTTCACATCGTGATTGGTGGTGCGTTCGATGTTCTTAACCCGCCGGGCATCCTCTTCACTGAAGTTGTCAACAATGCCGTTGAGAATATTGTTGGCATGTTCACTCAGGGTGGGAATTTCGAGAATGTCATTGTGGCCGGCAAGCGCCTGTAACCAGCGGATTTCGACTTTGACCCGATGACGGATCAGACCGAATTCACTGAAAATGGCCCGCAAGTCTTCAGTTTTGCTGCCATATCGGCCGTCAATGGGGGAGACTGCTGTGAGTGAGGAGAGTTGCATGTTATTACGTACCACGAAATCTTAGAAAGGCGGGAATTATACCCGCTGCGTTGTAAGGGGTTAAGTCGGGTATCTGAGTAGATTATAATAGCGAATAAAAACAGTAAGATAGGGTATAAAGTTAGCTAAATAGATTAATTATTTTGCAAAAAACCACCAAATATCGGATTGGCTTCGCCCGTCCACAGACGGGGAGGCTATCTGCCTGGGCAGACCAGGCAGATAATCCAGATCTTGTGTCGTGTCTCGGGCTAACTCAAGCTTCGGTGTTCAAATTTAGCGTCATCAGCCATTCGCTTTATAAGTCAGTGCTGACTTGGCCAGCTCTCCCACTCATTCACTTTTTTTTGAGGCCATCTTACGCAGTACATAGTGCAGGATTCCCCCATGTTTGAAATAGTCGACTTCATTGGGGGTATCGATCCGTACCGTGACGCTGAATTCCTTTTCACTGCCTTTATCGGATATCGCCTTGACGGTAATGCGGTGGACAGTCTGATCTCCCGGGTCAGGGATGTAGAATCGTTCCTCGCCGGTCAGTTCCAGGGATTCTGCACTCTCTCCCGGGAGAAACTGTAACGGTAGTATGCCCATGCAGACCAGATTGGTACGATGAATCCGCTCATAGCTTTCGGCGATCACCGCACGCACCCCTTGCAGGGCCGGTCCTTTTGCCGCCCAGTCACGGGAAGACCCGGAGCCGTACTCCTTGCCGGCAATCACAATCACCGGCACAGACTCCTCCTTGTAGCGCATGGCAGCATCGTAGATACTCATCTCATCACCCGAAGGCAGATGTCGGGTTACACCACCTTCACTACCGGGCAGTAGTCGGTTGCGCAATCGGATATTGGCGAAAGTGCCCCGCATCATCACCTCATGATTACCGCGACGGGAGCCGTAGGAGTTGAACTCATCCGCTTTCACCCCCAGCTCGGTCAGGTATTCTCCTGCCGGACTGTCGGCTTTGATGGCGCCTGCCGGTGAGATGTGGTCTGTGGTGACCGAGTCGCCAAGCCAGGCCAGACATCGCACCGCTTCGATATCCGTGATCGGCTCCGGGTCGAGTGAGATGTTTTCGAAATAGGGCGGGTGGCGAATGTAGGTCGAGTCCGGATCCCACTGATACTGGCTGCCGGAAGGGGCTTCCAGGGATTGCCAGCGGTTGTCCCCGTCGAACAGTCTGGCATAACTGGCAATGAAGCCCTCCCGGGTCAGGTTATCTGAAATCGCCTCAGCAATTTCTTTACTGCTTGGCCAGATATCTTTGAGAAAAACTGGCTCTCCCTCTGTGTTGTTACCCAGTGGATCATGGTACAGGTCGATATTCATCGTTCCGGCGAGGGCATAGGCAACAACCAGAGGTGGCGAAGCCAGATAGTTCATTCTGACCTCGGCGTGTACCCGGCCTTCAAAATTTCGGTTGCCGGAGAGAACCGAAGTGACCGTCAGGTCGCCATCGCTGATCGCTTTGGAGACCTCTTCCGGTAATGGACCGGAGTTGCCGATACAGGTTGTACAGCCATAGCCAACCAGGTCGAAACCCAGGGTGTCCAAGGGTTTTTCCAGGCCGGCCTGCTCCAGGTATTGCATCACGACCCGGGATCCCGGTCCGAGGGAGGTCTTGACCCAGGGTTTGACCGAAAGCCCGGATTCAACCGCTTTTTTCGCCAGTAAACCGGCCGCCATCATGACACTGGGGTTTGAGGTGTTGGTACACGAGGTGATTGCTGCGATGACAACATCGCCATCGGTGATTTCAGTGGATGCGCCATCAATATTGGTGGAGACGGTTTGACTCTCGCCACCGTTGAAAACCTCAACCGCTTGTTCGAATTGCACTTTGGCATCTTTCAGTGGCACCCGGTCCTGTGGTCGCTTGGGCCCGGCCAGGCTGGGCTCGATTGCTGAGAGGTCGATCTCCAGGGTCTCACTGTATTCAGCTTCCGGGGACTCTGCCGTGTGAAACAGGCCCTGAGTTTTGGCATAGGCCTCTACCAAGGCGATCTGATCCTCTGATCGATTGGTCAGGCGCAGATAGTCGAGGGTCTCCTGATCGACAGGAAACAGGCCACAGGTGGCACCGTATTCGGGAGCCATATTGGCAATGGTGGCGCGATCACCGAGCGGCATTGTGGCAATTGCCGGGCCATAGAATTCAACGAATTTGCCTACCACGCCATGTTCACGCAAACGTTCGACAATGGTTAACACCAGATCTGTTGCCAGACTGCCCTCAGGAAGTCTGCCGACCAATTTGACTCCAACGACCTTGGGAACCAGCATTGAGATCGGTTGGCCCAGCATCGAGGCTTCGGCTTCGATACCGCCGACACCCCATCCGAGTACCCCGATACCATTCACCATGGTTGTGTGGGAGTCTGTACCGACCAGGGTGTCGGGAAAGGCCAGGAGTTTGTCGTCGCACTGTTCCGAATAGACCACCCGAGCCAGATATTCCAGATTGACCTGGTGCACGATGCCGGTGTCAGGCGGTACAACTTTGAGGCTGGAAAAGCCGCTCTGGCCCCATTTGAGAAATTGATAGCGCTCCCGATTACGTTGAAATTCAATCTCTGCATTGAGATCAAAGGCATTGGCGTCGCCAAAGTGATCAACCTGTACCGAGTGGTCGATAACCAGTTCGGCCGCCTGGAGCGGGTTGATATCCGTCGCACTGCCACCCAGTTTGACCATCGCATCGCGCATCGCAGCCAGGTCGACAACCGCCGGTACACCGGTGAAATCCTGCATTAGAACCCGGGCAGGCCGGTATTGAATCTCTCGGCTGGGCTCTGCTTGGGGATCCCAATTCGCAACCGCTTTGATATCCGTTGCGGTAACGGTGACACCGTCCTCATGTCTCAACAGGTTTTCTAACAGGATACGAATCGAAACCGGTAATCGGGCTGAATTCTCCAACGCATCCAGACGATAGATCTGATAGGCAGTTCCATTGACCATCAGCTCTTTTTCTGCACCAAAGCTGCTACTCATGCAATCCTCCTGTAGCTTTTAAAAACAGTATATTACTGTTTGATTATTAGTGTTATTTATAGTTCTTGCTGCTTATCTTCAAGCAGGCTGCAGCAGGCCAGTAAGTCATGTGGTTAGCGACACAGGCCAGCTGTCAGGTTCCTGGTTACCCGAATCACAGCCACTCTATGGCGTCATCGTTCTGCTGGCTGTGATCTCTTGCACTATAGAAGGTAATCATCAGATTACTATAGAAGGATCAAGTATGGATGTTAGGATTCTGCTGCCGTTGACTATGGATAAGCCCGAACTTAGTGGAAATCGGTAGTTTTAAACGGCCTCGTTCGGATTGCAGAGTCGCGGCAGCCGCTTGACTAACAGATGGGTGCTCGATTGGGGATGCCAACCGGTTTGGGATTCAGAGTTTGTCGAGGAGGGTTTTGCAGTTATCGATGTAGTTGCTTCGGCTGAACAGCAGCTGCCGACGACGTCCCCCTGTCTGACGCCACAACATGGCTGATCGAATGCCGGATAACAGCAGGGCTCGAATACGATTCACGTTGTCGCTATTCTGCAGATAGACAGTCTCACCACTCACCATGATTCTCGGTTTGAGGGTGCTGATATTCTCCGCATAGATATCGGCCAGTGCTCCCAGGATGTTGCTGTGAGTGGCGGGAAAGTGGATCAAACGGGCCGCGGTTTCAGTGATTCCGTTTCTGATCTTATCCAGTCTCTGCCGGTGTTTACTGAGCTTTCGCTCCAATTGGATCAGACTCAGAACATAGCGGGTCAATTCATCGTCACGGGTATCGGTCGCACTGAGTTGTTTGTAGGTCAGCTTTAGGCCCGGTGCGATATCATCCAGACTGCCATAGACATCGACAACACTATTCGCGTCGAGTTGAAAAAGACTGTTGATGCTGGCAGAGATCTTTTCAGTACTGATCAAACCTTTACGGGCAACCTGCTGCACCAGGCCAGCGGCCTGAAAGACACCCGACAATGCGATGACGCGATCACTATCCTGAAACTTCATACTGTTCCTGATTGAAGATTGACTCGAGTCGATATTCTACCATATTGGACCGAGGCGCCTGCATAAAGTGTGGGCTGGCAGCTCAAGGGGAAGGGGCATCCGTCGACTCGATAACACCTCCCCCGAGGCAGACTTGATCGTCATACAAAACCAGAGATTGACCCGGAGTAGCCGCACGTTGAGGGGTATCGAAAATCACCTCGCATAGCCCATTCTCCATGGGTTGCACCCGGCACGACTGTAACGGCTGACGATGCCTGATCCTGGCCATCGATTGGATAGCTCCAGCCGGCGCTTTGCCTGCCACCCAATGGAGTTGTCCGCAGATCAGTTTCTGGCTCATCAGCAGGGGATGCTGATGGCCTTGAACCGCAATCAGTACATTCCGATCAAGGTCTTTCGCTGCAACAAACCAGGGAGCTTCTGCTGCATCCCGGCGGCCTCCGATACCCAGGCCCTGGCGTTGACCCAGGGTGTAGTACATCAGACCCTGGTGTTGTCCGATCGTATTGCCTTGGGGATCTTCGATCACGCCGGGTTTTGCCGGTAAAAAACGTTGCAGAAAGTCTCGGAATTTACGTTCACCGATGAAGCAGATGCCGGTACTGTCCTTCTTTTTGTGATTGGGGAAGCCGGCCTGTTCGGCGATCTCTCTGACCTCTGTTTTGGTTAGCTGACCGAGTGGAAATCGACTGTTCGAAAGCGCCTGCTGGCCCAGCATATAGAGGAAATAGGTCTGGTCTTTGCCTTCATCCAAAGCACGAATCAGGCGGAAATACTCTCCATCCCTCGCCACGGATGCGTAGTGACCCGTGGCAATCGCATCGGCGCTCAACTGCTCCGTTGCATAGTCAAGGAAAGCCTTGAATTTGATCTCCCGATTACACAATACATCTGGATTGGGCGTTCTGCCGGCTTCATACTCCGCTAGAAAATAGGCAAACACCCGGTCCCAGTATTCACTTGAAAAGTTGATGGTATGCAGAGGAATCTGTAGCCGCTCGGCAACGGCTTGGGCATCCGCCAGATCCACGGCGGCAGAGCAGTAGTCCTCATCGTCATCCTCTTCCCAGTTCTTCATGAAGAGTCCTTCCACAGCATAACCCTGCTGTTGCAGCAGCAGGGCTGCAACGGATGAGTCGACACCACCAGAGAGTCCGACAATTACCTTAGCGTTTTCTGACATGCTTGTGCTTATTTCTCTCAATCTTGAGTTTTGCCGGTTGGCTATCCAACATTACCCATTCACCGGGTTGTAGCTGTTTCAGCCGCCATTGGCCGATCGTTGTGCGAACCAGTCTCAGGGTAGGGTGGCCGATGCTGGCCGTCATACGACGTACCTGACGGTTTCTTCCCTCTTGTAGTGCGATTTCAAGCCATTGGGTGGGTATCCTGGCGCGAAACCGCACCGGGGGATTTCTCGGCCACAAATTAGGTTCCGCAATTTTTCTCACCTTTGCCGGCAGGGTTGGGCCATCTTTCAACACCACGCCCTGTTTCAACCGCTCGATACTCTGCTCGCTGGGAATCCCTTCCACCTGCACCCAGTAGGTTTTCCAGGTTTTTTTACCGGGACGGGTGATCTGCTGCTGCAACTTTCCATCATCGGTCAGGACCACCAGGCCTTCACTGTCCCGGTCCAGCCGACCGGCGGCATAGACCCCTTTGGTTTTAATGAAGTCAGCCAATGTAGGGCGTCCCTGACCGTCGGTAAACTGGGTCAGAACACCGAAAGGTTTGTTAAGCAGGATCAACATTCGAGCGGATCTGGGTGGTCGATAACCATACAAAAGACCGTATGGTATCGGTTGCAGCCGAGCCTGGAAACTCTCAGTGGCTTTTCAGAACCGTAAATCCACGGAATCAGGATTGGGTGAACCGGTGGGGTAGATGCAAAAAAGCCGGAATAGCTAGGCTACACCGGCTTTTGAACAGGAAAACTGTAACAGTGGACGATACTTAGGATTGATCACCACTGGCTGCAACTTTTTGAATATTGGTTGCATGCAGACCTTTCGGACCCTGGCTTATATCGAATTGGACTTTCTGGCCCTCTTTCAGTGTTTTGTATCCGTCCATATCGATCGATGAGAAATGGACGAAAACATCTTGATCTCCATCTTCTGGGGTTACAAAACCGTAGCCCTTGGCGTTGTTAAACCACTTTACGACTCCAGTCGCCATAGCTATTACTCCTCACTATATACGAAAGCCCAGGTTTGGTGGATCGCTCATTGCGGGTTGCTTGATCAGACTGTTATTTCTGATCAGAGCGAGTTAATCACTGCAACTCACAAGGTTGTTATATTTAGCAGAGAGGCACGAAACTACTCTGTCCACCAGCCTAAGCATCAACCTTTGGAAAAAAATGCTTAGACCGTCAAATCAACGGCCAAAAATATCAGTGCTTTGGTCCTCTAATCGGAACCATTCTCAACACTGTAGATTGAAGTATAGTGTGCAGAAATTGTGGGTCAACAAATATCTGACTTTTAACAGTAAATTATAATTTTTATAGGTAAATACCCTAATCTTTTTAACCTCCTTATCCAGGCTTACCCTTAAGTGCTGTCGGTCAGTTTCCGGGACTGCTCTCAAATCATGCTCTGCCCAATGGAGCTGGTTTTTGACAAAACGCCACAACCGTGCTGAGTTCGGGAACGATATATTTTTCTTATCACCCCTTGAATAGAGGGCAAGCGGCCACAATATTATCTGGAGAATCCTGCTCAGCGGCTTCTCTTGGGCTTCCAGGGAGATGGAAGCAAAGGAGGGCCCAAATAAATTTTGTCTGCAGAGGATTCGGAGCTTTTTCTGTTTCCTATGGTCAATCCTAGGAATAATCGATTAATTATTAAAATTTAAACTCATTGAAACGGAGCAATTTAGCGGGAATTACTGGTTAGCTTGAGATCGCAACTACAGGATAGGTGGGGCAAGATCTCGCTCTTTGTTATTGCAGAGATTGGTTTGTTAGCAATGGATAGTAGGGCCAGGACGAAGAAGTAATCCGTAAAATAATTCCACTTTTCAGGCTCTGCAGGCCTGCTAGAATCACCCATTATGAGCGATAGAGAACAAATATCACATGACGATGGTCTAGCATTAGAGGAGGCATCTCCCAAACTCAAAAGACCTCCGCTGTATAAGGTTATTATCCTCAACGACGATTATACCCCCATGGAGTTCGTGGTTCAGGTACTGGAAACCTTCTTTAACATGGACCGGGAGAAAGCAACCCGGGTAATGTTACATGTACATACCCGAGGTGTAGGTGTCTGTGGTGTATTCACCAAAGACATAGCCGAGACCAAGGTCTCACAGGTAAACGACTACTCACGTAGCAACCAGCATCCGCTGATGTGCACCATGGAAGAGACCTGAGCGGTACTGACGGAGTTTTAAGATGTTGAACAAAGAGCTGGAATTTACGCTAAATCAGGCCTTTAAAAGTGCTAAAGAGCGGCAGCATGAGTTCATGACTGTGGATCATCTGTTACTCGCCTTGCTGGATAACCCTTCAGCAGTGACCGTGTTGCGTGCCTGCGGCGCCGATATCGAAAAGATGCGGCAGAAAATTCGCAGCTTTGTCGATGAGACCACGCCATTGATTCCCGACGGAGATGATCGGGAGATCCAGCCTACCCTGGGTTTTCAGCGGGTTTTACAGCGTGCCGTATTCCATGTCCAGTCCTCCGGTAAGAATGAAGTTACCGGTGCCAACGTGTTGGTGGCGATTTTCAACGAACAGGATTCCCAGGCCGTCTTTTTCTTGAACGAGCAGAAAGTAAGCCGGCTGGATGTGGTCAACTACATCTCTCACGGGATATCGAAACTGGATGAAGTGGGCCATGAAGAGACGCCGGTAGAGCTCTCCAATGAGAACAAGGGCGAGGAGCAGGCGAGTGCTCTCGACAACTATGCGACCAATCTCAACCAGTTGGCAGAGCAGGGCAAGATTGACCCTCTGATCGGCAGACACCATGAGATAGAACGCACCATCCAAATTCTCTGTCGACGTCGTAAGAACAACCCACTGCTGGTTGGTGAAGCGGGGGTTGGTAAAACGGCGATTGCTGAGGGGTTGGCAAAAAAGATCGTCGACTCAGAGGTGCCGGATATTCTGGCAGCAGCCACGATCTATGCACTGGATCTGGGTACCCTGGTAGCCGGTACCAAATATCGGGGTGATTTCGAAAAGAGACTCAAGGCCGTCTTGGCAGAGTTGAAACAGAAAAAAGATGTGGTGTTGTTCATCGACGAGATACATACCATTATCGGCGCTGGGGCTGCATCCGGTGGGGTCATGGATGCCTCGAATCTGATCAAGCCCGTGTTGGCCTCCGGAGAGCTGCGCTGCATCGGTTCAACCACTTATCAGGAATTTCGTGGCATTTTTGAGAAAGACCGGGCACTGGCCCGCCGATTCCAGAAGATCGACGTGGAAGAGCCTTCCGTTGAAGAGACGATTGAGATCCTGAAAGGTCTCAAATCCCGCTTCGAGGAGCACCACAACATCGAATACACTCAGGATGCGCTGAACAGTGCAGCCGAATTGTCTGACAAATACATCAACGATCGACATCTGCCTGATAAGGCCATCGATGTGATTGACGAGGCGGGAGCAAACGTCCAGCTGCAGCCGGAGGATGAGCGCAGCAAGATTATTGATGTGGACGAAGTTGAGGCCATTGTTGCTAAAATCGCTCGAATTCCGCCGAAAAAGGTCTCCATGTCCGATACAGAATCCCTGCGTAATCTGACCAGAGACCTGAAGATGGTGGTATTTGGTCAGGATCCGGCAATCGAGGCATTGACCGCTGCGATTCGTATGAACCGCTCCGGTCTGGTCAACGAAGGTCGTCCGGTTGGTTCTTTTCTGTTTACCGGGCCTACCGGTGTCGGTAAAACCGAGATCACCCGGCAGTTGGCCAGAATCTTGAGCATGGAGCTGATCCGCTTCGACATGTCTGAATACATGGAGCGGCACACCGTTTCAAGACTGATCGGTGCGCCTCCGGGCTATGTGGGTTTTGATCAGGGCGGTCTGCTGACCGAAGAGATTGCCAAACACCCCCACTGCGTCCTATTGCTCGATGAGATCGAAAAGGCCCATCCGGATGTATTCAATCTGCTGCTGCAGGTGATGGATCACGGTACCTTGACCGATAACAACGGGCGCAAGGCCGATTTCAGAAATGTGGTGATCGTGATGACCACCAATGCCGGGGCTCAGGAGATGAGTCGTTCATCCATCGGTTTCAGCAAGCAGGACCATACCTCGGATGGCATGGAAGTGATCAAAAAGATGTTCACTCCTGAATTCAGAAATCGACTCGATGCCATCATTCAGTTCTCTGGATTGACACCGGAACACATCGCCAAGGTTGTCGACAAGTTTGTCTTTGAGCTGGAAGGTCAGCTACAGGAGAAGCATGTCAATCTGATTGTCGAAGCTGAAGCGAGAGTCTGGCTTGCGGAACACGGCTATGACCCACAAATGGGCGCGCGTCCCATGGCCCGCTTGATTCAGGACGAAATAAAGAAGCCGCTCGCTGAAGAGTTGCTGTTCGGGAAGCTGTCTGCGGGTGGGGCCGTCAGAGTGGATGTCGCGGAAGACAAGCTGGTTTTCGATATCGAGGGCGAGCAGGTTGCCGATACCTCGATCGACGAAGGCTGATCGGCCTCAGCGAGCGCGATAGGTGATGCGGCCCTTGGTCAGGTCGTAGGGAGTCAGCTGCACAGTTACCTTGTCACCGGTAAGGATGCGAATGTAGTGTTTACGCATTTTGCCTGAAATATGGGCAGTCACCACATGGCCGTTTTCCAATTCCACGCGGAACATGGTGTTGGGCAGAGTTTCGACAACCGTGCCTTCCATTTCGATAAAATCTTCTTTCGCCATACTATCTCTATACTCAATATTGTGTAGGCCTCGTCAGAGGGCTCTCAAAAAACGGGCGGATTATAGCATAGGGCCCGCAACTGAAGTGCGCCATTATCAGTATATTTGCGCATATGGCAAGTGATTCTGCATCATTCCACAGGTTATGGGTGTGTAAATTCCCCCGTGATGTTTCAGCATGATGCTGTTTTTATGGCTATTCCCAGAGTTGAACAGCTATCTCGTGGCATTTGAGCCGGCTTGACACTGGTGAGGCAATTCCGGGTCTTTTTGCATAACTTTCTGATATTGCTCTATAGAATCCACTTGGGGGATGAATCTGAACTTCGTGGTGATCATAGCCTGACAAGCCACTCGATAAGTTTATCGACTTCAGGTTTTGGTTTTAACAAATGTTGTAAATTCGAGCGGGTTTAACGCTGTCAGCCCTGGCTGAGAAGATTTCGCAGGTCGATCACTGCGGCGTTGGCCCTGGAAATGTAGGAGGCCATTACCAGCGAGTAGTTGGCGAACATACCGAAGCCCTTGCCATTCAATACCACAGGACTGCTGATCGGTGCTTGGGTAGCTTCCAGTTCACGGATGATCTGTCGCAAACTGACCAGGGCGTTCTTTTTGCGCAGGATCTCATAGAAATCGATCTCCACGGCCTGCAGGAAGTGGATCAGTGCCCAGGTCGAGCCTCTGGCTTCATAAAATACGTCATCGATCTCCAGCCAGGGTGTCTGTACTCTCATCTGTTCGTTGGTGGCTGTGGATTGGGAGGCCGAGGGGTCGCCCGCCAGATCGGTATTGATCCGCTGTTGTCCGACACTGGCGCTCAAACGCTGAGAAAGACTGCCCAATCTTTTTTCCACCACGGCGAGCCAATCCCGCAAGTTATCAGCCCTGGCATAAAATTGGGTGTTTTGATTACCATCTGCGGAGAGCCCTTTCAAATAGCGTTCCAGCGCTTCAATTCCCTGTCTGTATTCACCTTCGGTGGAGGGGAATATCCATGAATCATTGCTGTAGTTGAACTGTGGTTCAGCTACTGCGAGATCCTTGTTTTCCAAGGATTGGGATTGGGAGCGGCTCATATCGTTTCTCAGCGAACGCGCCAGGTCCCTGACCTGGGTCAGCACGCCGAACTCCCAATTCGGCATGTTATCGAGAAACACGCTGGGAGGTGTGACGTCGTTACTCAGATAGCCGCCAGGTTTATCTAACAGGGTTTTGATAGCCGTCAATAGGGTTGTGGTGGTGTAGGAGCCGGTTACCGGCTTCAGCTCCAGCTCCGCCAGTCTGTCCTTACTGTTGCTGCGCACATCGAACGACGGCGGCATGAAACTCCAGTAGATTCCCACCAGAAACAGGATGATGATCAGTGTGATGGTGGCCAAGCCACTTGCCCAGAATATCCCTTTTTCCCGCAATGTATGGGGGTGGTAAAGGGTTAAGACACGATTCAACATGGCCCCTGTTTGGCGGGCAATTCTGGCGAATATCTCCTTCACTAATGACCTTCCTTTAATGAAGCCGGCTAATAGAGATTAAAACATTGCTTGGGCTCAGATTGCCAACAGTAAATTGCGCAATCCGCCAGAATCAATCTCACTGAATCTCTGCAAATCACACTTTATATGGTGTCATGAGGCAAATATTTCAAGCTCGATTCACAGCTGTTCAGATCAGCCTGATGTAGTGGTCCGCCAGCAACAGCGTGAACAACAGACTCAGATAGAGGATTGAGTAGCCGAAGGTTTTCATGGCATGGGTTCGACCCGGGCTATACAGCAGTTTGATCGCGTGATAGACGAAACCGACGCCGAGTATGATGGCACCGCACAGATAGAGGTAGCCACTCATATGAACCACGAAGGGCAGCAGAGTGACAGCCAGCAACATGATGCTGTAGATCAGAATCTGCTGCTTGGTAAAGTCGATACCATGGGTTACCGGCAACATCGGGATGTCAGCCTTGGCATAGTCGTCGCGTCGGTGAATTGCCAGAGGCCAGAAGTGGGGAGGTGTCCATACAAAGATGATCAACATCAGCAGAAAGGCCTCGATGGTTACCTCTCCGGTGATCGCTACCCAACCCAGCAGTGGCGGCGCCGCACCGGCCAAGCCGCCCCAAACGATATTCTGCGGTGTGGTGCGTTTCAGAAAACGGGTATAGATCAGTGCATAACCGATCAGCGCCAGGAATGTCAGCAGTGCCGTCAGCGGGTTAACCAGAAAATAGAGCATTGCCATCGAAACCGTACCCAGCAACAGGGCAAAGCGGCCGGCATGTTGGCTGTCCATATGGCCGCTGGGAATCGGTCGTTGCTGGGTGCGGTCCATCATTTTATCAATCCGCTGATCGACAATATGGTTGACCACCGCCCCACAGGCCGCTGCCAAGGAAATTCCGAGTAGTCCGAACAGCATCGGCTGCCAGGGGACTATGCCCTGTTTAGACAACAACATGCCGACCAGTGCGGTAAAGGCGATCAATAACACCACCTTGGGCTTGGTCAGCTCATAGTAGTGTTGCCAGGCAAAACCAACGGATTGGCGTGCGGTAAGATCACTGGTGGCCATATTGACCTCCTTGGGACCAGGTTTGTGAGGCCTTGAGCAGGCGTTCCAGATCCTTGAGAATCTGCTTGGAAGTGACCTGTGGGGTGTCATATCGCATCATCAAGTCACCTCTGGGATCGATAATAAAGATTGGTACGCTGTCTGCAAATTCGGCTTGTGGAAAGAGTGTTCTAACGGCGCTCTGCTGGCCATCATCGGGTATCAGTAAATGGGTGCCTTCAAGGCCATTGAGGGAGGGTGTCTCCACACTTCCATCGGCCCCCGGCAAAATGATCAGGCCACGGGCAATACGCTGTCTGTTGGCCGCCGTTGCTTTGCGTATCTGGCGAACCTTGATTAGGGTTTCCAGGCAGGCCGCATCACAACCCCGTTCACTGACCACCAACAGTGTCCACATGCCTTCAATGGTTTGCCAGTCAAAGCCCAGGTGGTCTGTCGTTTTGACGCTTAGCGATTCCACCGATCTGGGAGGATCGATCAATATGCCATGATGGGTTCTGCCTGCAGGAAGCCATTGTGGATTCAGAAAAAACAGCCAGGCAGCGATCAACGGTAGCGCAGTAATCGCAACCAGAATCCATAACGAGGTCAGATTGCGGGAAGCGGGGGATTGTTGAGCCAGACTGTTCATGGGGTTTCGTTTGCCACCTTTTGATAGGAAAGACGTAGCCAGACAAGTACAGCGATGATGGCGAAAGCGAACCACTGGATGGCATAGCCGATATGCATCAGATCACTGACTTTGGGGGTTGGCCATTGACGGATGAAATTCTGATTATCCTCGGATGTCTGCAGTACTAGTATGGGTAGTGTCTCCAGACCTGACCATTGACGATAGCGCTCCACAGTCAGATAGGGCCAGCGAGGCGGTAACTCATTGCCGTCGTCGGATGGTGTTAGCTCTATGGCCGGGGCCTGGGGAATGGTGATTTCTCCACTTATGGTCAGTTGACCAGTGCTGTTGGTCAGTGCCTTGCGGTCTGTGAAAGGCGCTACTGCAGTCCAACCCCGGTTTATTAACACCAGCTCGCCATTGTCTGAAAGTTGTAGTGGTGTCACCACATGAAATCCGGTTTTACCCAAGTGTTTACGGTTGGCGATGAAGATGGTTTTCTCCGATAGGAATTTACCTTGCAGAACAACCTTTCGGTATTGAAGTTGATCCGTGTCGGGCCGTATTGAATCGGTCAAGGAAATGGGCGGAAGTGTGCGCCGCATCTCCAACGCAGTGGCCTGGTGACGTTTCTGCTCGGCACGGTCAAGTTGCCAGAATCCGAGACTGCATAAAAGTGGGGTTACAATTACCATAACAACTGTAGGGATTGTTTGAGCGCGAAATTGCCGGGTAGCGCGTGTCATAACAACTATATTAAAATCATCCTATCTTAAAACAGTACTGAATATTGGTATTTCATCGGTACCTCTGAAGAGGGCATACGCATGGATATTATCTTTAAATTACCTGTACTTCTGGTTCTGTTATTCATACTCATCTCCCTCTTTCAGGGAATGTACTACATGGCGAAGGATGACGGTAAAAACAGTAGTACCCGTGTGGTACGCGCTTTGACCATCCGGGTGACACTCTCATTGCTACTGTTCGTCATTCTCATGGCCGGTTACTTTTTTGGTTTGCTGACACCTCATGGCCTAACGCCTTGATTCATTTCGGAATGGTTGGCAACAGGCTCATAACCAATAGACAAATACAAACAGGCCAAGCCAAACCACATCCACAAAGTGCCAGTACCAAGCTACAGCTTCGAAGGCAAAGTGGTTGTGTGCGCTGAAGTGGCTTTTCATACTTCGGCCCAGTATGGCCATCAGCATGACGGCTCCCATGGTTACATGAAATCCATGGAATCCGGTGAGCATATAAAAGGTTGAGCCGTAGGCTCCGGACTCCAGTGTCAGGTTGAGCTCCTGATAGGCGTGCCCATATTCATAAGCCTGCAGGATGACGAAAATTACCCCCAGTGCGATGGTTGCGATCAGTCCGTTTACCAGCTGCTTTTGGTTGTCCAGCTTCAACCCCCAGTGGGCCCAGGTGATGGTCGCGCCGCTGGTCAGCAGTATCAGAGTATTGATTGCAGGTATACCCCAGGCACCCATCGGTTTGAAATCACCACCCAGTTCTCCCGGCCCATGGGAGGGCCAGACATTCTCAAAACCGTGATAGAGGATTTCGTTGGTAACACCAAGATAGCCATCGCCACCCAGCCAGGGTAGGGCGATATTCCGTATGTAGTAGAGGGCACCAAAAAAGCTGAGAAAGAAGAACACTTCCGAGGCGATGAACCAAAACATGCCCATGCGGAAAGAGGTATCAACCTGGCGATTATAACAATCGTTCAAATTCTCCTTGATCACATCCCGGAACCAGCCATACAGCAGGTAGAAGAACATCAGCAGGCCGGCCACCACCAGAAAACTGCCTATAGAGACCCCATTCATCGCCAGCGCACCGCCAAACAGGGTGATTAACAGTGAAAACATGCCGATGATTGGCCAGGGACTTGGATCGGGTATGAAGTAGTCCCCATTATGCTCCTTTGCTGACATTATGATTCTCTCCCCGATATGAATTTTGTATGGTTGATTGTCATCGGTTATCTATTTGGTAAAGCGCTTTCAGCGGCTGACGGCATGGCGATTTGCGGTAGCAGTTTCGACAGATCAGAGTCCCTTTTCGACGCCTTTAAACGCATGAAGCTGTAGGACAGGGTAAGCGATTGGATGTCGGCCGGCAGCTCTGGGGATACCATGAATCGTAATGGCATGTCAGTTTGCTGATTGCCGGCCAGGGTCTGTTTGTTGAAGCAGAAGCACTCCAATTTGCTGAAATAGGGGGTGGCCTGCCAAGGGGCGACACTGGGTATTGCCTGTCCGGTTGCTGCATCGCCACTGCGGTTACGGGCGACAAAGTTCACCTCATAGGTTTTACCCGGATGTACCCGCATGCTACGGGTTGTCGCCTGTAAATCCCAGGGTAGATTCGGGTTTACCGTGGTGTCGAATTTCACGGTTACCCATCTGTTTTGATCAACTTGTTTGACGACTTGCCGATCAGCTGCGTCGATTTTTCGTTGAGACAGGGACTGTGTGCCCGTCACTTCACAAAACAGGTCATACAGCGGTACCAGAGCGAAACCAAAACCGAACATGCCCACCACCAGGCCACTTAGCAGTAGGGTAGTGCGAAGGTTCTTGTTTTCTCCGGTACGCGCGTTCATGGCATTGCCTGGGTGCCTACGATGCGAAACAGGCCGGTCCAAAATGGAAAGGAGGTAACCAGGAAGAAAATCGCCATACCACCCAGCACCCAGGCCAGGCGGACGTTCTTGTTTCTCAACTCCGGTGTTTGATATTTCGGTATTCTCATTACCACTCCTAGTGTTTCTATTTGATTTGTGGAGCTACGGTCCATGTGTGAAATGCCGGTGGTGAATCCAACTCCCATTCCAGGCCTTTGGCGCCTTCCCAGGCTCTGCTTTCAGCTTTCTTTCCGCCACGAATGGTTTTAATGACGATATAGAGCAACAGCAGGTGGCTAAGGCCGAAAATGATCGCGCCGACACTCGAGATGACATTGAACTCGGTAAACATCATGTTGTAGTCGACAATTCTGCGTGGCATGCCTGCCAGGCCAAGAAAATGCTGCGGGAAGAAGGTGATGTTGAAACCGATCACATTGGTCCAGAAAAAGATCTTGCCCAGGGTCTCGTCGTACATGTGGCCTGTCCACTTGGGCAGCCAGTAGAAAACACCGGCAAACAGTCCGAACACGGCGCCAGGCATCAATACATAGTGGAAATGGGCCACCACGAACATACTGTCGTGATACTGCATATCGGCAGGTACCACAGCCAGCATCACACCGCTCAAACCACCAAAAGTGAACATCAGTATAATAGCCACAGCAAATAGCATCGGGGTTTCAAAGGTCATTGCACCGCGCCACATGGTGGCGATGAAGTTGAAGATCATCAAACCCACCGGGATGGAGATCAGAATGGTACCGATCATAAAGTAGGTTACCGCGCCCAGTGACATACCAACGGTGTATTGATGATGGGCCCAAACCACCATACCGATCGTGGCTACCGTCAACATGGCGCCAACCATCGACTTATAGCCGAATAGGGGCTTACGGGAGAATGCGGGTATGACATGGGAGAGGACACCGATTGAGGGCAGCAGCAGTATGTAGACCTCAGGATGGCCGAAGAACCAGAACAGATGTTGAAACAACACCGGGTCTCCACCGCCGGCTGCATCAAAAAAGCTGGTACCGAAATGCCTGTCAAACAGCAGCATTGTGACACCGCCGGCAAGCACAGGTACAACTAGAATCAGCAGAAATGCAGTTACCAGCCAAGTCCAGCAGAACATCGGCATGGTCATCAGTGTCATACCGGGTGCACGCATATTCAACAGTGTGACGATGATATTGATCGAGGCCAATACAGAGGATATACCCAGTAGATGGATCGCGAAGATCAGAAAATCCATCGACATGCCAACCTGAACCGATAGCGGTGGATAGAGGGTCCATCCGGTATTGATCTGTGTACCACCACCTGGGAAGAAGGGTACCACGAAAGAGAGAATCAACATGGTTGCGGCCGCAGGAAGAATCCAGAAGCTGAGATTGTTCATCCTTGGCAACGCCATGTCCGGTGCACCGATCATCATTGGAATCATCCAGTTGGCCAGGCCTGCAGCAGCTGGCATGACCGCACCGAATATCATAATTAGGGCGTGGTTGGTTACCAGGTTGTTGTAGAGATCCGGATCAAGCAACTGGATACCCGGTTGGAACAGCTCCAAACGGATCAACATGGCGCTTGCGCCACCGAGAAACAGCATCGTCAGAGCAAACAGAAGATAAAGGGTCCCGATATCTTTATGGTTGGTGCTGAACAGCCAACGTCGCCAACCTGTTGGCATATCGTGATGATGCGCTTCATCGTGGTTTAAGGTGGTTGTGGTCATGTTCAAACTCTCCTCTATCTCGCCTGCTTCACATCTGAAGGTTGCACCACATCGCCTGAATTGTTGTCCCAGGCATTTCGTTCGTAGGTCACGATTGCTGCAATTTCAAGATCGTTCAGTGAGCCCCAGGGTTGCATGGCTGTACCCTCTTTACCTTTGATAACGATCTCCAGATGGGCTTCTATTGGACCGGTTACCATGGCCGAACCTTTCAATGCCGGGAAGGCGGGCGGTAAACCCAGGCCGGTAACCTGATGGCAGGCGCCACATTTCGTTTCGTATAAGGTTTTTCCTTTCGCCATCAACTCATCCATGCTCCAGGTCTTGTCTGCACTGGCTTCAGCCGCCGCTGCGACCTTGATGGCTTTTTGGTCGTCAACCCAGGCGGCAAACTGTTGAGGCGAGACAGATTCAACCACGATGGGCATACGGGAGTGCCAGGTACCGCAAAGTTCTGCACATTGACCACGGAAGACACCTTCTCTGTTGAGCTCAGCCCAGGTTTCGGTGACATAGCCGGGGATGGCATCCTTCTTAACAGCCAGTTCAGGTACCCAGAAGGCGTGTAATACATCAGCCGAGGTATGCAAAAAGCGAATTTTCTGTCCGGTCGGTAAAACCAGACGATTATCTACCTCTCTCAGGTAGAGATCCCCGGAATCCTTTTCCGGTACATAGCGGCTTTCCACCTTGATGTCATGATCCAGATAGTCGAACTCCCACCACCATTGATGGCCGGTGACTTTGACATCCAGAATATTCTCCTCTTTCGGTACATCCCAGACTTTTTTCAATACTGCATCGGCTTTCCCGGCAATGGTGAGATCCACTCCCAGTACCATCACCGGCACAACAACCCAAGACCAGTTGCCAAACCAGGAGTTATGGAAATTCTGATCCGCCTCAAATCCCCGGCTTTTACGATGATAGTAGAGGGAGTAGAAGACGAAGCCGAAAACGATCAGCAACAGTACGGTTGCGATCTGCATCGTCAACATATGGATGTTATAGATCTCCTGGGCAACATCCGCCGCCGGAGGAGGGAAGTTAATACCATATTCCGCTTTGCATTTGTCGGCAAAAAACAGACCGGCAACGGCAATACCCGTTAATGATGTCGCTTTAAGCTTGTATGATTGGTTTTGGATCAGCTGCTCTGTTACCGACATGGGATGATGATCCTGTCGCTTGAAATTGTTATTGAACTTCATACGGCTCAGATGCCCTCGATTGCACTTTTCAGGTTGTGGGCGAGTGTTTCTCGCTCCTCTTCAATCAAATACTTTCCTACCTCTACGAATTGTCCATGGGAACCGATCAACAGGCGGCTTGGGTACCAGCCACTGGGGTCACGGTTTCTGATGATCTTCAGCCAGGCTTTGTGAAAACACTTTTCCGATTCAAATCGACCGCGATCGATGACTCTGACATGGTTACTGTCTATTCGGATGATCTGTTGGCTATGTGCACAGCAGCTTTGGCAATAGATGGCAATGCCGATCAGGAGAATCTCCAGGCCGGCAAATGGCAACACCAGCCAGGCGCCAATCGAGTAGAAATAAGCAGCAACTGCGGAGCAGCAAAAGGCAAAAAAGAGGAACACCCACTTGGACTGCCGCCAAGTAAGGTTTCGATTCGGATTTATGATGAGAACTGCTTCATCAGAATCACTGTTTTGACTATCCCTTAGGATCATCTGCTATTCCGCACATCAGTGACGGCCGGATTCTGCTAGGCGTCGTTTTATTGATCTAGTACTTATTAAATAGGCCCTACGTCAGAAGAATAAGTCATAAACCAACTAAAACGCAATAACTAAGTTAATTTGTCGACTATTGACTAAGGCACTGATTATTAATTAGAATAATTGAATATACTATTAAGAGTGTGGCTTTTCACAAGGGGAAATCCTGACGGGTGGCCATCCCGGGACCGGATGCCGAGTGATAATCCGCCTGTAAAACATTGTTGTTGAAGTGGTTCCAGTTATAACAACCTCTGCTGTGATTACCTTTAACCCAAAAAACTATTTATTCCAAATAGTCATCAGGATCTTTATTATAATGGATGAGTTAGGGCTATTAATCGTGAGTAAATCCTGCTGTTGCTTGCGATGCAGAGATTCTGAGCAGGCAGTACGCTGTTTATATACTGAGATATCATGGATTTGAACTTCCAGCCACTGTTTGCACGTTACGTGTCAGTAGGTTTGTCGATCAGAAGTGATAAGAGAGTCTGATCATGTTTAGTGATGTATGGTGGAACAGCCTGGCGCTGTTGTGTGTATTCGTTGTCATCTTCAGCCTGTATAGAGTTATAAAGAAAACCAAGAATAAAAATTCAGCTCAGCAAGAAAATTCCCCGCAACTCGAAGATCACTGGCATGCTTCTGAGTTTAAAGAGGTGTTTGAACGATTTGAGTCGGACGAATCCGGCTTGTCGAGTGACCAGGCTAAAAAGCATTATGATCGCTACGGTGCGAATCGGCTTCCCGAGCCGGAGCCGGTGCCTGCATGGAAGCGTTTTCTCTATCAATTCCATAATTTGCTGATCTACGTATTGATCGTCGCGGGGATAGTTACCGCACTGCTGCAGCATTGGCTCGATGCCAGCGTTATTTTCGGCGTCGTGGTGATCAATGCTTTGATCGGCTATCTCCAAGAAGGTAAGGCTGAAAATGCCCTGAATGCCATTCGCCAGATGCTATCGCCACACGCCATGGTGTTACGGGATGAAGCTCAGCTTACTGTTGATGCTGAACAGCTGGTTGTTGGGGATGTCGTGCTATTGCAATCGGGGGATCGGGTGCCTGCTGACCTGAGGCTATTTCGGGCTAAAGGGCTTCAGCTGCAAGAATCCGCGTTGACCGGGGAATCGATGGCGGTTGAAAAGACTACCCAGATACTTGAAAGGGATGCCCCGCTTGGTGATCGGACAAATATGGCCTACTCAGGAACCCTGGTGACTCATGGACAGGGTAGAGGGGTGGTGGTGGCAACGGGTATCAACACCGAAATCGGTCGGATCGGCTCACTGGTTGCCGAAGTGAAATCCACAACAACACCATTGTTGCAACAGATGGCTCAATTCGGTCGCTGGCTTACCTTCGGTATTCTGGCCGTTGCTCTGATCACTTTTCTATTCGGCATATTGTTACAGGATTACAGTGCGTCAGAGATGTTTCTCGCCTCTGTCAGTCTTGCTGTTGCCGCTATTCCTGAAGGGTTGCCGGCGATTATGACCATCACTCTGGCAATCGGTGTTCAGCGTATGGCAAAACGAAATGCGATCATCAGAAAACTGCCTGCTGTTGAGACTTTGGGATCGGTGATGGTTATCTGTTCGGACAAGACGGGTACTCTGACACGCAATGAAATGGCCGTGCGCACCATTGTTACCTGCCAGGCCAGTTATACCGTTACCGGTGATGGATATGATCCACATGGCTCGCTCAACCTAAATGGTCAAGCGATCCAGGTCGAAGATCAACCGCAACTTGGTGAAGTGGTTAGAGCGGCGGTGTTGTGCAACGATGCTTCCCTGCAGCAGGTTGAGGATAGTGAATGGCGGGTTCATGGAGACCCCATGGAAGGTGCGTTGCTGGTTGCCGGCGTCAAAGCCGGTCTTGATACGGTCGTGGCCAACAAACAGCATCCACGTTCCGACCTGATACCCTTTGAATCTGAGCATCGCTTCATGGCAACGCTTCATCACAGTCACAGTGGTGGTGCGTTTATCATTGTCAAAGGTGCCCCCGAAAAACTGTTGGAAATATGCCGATTACAGAGAACCTTGACCGGTGACGAGCCTTTGGACCAACAACGTTGGTTGGAACAGATCGATGAGATGGCGAAACAGGGACAGCGTGTATTGGCCATTGCGATCAAACCAACTCCCATCGATAAGGTTGAGCTGGATTTTCAGGATGTGCAGCACGGTATGATTCTGCTGGGCATGTTCGGCTTGATCGATCCGCCTAGAGCTGAGTCCATCGAGTCGATAAAACAGTGCCAACAGGCGGGCATCAGGGTCAAAATGATAACTGGTGATCATAGCGCGACCGCACTGGCCATTGCCCGACAATTACATCTGACGAATAGCCAGGATGCGCTGACCGGGCAAGAGCTCGACCAGATGGATGATCAGCAACTGAGCGATCGTGTCATGGATGTCGACGTGTTTGCCCGGGTAAGCCCTGAGCATAAGTTGAGGCTTGTTTCCCTGCTACAGGATCAGCGTCAGATTGTTGCCATGACAGGTGACGGCGTTAATGACTCCCCGGCGTTGAAGCGTGCGGACGTGGGAACAGCAATGGGACAGAATGGTACTGAGGCAGCAAAAGAGGCTTCCGAGATGGTACTTGCCGATGATAACTTTGCCTCGATCATCTCTGCGGTAGAGGAGGGAAGAACCGTTTACGACAATTTGCAGAAGGCGATACTCTTCATATTACCGACAAACGGTGGAGAGGCTTTAATCATTCTGGCGGCTATTGTACTCGGATTCAATCAACTTCCACTGACGCCCGTGCAGATTCTATGGGTAAATATGATTACCGCAGTGACCCTGGCGTTGGCGCTGGCTATTGAACCTTCAGAGCCGGGTGTCATGCGCCGCAAACCACGAAAGGCCGGTGAGCCACTGCTAACCCCATTTCTGCTTTGGCGTATCCTTTTTGTGGCAACGATTCTCACAGCTGGAACCTTCGGTCTGTTCATAATGGCTCAGGAACAGGGAATGAGTATTGAAGAATCGAGAACCATTGCAGTCAATACTCTGGTAATGTTTGAGATCTTCTACCTGTTCAATTCTCGCTATATTACAGCTCCCATATTGAACTGGGGCGGATTTACAGGCAATCGCTACGTACTCTATGCAATCGGATTATTGCTGATTTTCCAATTGGGATTTACCTACCTGCCGCAGCTGCAGTACCTGTTTGGAACGGCTCCAATAACAGCAGGTATGTGGTTTGTGATTGTATTGGTCGCTTCAAGTGTGCTGTTTTTGGTGGAGTTAGAGAAACTGATCTATCGAAAGGTTAGTCGCTACATGACCCACCGTAAGCTGGGGACGAAATAGTTGGGAGTAACGTTTAAGTTCTACCTTTCACGGCGACTGAAAACGGTTGCTAGTGTTGTTTTATTCCCAGCGGAGCATCGGTCAAGGCCAGTTACCGCTATATCCCATCAGGTGTAAAAATGGTACCTGCCGCGGTTTTATCTGTTAATGGTATTCAGGTGGGGTGCTTGAGGTAGGGGAGAGGGATTCACTGCCCTGGCAGGCCAAGACAGTGAACTCAATTCTTCATGAATTGCCAGCTTATTCGGCAGCGGCAGCCACTTTTTTCTTGGTTCTGCGACGTCGACGGCGTTGTGAGTCAACAGCCTTTTCAAGAGATTTCGCACTCTTCTCAAAGTCTTTGACCATTTTCGCCCGTGCAGATTGCATGGCTTTGTAAAGCCCCTTTGCCAGACGAACCGCCTTGCTTTGCTCACTGACCAGTGCACTACGATCAGCCTTAACCTGCTTCAGCTTGTCTTGAGCAGCACTCAGTCGCTCTTTAGCTTTTGCTTTACTGGCTGGAGTCTTTGCACCGCTTACTGCGGCACGAGCTTTCGCTACACGCTCGCTATTGGTCTCAAGCAATTTGTCTTGACGCTCCAATGCTTTTTCAGCTTTAGATAATCTGCTCAGTGCACGTTTGTTTGCTGCAGAAAGATTAATGTCGGCTTGCAAAGCATCTGTAATTGTTTCCATGGAAACAACTTTTCTTTTTGCTCTACGACGCTTTTTTACTGTTTTCTTAAGTGCCATTGGTACTCCTATATGATTGAATAGACTTGCATAATATAGTTCGAGATGAGCATAAGAACAACACCTTATGACAATTTATTACAACAAAAACTATAAATTTATGACGAATACAACGAAATTTTGTGAATAAATCACGTTAAATTGTAAATATGCTTTCGTCCGATCGTTTTTTTTCTTAAGTAATTAATCTATTCAAGATTTAAA
>JAKSBX010000034.1 GCA_022360905.1 Chromatiales bacterium
AGCCTCACTTATTCCAGCTCCAGTCCATCAGGCCCGTCACCAGAAACAGCCCTAAAGCCCGACCGAAGTCCTGGCAAAACTCATAGGGTTTTTCAGCCCCGGGTTTGGTGACATTGAAATCCTCCTGAGTGGCCATCTCACCGGTCTTTGGATTGATCCAGCCCTCGCCACAGGCGTTTTCCTTCACCACGAAGCCGTCAGTCACCAGCAGGTCCATGAGTTGACCTCCCCGGTCACTCTGGTTGATCTGCATGTCCCCTACCTCGTTCTGACTCAGTCCGGTGACCTGTATCACCTTATCCCCTTTGGTGATGGTCAGCTCGTTGGCGACATACATATCTTCGTTGCCTTTCCACTTTTCTGTATCGATGGTGATCTTGGTACCGTCTTCCAGTTGGAATGTGGTCTTACCCCAAAAATCCACATCGGTTTTTCCATCCCCGTTCCAATCCACATGGGGGTCACCCCAGATGTTGGTCTCTTCACCATTCGCCTTGTTGCGAATGATCACTTGTGACTTGTTTTCATTCAATTCGAGTTCGTATTGATCACCGAGATCGATGGTTGCCCGACCATTCTCCTGCTGACAAACTGTCCACTCCTGTTCAACAGGACACTGAGGTTCCTCGGGGCAGGACGGTTCTGGTGGACACTGGGGTGGACGACCTGGCATGTTCATCTGTATGTCGGGTCTGACACAGCCGCCCGCCATAATGGAGTTCATTGCTTGCCCCTGAGGTTGAAACATGCAGCGAATTTTGAATAGAGAAGGCAGACAAAATTGCTGATTGCCGGCGTTGCTCAACAGGGAGCAGAGACCAGCGGCATTCATAGCATTGGTTGGTGAAAAAAACGTCATTGAAACACTCCTTATTTGCAGATCGGGTGGCAACTGATGCCCAATAGACCATTTTCAACTATCCTCAACAAGCTAGGAATTACCCTATCCGTGTTAACCCTAGGGCCTGTTAACACGAATCCATACGGAAAAAGCCATAACAACTCCATCCCCTCTGTTCGTCAGCAGGTAATACACTTACATAGAAAGCGACAAACGGTTTTTAACCCTGAACATCCTCCAGGTTAGGACCAACAAATAAATTTGATTAGCCACATCCAACAACGTCGATCGGCCGTACCCTATATCAGGAGGAGAGAATAACTATGATGACGACACTCGCAGAAAGCTGGTTTTTTGGTTTTATTGAAATACTAACGGTTATCTTCATTTTTCTGATTGGCATGGCGGTCTTAACCGTTGCAGTGATCTATGTGATCGATGTGACACAAACCCGTCAGACCATTCGACGAAACTACCCGGTAATCGGACGATTCCGTTACTTCTTCGAACATCTGGGAGAGTTTTTCCGCCAATATTTTTTCGCCATGGACCGAGAGGAGCTGCCCTTCAACCGAGCAGAGCGATCCTGGGTCTACCGGGCAGCCAAAGACGTCAACAACACCATCGGTTTCGGCTCGACACGGGATCTGCGTCACTCCGGCTCAATACTCTTTGTAAACTGTCCCTACCCGACCCTTGGTGAGGATGCGGTACCGACTCAAGCGGTGGTCATAGGACCGGATTGCAAGACCCCTTATAAAACCGACTCATTAATCAATATTTCCGGGATGAGCTACGGCGCCCTCTCCGCACCGGCAGTCAGAGCCCTCTCCTTGGGCGCTAAAGCGGCAGGTTGCTGGATGAATACAGGAGAAGGCGGTCTCTCTCCTTACCATCTGGAAGGCGGCGCTGACCTGGTATTTCAAATCGGCACGGCGAAGTTCGGTGTCAGAGATGAACATGGCGCACTGTCAGATGAGAAACTTCGACAGGTCGCGGCCCATGAGTGTGTACGGATGTTTGAAATAAAACTCAGCCAAGGTGCGAAACCCGGCAAGGGAGGTATTCTTCCCGCCGCTAAAGTCACTGAGGAGATCGCAGAGATCCGCGGCATCAAGGTAGGCACAGATGCAATCAGTCCCAACCGACATCCTGATATCAATAATCCGGATGAGCTGCTGGACATGATTCAACGCATACGACGTGTCACAGGAAAGCCGGTGGGTTTTAAAACGGTAGTTGGCGCCTATGGCTGGCTTGAAACCCTATGTGAAAGGATCATCCAGCGGGGCGATGATTGTGCCCCCGATTTCATAACCATTGACGGCGCGGACGGTGGTACAGGTGCCGCACCGATGGCACTCATGGATTACGTAGGGCTGACCCTGCAAGAAAGCTTGCCAATGGTGGTCGATATGCTCTGTGAGTATGGCCTGAGAAGTCGCATCAAGGTGATCTGTTCAGGCAAGCTGATCACCCCGGCCGGTGTTGCTTGGGCGCTGGCGATCGGCGCTGACTTTGTGGTTTCAGCCAGGGGGTTCATGTTTGCCTTGGGCTGCATACAAGCTTTGCAATGTAATAAAAACACCTGCCCAACCGGAATCACCACCCATAACAAGAAACTTCAGCGTGGCCTGGTCTCCACCGAAAAGGCTCGGCGAGTTGCCAACTATGTGAAGAACATGAGCTATGAAGTCGGTTTACTGGCCCACTCCTGCGGGGTTAAAGAACCTCGTGAACTGAAAAGGTTTCATGCCAGAATGGTGATCGAGAATGGAAAATCCCTGCCGCTGAATGAACTCTATCCACCGGTTGAAAAACCAACTGCGGATGTTCTGTCCCAAGGGGATCACTCAGCACAATGAGAGCATGTCAGCACAACCGGTCTGAGCAGGATTATAAACAGGTTTGACGGCCACTGCGTACAGGATGTACGCAGTGGACCCTAGGGCCTGTTAACACGAATCCAATCAGCTCAATTGTGTGAAGATGACAATTTCCGGTCACGGCTGTGTTTTGCCGGTGACTTTTTACTTAAGGATGTGAACTTGCTTTTCAATTGATCGCGAAGCTGGTGCCACTTGCCCGCAATGCCGTCACTGCTTTGCTGGTCTTCATGTTTGACTCTTCTGCTCACCGGGCCATCCGCCTGCTTGACCCACATATCGAACGAATCGAGTATCTCTTTATCCCAGGAGTGTGGCGGTTTCACCACCCGACTCTGCCGGTAAACTTTTTCCAAAGAGAGTTTTGCCGGCATTCCGGCCTCATGCAAACTGCTCTTCAGCGTCTCTTCGGCTGCATTGATACAACTTTCAACCGACTTTCTTTTGACA